>NZ_JBBMQZ010000023.1:0-89149 GCF_038900275.1 Pseudoalteromonas sp. AS71 | reverse complement strand
GATCCGATTGATGCAAGCAACCTTAATGATGGCACATTAACCGCTACTGCGACTGCATCTGATAAAGCAGGCAACCCGGTAACAGCACAAGATTCAGTCGAGCTTGATAACACGGCAGCCATCACCACCAGTATTGATAAAACAGCCGATTCAGTAATTAACGGTAACGGCGAAAGCGCGGCAATTATTGTACGCGGTACGGTTACCGACGTTGAAGATGGCCAAACGGTTACGGTAAGCATTAGCGATGGCGTTAACCCAGCTGTAACTACAACTGCAACAGTGACCAACGGCGAATACGTGACCGATCCGATTGATGCAAGCAATCTTAACGATGGCACATTAACCGCTACAACTAGCGTATCTGATAAAGCAGGCAACCCTGTAACAGCGCAAGATTCAGTTGAATTAGACAAGCTAGCAGAAATTGATATTGCACTGTCTGATGACGATCAAGTAATTAATAGCTTAGAGCAAGCGAGTGCTGTGTTAACGGGTAATACTGTAGATGTAGAGCAAGGGCGAGAAGTTACATTAACGCTTACCGACAGCAATAGTGTGTCTAAAGTAATAACTGCTATCGTTAGCGATAATGGCACATGGGAAGTTACTACTGATCAAATTGCTGACTTAGCCGAAGGTCAAATTAACGCAGTTGTAGCAGTCACAGATTCAGCTGGGAACCCTGCAAATTCAGAGCTTACTTTTACAAAAGACACGCTAAGCAGCGTAACTTTAAATATTGCACAAACAGACGACGGTGTTATTAACGGCAGTAACGAAAACTCGCAAATAACCATAACCGGCGCAGTTGAAAACATAGAAAATGGTCAATCAATTACAGTAACCGTATCTGACGGTGAAAACCCAGACATTGAATTAATAGGCACTGTTACTAACGGTCAATACAGTTTTGAAAATGTAGATATATCGGGCTTAAATAACGGCACAATTACAGCCACTGCCGTTGTTTTAGACTTAGCGGGTAATACAGCCACAGCAAACGACACTGTTTTATTAGATCAGCTAGCCAGTGTAACTGTAGATATAAACGATACAGGCGATAATGTAATTAATGGCAACTCAGAAAATACAGTTGTTAGCATTACAGGTGATGTAACTAACATTGAAAACGGTCAAACAGTCTCAGTAGTTGTGAGTGATGGCACAAATACTGAAACATTTACTGCTGAAGTAATTAACGGCGCTTATACAATTACAGATGCTGATGTATCAGCTTTAAATGATGGTACATTAACCGCAACAGCTACTGTAACCGATGTAGCAGGTAATACCGCTACAAGTAACGACACTGCCGAGCACGATAAGCTAGCCAGTACCACAATAGAAGTCGCTGAAAACGATGATGTAGTGAATGCAGTCGAGCAAAGCAATGTAATTATAAGCGGTACAGTTACCGATGTTGAAGCTACACGAGAAGTAACCGTTACATTTAGTGACGGCACCAACTCAGTTACTGCAAAAGTTGATGTAGATAGCGATGGCAACTGGCAAATAAACCCAAGTGACATAAGTACACTTACCGATGGCGAAATTGCAGTAAGCGTAAGCGTATTTGATAACGCAGGCAACGAAGCTGTAAACAACACTACATTTAATAAAGATACCCAGGCAACCACCTCGCTAGAACTTGCCGATAACGTAATTAATGCAGCAGAAGACGAAGCCGTAGCACTTAGCGGAAAAGTAGATGACGTAGAGTCAACCAACAATGTAACGGTTACCTTTACCGATCAAAACGGTAAAACAGAGACAATTGAAAACATTGTTTTAGACAGTGATGGTAATTGGTCTGTTACCGCTGCAAATATTAGCGAACTAGCCGATGGTGAAGTAATCGCAAGTGTAAGCGTATTTGATAACGCAGGTAACGAAGCGGTTAATAGTGCAGAATTTATAAAAGACACCCAAGCAACTACCACCATAGAGCTTGCAGATACGCTTATTAATGCAGCCGAAGATGAAGCCGTAGCACTTAGCGGAAAAGTAGATGACGTAGAGTCAACCAACAATATAACGGTTACCTTTACCGATCAAAACGGTAAAACAGAGACAATTAAAAACATTGTTTTAGACAGTGATGGTAATTGGTCTGTTACCGCTGCAAATATTAGCGAATTAGCCGATGGCGACATTACAGCAAGTGTAAGCGTGTTTGATAACGCAGGTAACGAAGCAGTAAATAGCACAACATTAGTTAAAGATACCCAAGCCACAATTAACGTAAATGTAGGTGATGACGCATTTATTAATGAACAAGAGCAAGCAACAGCAAAAATTGGTGGCACAATTAGTGATGTAGAGTCAGGACAAGAAGTTGATATTGTACTAAAAGACAATAACGGTGATGAGTTGTTTACCGCTACAACCACCGTAGATGCGCAGGGTAACTGGGAGCTTAATAGCTCTATTTTACGGGTTTTATCAGATGGCGATTACACAGTAGATGTAAGCACGCAAGATATAGCGGGTAATCCAGCAACAAGCACCCTCAACTTCACAAAAGACACCCAAGCCAGTACAACGCTAGTGCTTGAAGACTCAGTAATAAACGCAGCAGAAGACGAAGCGGTAAGTGTAAGCGGTAAAGTTGATGACGTAGAATCAACAAACAGCATTACCGTAACCTTTACAGATAAAGACGATAAAAAAGTAACCGTTGATAATGTAACCATAAATGCCGATGGCACATGGGAAGTAAGTGACGAAGATATAAGCTCACTTGCAGATGGTGACGTAACAGTAAGTGTTAGCGTATTTGATAACGCCGGCAATGAAGCGGTAAATACCGAAACACTAACTAAAGACACCAACGCCAATGTAACCGTTGAAATACAAGATACAGCCGATAACGTTATTAACGGCAATGGCGAAAACACAAATGTAACCATAAACGGCACCGCATTAGGTGTTGAAGATGGCCAAACGGTTACCGTAGTAGTTAGTGATGGCACAAATACTAAAACTTTCAGTGCACTAGTTACTGATGAAGCGTACACAATCACAGGCGCAGATGTATCAGACCTAAACGACGGCGAATTAACCGCCACAGCCACAGTAAGTGATGTAGCAGGTAATACAGCAACCGATACAGATACAGCCACTCACGATAAAACCGCTGTAACCAGCATTGATGTTGCAACAGGTGATGACGCTGTTATTAATACTGCAGAGCAAAGTAATGTAGTCGTAAGCGGTGTAATAGATGAAGCCGATGCAAATCAAACAGCCACCGTGGTATTTACCGATAAAGACGGTAAGAAAGTCACGGTCGAAAACGTCGCGATTAATGCAGCCGGTGAGTGGGCAATTAACGCCACTGATATAACAGGTCTTGCTGATGGTGAAATTACAGCAAGCGTTAGCGCATTAGACGTTGAGGGCAATTTAGCCACAAACTCAACCACCTTTACCAAAGACACCACAGCTACTGTAACAGTCGATATTAACGATACAGCCGATAACGTTATTAACGGCAACAACGAAAGCTCAGCTGTAACAATTACAGGCACAGCGGTTGGTGTAGAGGATGGTCGTACGGTTACAGTAGCAGTAACCGATGGCACAACAACTAAAACCTTTACTGCAATAGTGACTGGTGAAGCATATACAATTTCAGATAAGGATTTATCAGCCTTTAACGATGGTGAAATTACAGCCACAGCCACGGTAAGCGACTTAGCTGGCAATACAGCAACCAGCCAAGATACCGCAATTATTGACCAAACAGCCGTTACCAGCATTATTGCAGCAACCGGTGACGACAACGTTATTAATAGCGCAGAGCAATCAAGCGTGGTAGCAAACGGTGTAATAGAAGAAGCCGATGCAAATCAAACAGCCACCGTGGTATTTACTGATAAAGACGGTAAAAAAGTTACAGTTGAAAACGTCGCTATTGACGCAGATGGAAAATGGCAAGTTAATGCAACAGACATAACAACGCTTGCCGATGGTGAAATTGAAGCTAGCGTTAGCGCATTAGACGTTGAAGGCAATTTAGCCACAAACAAAACCAGCTTTACTAAAGACACCAACGCCAATGTAACCGTTGAAATACAAGATACAGCCGATAACGTTATTAACGGCAATGGCGAAAACACAAATGTAACCATAAACGGCACCGCATTAGGTGTTGAAGATGGCCAAACGGTTACCGTAGTAGTTAGTGATGGCACAAATACTAAAACTTTCAGTGCACTAGTTACTGATGAAGCGTACACAATCACAGGCGCAGATGTATCAGACCTTAACGATGGCGAATTAACCGCCACAGCCACAGTAAGTGATGTAGCAGGGAATACAGCAACCGATACAGACACCGCCACTCACGATAAAACCGCCGTAACCAGCATTGATGTTGCAACAGGTGATGACGCCGTTATTAATACCGCAGAGCAAGGTGATGTAGTTGTAAGCGGCGTAATAGAAGAGGCTGATGCTAACCAAACAGCTACTGTGGTATTTACTGATGAGAACGGGGATAAAGTCACGGTTGAAAACGTCGCGATTAATGCAGCCGGTGAGTGGGCAATTAACGCCACTGATATAACAGGTCTTGCTGATGGTAAAATTACAACAAGTGTGAGCGCATTAGACGTTGAGGGCAATTTAGCCACAAATTCAACCACCTTTACCAAAGACACCACAGCTACTGTAACAGTCGATATTAACGATACAGACGACAACGTAATAAATGGCAATGGTGAAAACGTAAGTGTTGAAATTACAGGTACCACAACCGGTGTTGAAGATGACCAAAAAGTAACGGTTGTAGTAAAAGATGAAGCCGGTAACGAACGCAGCTTTGAAGCCACCGTTACCAATAATGCTTACACAATCACAGGTGCAGACTTATCAGGCCTTAACGACGGCGAATTAACCGCGACGGCCACCGTAAGTGATGTAGCTGGTAACATAGCCACTAATACAGACACCGCCATACACGACAAAACAGCAGCTACTACCATTGTAATGGCAGCGGGTGATGACGTAGTAAATGCAACCGAGCAAACAAATGTTGTTGTGAGTGGTCAGGTAACGGATATAGAGCCGACAAATACAGCAACAGTTACTTTTACTGATGAAAGTGGCACACCTGTAACCATAACTAATGTTACGATTAATAATGACGGCAGCTGGGAAGTTAGTAGCGCAGATATTAATACGCTTGCCGATGGCACAATTACTGCCGCTGTTAGTGTATTTGATGATGCTGGTAACCAAGCTACAAATAGCACCACCTTCGAAAAAGATACCCAAGCTTCAATTTCTATTCCGAGCGAAAATAACGACTTATTGATTAACAATGCAGAAAAGTCGGCTGTAGTTATTAATGGTCAAAGCGCAAATATAGAAGAGGGCAAAATCGTTAATGTTACGGTATCTGATGGTACTAAAACAGTAACAGGGCAAGCGACTATTTTAGCTGATGGAACATGGCAAAGTAACTCACTAGATTTAACGACGCTTGATGAAGGGGAACTGACTGTTTCAGCAACAACTGCCGACACTGCAGGCAATACCGCAAATGCAGATCTTAACATTGATAAAGATACTCAAAGCGATGTAACTGTAAATGTGGGCGATGATGCAGTTATAAATGCAGCTGAGCAAAGCACTGCTAAAGTAGCAGGCACAGTAACCGACGTAGAAGCTAACCAAAGCGTAGCAATTATCATTAAAGACAGTGACGGCAGTACTGTATTTAATGGCACTGCAAGTGTAGATGACGCTGGCAAATGGGAATTAGATAGCAGTATTTTAAATGCACTGTCTGATGGCGATTACACAGTAGATGTAAGCACACAAGATGTAGCCGGCAACGTAACTACTAACACGCTAGATTTCACTAAAGACACACAAGCCAGTACAACGCTAGTGCTTGAAGATTCAGTAATAAATGCAGCAGAAGACGAAGCGGTAAGCGTAAGCGGTAAAGTTGATGACGTAGAATCAACAAACAGCGTTACCGTTACCTTTACAGATAAAGACGGTAAAAAAGTAACCGTTGATAATGTAACCATAAATGCCGATGGCACATGGGAAGTAAGTGACGAAGATATAAGCTCACTTGCAGATGGCGACGTAACAGTAAGTGTTAGCGTATTTGATAACGCCGGCAATGAAGCGGTAAATACCGAAACACTAACTAAAGACACCAAGGCCAATGTAACCGTTGAAATACAAGATACAGCCGATAACGTTATTAACGGCAACAACGAAAGCTCAGCTGTAACAATCAAAGGCACAGCGGTTGGTGTAGAGGATGGTCGTACGGTAACAGTAACAGTAACCGATGGCACAACAACTGAAACCTTTACTGCAGAAGTGATTGGTGAAGCGTATACAATTTCAGATAAGGATTTATCAGCCTTTAACGATGGTGAAATTACAGCCACAGCCACGGTAAGCGACTTAGCTGGCAATACAGCAACTAGCCAAGATACCGCAATTATTGACCAAACAGCCGCTACCAACATTATTGCAGCAACCGGTGACGACAACGTTATTAATAGCGCAGAGCAATCAAGCGTGGTAGTCAACGGTGTAATAGAAGAAGCCGATACAAACCAAACCGCTACAGTCACCTTTACAGATAGCAAAAACGATACCATCGTTGTTACTGGCGTATTAATTAACGCAGCCGGTGAGTGGGTTATTGATGCAACAGACATAACTGGACTTGCTGATGGTGAAATTGAAGCTAGCGTTAGCGCATTAGACGTTGAAGGCAATTTAGCCACAAACAAAACCAACTTTACTAAAGACACCACAGCTACTGTAACAGTCGATATTAACGACACAGACGACAACGTAATAAATGGCAATGGCGAAAACGAAAGTGTTGAAATTACAGGTACTACAACCGGTGTTGAAGACAACCAAAAAGTAACGGTTGTAGTAAAAGATGAAGCCGGTAACGAACGCAGCTTTGAAGCCACCGTTACCAATAATGCTTACACAATTACAGGTGCAGACTTATCAGGCCTTAACGACGGCACCTTAACCGCCACAGCCACAGTAAGTGATTTAGCCGGTAACACAGCCACGAATACAGATACAGCCACTCACGATAAAATAGCAGCTACTACCATTACAATGGCAGCGGGCGATGATGTAGTTAATAGTGATGAGCAAAGTAATGTAGTCGTAAGCGGTGTAATTGATGAAGCCGATGCAAATCAAACAGCCACCGTGGTATTTACCGATAAAGACGGTAAAAAAGTTACAGTTGAAAACGTCGCTATTAACGCAGATGGACAATGGCAAGTTGATGCAGCAGATATAACAGGTCTTGCTGATGGTGAAATTACAGCAAGCGTTAGCGCATTAGACGTTGAGGGTAATTTAGCCACTAACTCAACCACCTTCACCAAAGACGCCACCATTAATATTGATATTGATACCGGCGATAACGGCATTAACAGTAGAGCATTTAAAGCCGGTGAAGTAACCACGCTGAGCGGTACAACTGATGCTGAGGATACCTCTACCGTAACGCTTACTATTTCTGATGGTACCAAAAGTGAAGTAGTAACTGCGACTGTTACAGGTGGCGCTTGGAGTGTTAATGGTATTGATGTGTCTGCGCTCGATGATTTACAGCAGTGGACTATTACGGCGGCTGTTACAGACTCTGCAGGTAATACCGCAGAAGATAGCACGCCAATACTTGATGCGCTTGATAGCCAAACACTTAATGAAAGTAATACAGGTAATGGCGGAACAAGTTCGGCTAAAAGCAGCATAGAAATAGATAACGCAGTGCTTACAATTAGCTCTGAGCAATCAGGTCTTGAGGGTTTAAAAGTAAATGGTGAAGCTGTAACTGTTGCATTAGCAACTGATGGTTTATCGTTAGAAGTTAAAGACTCGCAAGGTAACCTAGTGTTAAGTGTTGCGCTTGCGGGCGGTGAACTTACTACCACGCTACATGCACCAATTGACCACGAAAGTGAGAGTTTACTTACTGATATTTTTGTAGACGCACTACAAACAGATGCCGATGGCACAACCGAACTAGTAGTTGTACCAACAGCCGTTACTATAACCGACTCAGCCCCACAAAGTAGTGACGACAGCTTTACAGTAACAGAAGCCGACACCGATACGGGTAGAGAATCAACAGGTAGTTTAGTCACAAACGACAGTGTAGTAGAGGGCGCACCAACCGTTACAAGCGTTACATTTAATGGCACTGACTATGAGGTAACAACCGATACACCAGCAATAATAGACACCGGTGAAGGCACATTAACGGTTAACAGCGATGGCACATGGAGCTTTAACGCGCTTGATAACCGAGACTCAACTACTTCACCACAGTTTACGATTGAATACACAATAGAAGATCGCGACGGTGTAGGCAGTTCAACAAGCACAGCCACATTTACAGTTCAAGATGGCAGTGCGGGCAGCTTTACAAATCAAACAGCGTCTTATACAGAAAGCGATTATGGCAGTACTGCAAGCAGTGGTAAAAACTTTACTGTAGAGGCAGGTTCTGACGCACTAGTTGCCGATTCAATTACCTTTGACAACACAATTGCAAACTTAAACGCACTTAATTTAACAAGTGCTGGTGAAGCTATCACCTTTGTATTAAGTGAAGACGGCAAAACAATTACAGGCTCTGCTAATGGCAGCGAAGTAATTAGCTTTAGCGTAAGTGCAACCCAAAATGGCAAAGATTTAAACGCTAATGTACAAACAAAAATAAGCTTGCCGCTTGATAACCCTAATGGAGAAAATATTGATTTTGCGCTTTCTCTTAACGGAGAGGATAGTGATGGCACAGCAATTAGCGGTGCGGGTAATGTAACAATAACCGTTGTAGATGGCGGCGCGCCAAAAGTTGCAGATACTACAGCAACACCTATTAGTATTGACGAAAGTGGCTTAGACCCTGCTAATAACATCACATTATCTGAACAAGGTACAGTGAGTACAAAGCTAGGCAGTGATTCGTTAAAATCACTTACTTTCTCTACCGACTCGCAACCAGAGCTAACCGCAGGTGGTGTACCACTTGTATACACCTTAAGTGACGACGGGCGTACAATAACCGCCAACACAGGTGACGGCACAGAGACAATATTTATTGCAACGTTACCTGTAATTGATGGTACAGCAAGCCAAAACTTAACTTACAATTTTACATTATATCGCCCATTTGATAACGATACAGACGAAGAAGGCGGAACAGGCGTACCACTACAAGTAGAAGTGCAAGACACTGATGGCGATAGCGATACAGCAACGTTAAATATTACCGTTAATGATGGTGGGGCTGAGCATACTCAAAATAATATTGATTTAACTGTTTCTGAAACACCTAACAGCGTTGTAGATAGCAACGAAGACGGTGACAACAAAGCAAATACCGATACTGATACCTCATTTACAGTAACCGCTGGTCTTGATGATGTAGTGGACATGCAAGTTGGTATTACTGATGGGGCAGCGGTGCTTGATAGTAATCGTAATCAGCTAACGCAAACTACGCTCGATGAGAACGGTAATGCTGTAACTACAAATATTGTTTGGCAAGTTAATAGCGACGGTACGGCGCAAGGTGTGCTAGAAGGCACTTCAACCGAGGTCTTTAAAATTACGCTACCAGATGTAGATGTAGCAGCACAAACGTCTGAAACCTACTCAATTTCATTTGAAATAACAGGTGCAATAGATCATATCAATGGTACTGATACACCTCAAATCGTGATCCCAGTATACACAGAAGATACCGATGAATCACGGGTTACAAGTAACGTCACGGTGACATTAAACGACGGTCAAGACCCTGCAATAGCTAACTCAGCTGCAAGTGTTGATGAGGCTAACCTTAGAAATAATGACCCAATTACAACTACGGGGCAAATTACAGTAACGCAAGGCTCTGATGAAGTTGTAGAAATTAAGCTTGTAGATGACTTTATAACAACCTTTGACAACGAAGGTTACTTTACTGCAGATGGAAATAATGCAATTACATTAAACGATAAAAACGCTGATGGCTGGTATATCGCTACAGCAAATGGCGAAGATGTTTTACGCGTTAAATTTAATCCTGATGGCTCTTACACTTACGAGCAATTTACAGCAATTAAACACCCTAATGCTGCCGGAACAAATACGCAAGATATCAGTTTTGATGTAACTGCTGTTGATGCTGATGGCGATAAAGCTAACGCAGCAGTGACTATTACAGTAACTGATGATACACCAACAGTAGATAACACACCTGTCGCTGTTAACCTTGTTGAGGGCGGCGGTAAAACACTCGAACTGCTTGATATTAATAGCAGTAACTTTGTTGGTAACACCAATAACCCAGGTGCAGATGGTGCTAAATTAGCTTCATTTATTTATGGTGGTACAACGTACACTGCGTTTGACTCAGGCTCTGATTCAACCGGTAACTATAAAGAAGTTGCCTTTAAAGGTGAGGGTGACAGTGATACGTCTGGCACATTAAGAGTATACGAAAGCGGTAAAGTAGTGATTACAACTGACGAGTTTGCTCAAAGCGATAACGAAGATTTTACAGACTCAATTAGCTATACCGTTATCGACAATGATGCTGATGAAGCAACAGGAAGTATTGATTTAAAAATAAGTGATTACAAAGGTGAGTTAACCGTTACTGCAACGGACATTAACGAAGATGCCATTGACGGTAGCGGTAACGCTAACAATGCACGTAGTGAAGTAACCATTACCATTGACAGAGGTGATATTACTGACCAAGAAGAGACAGTCAGTGAAATAAAAATTGAGGTGGCGTCTTTACAAGGTGGAGAGCTTTACCTTAATGGTAACTTAGCTACTACAGACAATGCCAATGTTGCAATTGTGAATGGCTATTATGTATTTACAGGCGCTGCATTAACTACTAACGCTGATGATACAGTGACAGTTGCTAATTTAACTTATCAACCAGCAGAAAACAGCTCCGATTTTTCTAATACGGTTGAATTTAAAGTTGAAACCACAATAACCATTAAAAATGGTGGAACACCTCGAAAATTAAACGATTCGACTACCATTTCAGTTGAATCAGTAGCCGATGCCCCAGATTGGGACGCTGGTAATGCTTACCAATACACCCTAGATGAAGACTCACCTGAAAACCTCACTATTAGTGCAGCATTAACTGATACTGATGGCTCTGAAGAGCTAACTTATGTTATTTCAGGTTTAGATGAAAACTTAGTACTTAAAATTGGCGGCAGAACAATAACCGAAGGCGCAATACTCACACAAAGTGAACTTAACAAATTAACGGTTAGTAACAAATTACATTCAACTGGCGAATATACGTTTGATATTCAAGCAACAAGTACAGAAAAAGACAATAACAACACAGCAACGGCTGAGAAACAAACGGTTACAGTAACGATTAATCCAGTAGCCGACGCGCCAAAACTAGCTGTGCGCGTTGATACAATTAACGAAGATTCAAACCCTCAACTGAGTGACCTAATAAACGGACAGCTCGTTGATACAGATGGCTCTGAGCGCCTCAAGTACGAAATAGAAATACCAACTTTTACAGATGCTAATGGTAATGATCAAGTCGTTAAATTATTAGATGGTAATGGAGATGAAGTAGCGCCAGTTGATGGTGTTTACACTATTTTTGACACTGACTTAGCAAATTATACGCTTAAGTTACCTGAGCATTTAGCGCAAGAAGAAATTGCACTTAAGGTAAATGCAATTAGTGAAGAAGTTGTAGATGGTAATGTTGTTAGTAGTGCAGAAACTGGGGTAAAAGAATTTACCTTTAAAGTAGTGGGTGTTGCAGATTCACCTGTATTAAAAAGCAATAATGACTGGGCATACGACGACACAGGGCTTACTTTAACAAATACCACCGGTGTAGAAGATGAATTACTCACGCTCGACTTTTTATTCGAAAGTGAAGACACCGATGGCTCAGAAACCGTTAGTTTAGTAATTTCAGAATTACCCGATGGTGTAACGCTTGTAAATGCAACAACGGGAGAGCCTGCTAATTTACCTGTTGTAGGTATTGGCGCTAATGGCAACCCTAAGTACAGCTTGTTAGCCAGCGAGGCTGGTAATTATGCATTAAAACCAAGTGCTGATTTTAGCGGTAACGTTGACTTTAATATTACAGTGGTGACTACTGAGCCCGATACCGGTGAATTCAATACTAAAGATACTGAAATTAAGGCAAGTGTTACATTTACGCCGGTTATTGACTCCACCAACTTAAATACAAATGTTGTTGGCAATGAAGACAGCCAAATCTCACTTAAATTAAATCCTGAACTCTCAGATATTGATGGCTCTGAAAGTATTACAAAAGCGATTATTAATAGTATTCCAGATGGTACAACGCTTTATATAAACGGCATTGAAACAGCTGTTGGTAGTGGGCTAGATGTTACTGACTACTTAAATACAGATAGTGTTACGCTCAAACCTGATGAAGATTACTCAGGCGAGCTTAGCGTTGGTATAACTTACACGGTACAAGATACTTCTGCTGCTGTATCAAGTGATATAAATGCAAATATTGCGGTAACCGTTAATGGCAAAGTAGATGTAGCCTCAAGCATTGAGGCTGACGGCGCTGTTACTCGTATCGAAACCACAAATGAAACCATTACTAATGAAGGAAGTGGTAATGAGCGTCAAATTAATTTAACTGGCGTTGCATCATTCATTGAAGAGGATGTTGATGGTTCTGAGCATATAACATATATCGAAATTATCTTGCCGGAAAACTCCTCATTAAAAGTTATTTACATGCAAGATGGTAAAAATATAGCTTCGCCAGATGGGACTGGTCGCTGGGTTATTCCTATAGACGCTGGTACAAGTGACGCCGCTAAAGACACCATAAACGATTTACTTAATAACGTAATTATTGAAGCTAATTCATCTACTGGTTCTGACGTTGATGTGACAGTTAATGCACGCGTTAAAGACGGTGACGACAGCGCCCTTATTAGCGGAAACTTTAAAGTACGGTTTAATATTGATGGCGAAGGTGAAACGACTACTGCATCACCAGTTAATACGTTACAAATAGAAAATGTTACGGCTGATGAAGGCGGTAGCGTTACTTTTGAGGCAAGTGACTTTAATTTAGGGGAAGATTTATCTCAAGATGTTGATGATAACTATAACGATGTAATTAGTATTTATGTTGAGCAGAGCAGCTTGCCAGAAGGCTTCACTATTGAGGGCGATGGTATAATAGCAGTAGAAACAGACACTGGTATAGAGTACATAATTCCTGAAAGCTCGCTGAGTACAATGGTTATTAACAGTAACGACAGTGACTACTCTGGCTTATTAGAAATTCCAGTAAAAATAGTTGCCGTAGATCCAAGTGGTGACCGCGAAATAGATGAAAACCAATCATTAAGTGTGGATATAAACCCTGTTGTTGATGGTGGCACCCTGACCGCCGCAACGCAGACAATTACCGAAGATAATACAAATACATCACTTGGTATTACGTTTACCTCAACAGACGAAAGTACAGATTCGCAAGATGGCGGCGTTGAAGAAATTGATTTTACTCAGCCAATAACAATTGAGTTACCAGATGGAGGTACATTATATGACCCTTCAGGTAATTTTGAGTTACAAGTTGACGGCAGTTACTTATATAAAGGTGATGGCAGTACATTTGACTCTGATTTAGCCAATGTTGGGATTAACCCTCCTGAAAATGCCAAGGGTGATTTTGATATTAATATTAGCGCTACAGTAGTAGATAGAGCTACGCTTTCGACAGGTGAAGTAAAAGCGAGCTCTACTATTAACCAAACAATTACAGTAAATGTAACACCTGTAACAGACGGTGTTATGCTTACTGCTAATAGCGTTACTGGCGATGAAGACAGCGAAATTATACTTACGGGATTAGCGGCTACTTCGCTAGATGACTCCGAAACTACCTATTTTACAATTAGCGGAGTACCAAAAGGTGCCACCCTAATTGATGCGGTAACAGGTGAAGAGCTACAAATAATTAATAATGGTGATGACGGCTCAGAAAATGGCACAACGAGCTGGACTATTCCACGAAGCTTACTTGAAGGAAATGCCGATAACATTGTATTACTACCTCCTCTGGATTTTAGTGGAGACATAACACTAAGCTTAAATG
Organism: Pseudoalteromonas sp. AS71; assembly: GCF_038900275.1. Taxonomy (NCBI): domain Bacteria; kingdom Pseudomonadati; phylum Pseudomonadota; class Gammaproteobacteria; order Alteromonadales; family Pseudoalteromonadaceae; genus Pseudoalteromonas; species Pseudoalteromonas sp. AS71. The sequence continues at coordinate 74,970 of NZ_JBBMQZ010000023.1, read as the reverse complement.
CGATTAGCCAAGATGGTACACAGGGCGAGTTATTACAGCAATCACAAAACTTTATTGTGAGTGTTAACCCTGTAGCCGACACGCTTGATTTTAGTCAAAAACCTGAAGATAACTATTCAGGTGACGAAGATAGCAACGTAACTATTGATCTTGCTGCCTTTAGCACTGAGGCCGATGGCACTGAGCAAGTGCAACTTAAAGTTATTATTAATGGTGATACTTCTGACTCATCGGCATTAGCTGGGCTAGAAAATGGCTATATAGAACTTGCCGATGGTACTAAAGTTAACTTTGTACAAGAGGGTAATAACTATATTGCGACCGTAATAAGCGAAGAAGGCAGTGGTATAGAAAACTTTGACTTTAATGCCGGTGGCCTTGCGTTTGGCACGTTTAACATGAGTGTTGAGGTGGCGACTATGGATAGCGCAGTTATTAATGGTGAAACCGTTACTGTAACTGGCACACCTGAAACGTCAGACTTTATTGTAGAGTTAGAACCTCAAGCTGATGCGCCTGTATGGACTGCTGCAAATGATGTTACAAGTAATTCAACTAACAATATCGCCCTAAACCTAGATGTAGATTTACAAAACCCTGCAACAGATGAAACCGGCTATATTGAAATTATCGGCTTACCTGATGAATACAGCTTTAACCTTGGTGAAAAGGTAGGTGATACATGGACTGTTGGTATCGATAATATTGAGTCACTTGAGATTGAAAATGCGGTTGCTGGCGTTAGTTTTGACTTAACGTTAACTGCATTTTCAACACTTAACGGTGAAACACAAGAGGCTTCGCCTGAGGTAGTAAATGTAACTATTTCTGATTCGGCTACAGCTAGCTCAGCGCGTACCGCAAGTGCGAGCGGTGACAGTGGGCCAGATTATAGCGATATGTCTGGCAGTGGTAACACAGCACATGATGAGACGATTGCAAGTATGACCAGCGGCGATCAAAACGTATGAAGCTAATCCTAAACCGAGAGCAAATACTGGCACTCGGTAAGCACATTGCAGATGCCCTGCATTTACGCCATCAAAGCGAAAACTTATTACTTGGTTTGCCAAGTAATGAGTTTTCGGCGCACCATTTAGAGCAAGCATTAAGTAATATTAATGTGAGTGCGCAGCAGCAAACTACGCCAAAGCATTATGCTTACCCTGCTTTGGTGCTTGATAAAGAAGGCTACTTTTGGTTTTTTGAAAACGATGGTAAAAGTACGTTTAGCTCACTTGATGAAGCAAAACCTAAGCAATTAAGTGATATTGATAAAGAGCTTATTTGGTACTTGTCGCACGATAATGTAACTGATGAACGCTCAGAAAAACTGCATACTCGTATTCCTAGTTGGCTAAAGCCTGCATGGGATCAGGTTAAACCATTTTATAATTCGTTGTTACTCGCCTCGCTAACCGTTAATTTATTAGCTTTAGTAGTGCCGTTGTTTACCATGAACGTATACGACCGCGTTGTGCCTAATGCTGCACTAGATACCTTATGGGTACTTGCAACCGGCGCAACAATAGCCATTGTGTTTGATTGGTTATTAAAGCAAGCGCGCGGGCATTTAACCGATGCGGCTGGCAGGCAAATAGATTTACGTATTAGCAGTATGTTGTACGCTAAAGTGCTAGGTATGCGCCTTGAGCAACGACCTGCATCTGCTGGCGCTTATGCAAAACAAGTGCAAGACTTTGACAGCGTGCGAGAGTTTATAACCTCAGCAACGCTTGTATCGGTAATCGATTTACCTTTTACACTGCTGTTTTTAGCGCTTATTTTTTGGCTAGGTGGCTTAATTGTTTTAATTCCGGTTGTAGTACTTACCTTGGTTGTTATTACAAGCGCGGTATTACAAGCAAAACTGAGTGAAAGTGTTGAACAGGCATCTAAGTTATCGACCCAGCGCCAAGCGTATTTAATCGAAAACCTGAACCAGCTTGTTGAGCTTAAGCAAATGAACGGCCAAGCAGGCGCGCAACAAAAGCTTGAACAAACACTCGCACAAATGGTTGATTGGCAAAATAAATCACGCCATAGCGCCACAACACTTACGCATACAGTTGCAAGCCTTAGCCAATTTACCAGTATTGCGCTTATTGTGTTTGGTGTTTATTTAATTAGTAACGGCGACATAAGTATGGGCGCACTAATTGCTATTGTTATGCTGAGTGGGCGCGCATCGGGTTCTATTTCTGCTTTAGCTGGGCTTGTTTTAAAATATAAACAAACACAAACAGCCATTGAGTCGGTTAAAAATATAATGGCGCTTGAGCAAGAACAAAAAAGTGGCGAAAACACGATTAATGCGCCTGTAAATGGCAATATTACAGCCCGCCATTTGAGCTTTCAGTACCATGAGCAAGAACTTGAGGCAGTGCACAGTATTAACTTTGAAATTAAGCAGGGCGAAAAAATAGGTTTATATGGCCGTGCAGGCTCTGGTAAGTCTACCTTGCTTGCAATTATTGCTGGGCAGTACAGAGCTACATCAGGTCAGCTATTAATTGACGACATAGATATAAGGCACTGGTCGTTAAGTGCGCTACGCAAGCAAAGTGGCTGGGTAGCACAAAGCCCAAGCTTATTTTATGGCACGGTGCTTGAAAACATTACGGTTGGCGCACAAAATATAAACCCAACAAACTTAACCAACGCGTTGGTACAATCGGGCGTAAGCCGATTTATTGACCGGTTGGAGTCGGGGCTGGAAACACAGGTTGGCGAGTTTGGTCGGTTTTTATCGGGCGGACAACGTCAAGCTGTATGTATTGCGCGTGCTTTATTAAAAGACGATAACGCATTACTTATTTTAGATGAACCTTCGTCGGCTATGGATGCAGGCCACGAAAAACTCCTCATTAAAACCCTTCAGGAGCGCACTGAAACCGTGGTTATTTCGAGTCATCGTAAAGATATGCTGACTATATGCGACAGAATATTTGTGCTCGACCACGGTCGCTTAAAAAGTATAGAAACACCAAGCTCGTTATTTAGTAATAAAGTGCATGGTAGTGTAAAACTAGTAAGTAAAAAAGTGACAAGGGTGAATACAGAGACTGGGAGTTCTTCAACCAATGGCTGATTTATATATGGGGCAGCTACAAGCTGCAAAACAAGCTAAAAGATTGGTTATTATAGTTTTTGTATTACTTTTTGCTGTGGTTTTGTGGGCTAAATTTGCTAAGCTAGAAGAAGTTGTTGTAGGTCAAGGTGCTGTTATACCAGTACAACGTGTTCAAACTATTGAAAACCTTGATGGCGGTATTTTAAAAGAAGTTTTAGTACGTGAAGGACAAATTGTAGAGGTGGGTGATCCGCTTTTACTGATTGATGAAACCCGATTTGCTGCTGCTTATGCTGAATCTAGTCAAGAAAAAGGTTCGTTATTAGCAAGACGAAACCGTCTAGTAACTGAACTGAATAGTGTTACCTTGAGTGAAGAAAGCAGTTTTGGCGCTAATATAGAACGCTTAGAAATACCTAGAAAAGATATTGCTGTAGATGTGTATAAGCAGGCATACAATACGTATACTTCAAGACTTACACAGCTTGAGTCTCAGCTACAGCAGCGCACGCAAAACCTACTCCAGCAGGAGCAAGCCAGTGTAGAGCAACGTGCAAATATATCTGCGCTTAAGCAAAGGCTAAAGCTCACAACACGGGAGGTACTGTTAACTCAAGGTGCTGTAGATGCGGGTGCTGTTGCCGAAATGGAGTTGGTTAAATTGCAACGAGACGAAATTGGCATGCAAGGTGAATTAAACCAAGCCAATGCGTTATTACAGCAATTAAAAGCGGCAAAAAGTCAGGTAAAAGAAGAGCGAAAAGCGATAGTATTTGATTATTTAGCGGATACACAAAATCAGTTAGATGAAGTGAGTAACGAGCTTGCTAAAATTCAACAAAGTAGCAAATCACTCGAAGATAGACTTATAAAAGCACAAGTTAGATCGCCAGTACGTGGTACCGTAAAAAATATTGTATCACGCTCTATTGGCAGTGTAATTGACCCCGGCGAGGTGATGATGGAAATTGTCCCTCAAAACGATTTGCTTTTAATTGATACTAAAATTCAACCAAAAGATATCGGTTTTATTAGAGTGGGCATGGCTGCTAAAGTTAAGTTTACTGCTTATGACTTTGTAATATACGGTGGACTTGAAGGTGAAGTTACTTATATTGGTGCAGATGCTCAGTATTTAGAAGATGGAACTGCTTATTATCAGGCTTATATTAAAACAACAATAAGCCAAATAGCAGAGCAAGCAATAATCCCAGGGATGCAAACGCAAGTAGATGTTATTACTGGGAAAAAAACTGTTTTAGATTATTGGCTAAAACCTTTGCTTAGAGCAAAAGCCAATGCAATGCGTGAACCATAATATAGGAATATTAAATGCGTAAATTAGGACTACTCTCTGTTTTAGCCTTAGCCCCAGGGTTATCGAATGCGTTAACGCTTGAGCAATCTGTAGCTGAAACATTAAACACTAATCCGAGATTAATGCAGAAATATGCGAGCTTTGAAGCAAAATATCGCGATAAACGCAGTGCGTTTAGTGAGTATTTACCACAAGTTCGTTTATATGCAGGATATGGATACGAGCGCGTAAACTATAAATCAGGCCGAGAACTTGATAGCGAATTAAATCGTAGAGAAATAGGTTTAAAAATAACACAAATGTTATTTGATGGTTTTAGAACGTCATCTGAAGTTGCAAGACTAGATAACGAAGCAAAAGCTGACCAATTGGGTTTAATATCTGCTGCAGAGAATATTAGCCTTGAAGTTGTACAGGTATATTTAGACTTGCTTAAATCAGTTGAGTTAGTTGAGTTGTCAGAGCGAAATATCAACATACATAAAAAAATATTAAGTGATATTGAACAACGACGTCAACGTGGTTTATCAAGCGATGCCGATGTAGCTCAAGTACAGTCTAGACTTGCTACATCACAATCTGGTTTTTTAGCTGCTAAAAATAATCTTCAAGATATTAAAGCAAATTACTATGATTTAGTGGGCCAGTACCCTGATGATTTAATGATTCCTAAAGTGGATGAAACATATATACCAGCCACTTTAGGTGATGCTATAGCAGTCGCTAAAAAATCACATCCAGAAATTATGGCTGCTGTTTTTGATATAGAAGCTGCAAATAAACAAATAGAAAGAGAGAAAAGCGGTTATTGGCCAAAGGTTAGTTTAGAGTTTGATGTAGCTGATAACGATAATATTTCGGGCTCTCCTGGTCGTGATGATAACGGCCGAGTAATGCTTTCTATGAGTTACGATTTATACAACGGTGGCAAAACAAATGCAGATACCGAAGCGGCAAAATGGCGTTACCAAGAAGCCGTAGCAGTTAAAGACACAACTCACCGCCAAGTCGAAGAAGCGACAACCTTTGCATGGAATGCAAACATGTTTTTAGCTGAGCAAAAAGGCTTTTACGAAGAAAATGTTGGCTATGCTGAAGTTGCTCAAAAAGGGTATGAACGCCAATTTTCATTAGGTCGTCGTTCGTTATTAGATGTACTTGATTCGCAAATAGAGTTGTTTACAGCGCGTCGTAACTATATTGAATCGGCTTATGATCAACGCAAAGCAAGCTTTAGGCTTGTAAATGCAACAGGGCGTTTAGTTAGAGCTCTTAGGGTTGATAAACCTGAAGCATGGCTACTAGGAGATAGATAATATGAAAAGCATTATGTTTTTAAGTCTTGCATTATTACTGTCTGGCTGTGCTAGCGATGCAAAAAAATATGAGTATCAAGTTCAATCAAAAGATTTATTTGACCAAGACCGCGACGGTGTTATTAACGCAAGAGACAAGTGTGCTGAAACACCGATAAGAGCCAAAACAAATAATGATGGTTGCCCTAAAGAGCAAAAAATAACGACATCAAGAAACGTTGTTATTGAATTTGGTTACGATAAATCGACGCTAACGGATGATGCAAAAGCAAAAGTAGTAAGTTTTGCTAATAGTGTTGTTGATGTGCCAGGTATTACTATTTTATTAATTGGTGATACTAGCTTAGAAGGGTCATTAGAATATAACCGTAAGCTTGCTTTAAAACGAGTTGAAACAGTTAAAACGGCTTTGTTAGCGCAAGGTGTTAAAAATATAGAAATAACTGAGCAAACCTTTATTGATTCAAAAGATATTCCTAAAGTATTAGCTGGCAGAAAAACACGAGTTATAGCGTTAGTTGATGGAGAGAGTTCTGTTGAACTAGAAAAGCAATTTGATTTATATAATGCCGGTTTTTAAATAATTATATAAATACAGTTTAAAAAGCCCGTTTTATACGGGCTTTTTTATTGCTTAAGTTTATATTAACGTGGATGTGCCAAAATAAACTAACCACTTTATTTTTGGCACTATAAAAGGAAAATTATATGGCAATTCAAAAAAAGCTAAAAGAAAAAACGCGTAATTTTATTGATTCTAAGCATATGCTTAGCGGTATTACAGTGGCGTCGTTTTTAGAGTCAACCATAGTGCCTATTCCGCTTGAAGCGGTGTTAGTACCCTTAATGCAAGCACGCAGAGAAAAGCTATGGCTTATTGCCTTAATGGCGACATTAGGCTGTATTGTAGGTGCATTGTTTGGCTATGCGTTGGGTTATTATTTATTTGATGCGGTTGGCGATTGGATTATTAATACATTTTCGAGCCCTGAACAATTTGAAAACGTTAAACAGCAAATGCAAGACCAAGGTTTTTGGTTTGTTATAACGCTTGGCATTGTGCCTATTCCGTTTCAAATAGCGATGCTTGCAGCAGGCGCGACTAAGTACTCTATTTGGCTATTTTTATTAGCCTCGGGTATTGCGCGTTCTATTCGTTACTTTGGCTTGGCTATTATTGTTTATTATGCAGGTAATGAAGCAGAGCGAATCATCAGCAAACATAAAACTAAGGCTATGATTGGCATTACTATTTTAGTGTTGGGATTGTGGGGACTTAGCACCGTAGTTTAAGCGTAACTTTGAGTGTTATCGTGGGTTTTATCTTCGCGAGGGTTTTTTATTATTGTGCTATAGTTTTCAAATGAAGTACTGAAAAACCTAGCAATTAATATGATTGAAACTGTAAAACTTACCGTTAAACTTTCTAATTTTTATAAAATGCCTTTGATCAATAAAGTTTTAAGTTTAGCTTTATTGATCTATATTGCTATTTTTTCAGCCTACTCCCTAACCAACTTCCCTCCCTTGCAAGTTCAAAACAATGTTTACGGTTTTACTACCGATTTTATTAATTTAATTGTACTTGTATTTTTATTTTGGATGGTCCAATGCTCTGAACTATCTAAGCAGGCATATATTTTTTCTAGTTTAGGTTTATTACTTTGGAGTATTGGAGCTACTGCTGATGTACTAGATGAGTTAGTTGTGCAGCCTTACTGGGTAAGTATTTATTTTGAAGACTTATGCAGAACCAGCGGCATGCTTTTAACTTCCTATGGTTTATTTAAAACGATGCGCTTTGTACAAAGTATCAATAACCGATTAGCGCGTGAGCTAATCATTGACGATTTAACTAAGGTGCATAACAGACGTTATTTTTATCAGCACGCTAAAGATGCTCAGCTCTCACCTTTCGTTATTTTAATTATCGATATAGACCACTTTAAAGCAATTAATGATGAATTTGGTCATGATGTAGGTGATGTAGTGCTTAAAGAACTAGCAACTAAATACGACAATGCTTTTACGTATAAAAACAAATTTGCTCGCCTCGGCGGTGAAGAGTTTGGCGGCTACTTGCCTACAAATAATATGATGCAAGCGTGTGATTTTTCAAAACAATTAATTACCATTGCGCACACCATAAGTGTTAAAAATTCTCGCCACTTAACAGTAAGCATTGGTGTTGCAATGCAAACGCCTAATGAGCCTTTAGATAAAGTAATGAAACGCGCTGACCAAGCTTTATATTTAGCTAAAAAGAATGGTCGAGATCGTTTTGAAGTTGCCCCGTAAGCGTTTTTAATTATATAAAAACACGTCCTTATTGTTTGCACATTTACTACACTTTTTAACGTTTTCGTAAGGAAATGTCAGTGAGGGTAATGCTTTGTAAATCATGAAATTAAAATAGAATGTTTGGGTCATAATGGAGATATTAATAATAAGGAATAACCTTAATGACCAACTCCCTTTTAAAAGCTGCATTACCCTTAAGTCTAATTACTATTTTGTCGGGCTGTGGCTCTGATGATAGCTCAAGCTCTACAGGTTACATCCAATTGTATAACGGCTCTTACAATAGCCCATACACGCGTTTGTTTGTTGAAGAAACAGAGCGTTCAGGCGCTGATTTTGCCGATGTAACTACTCGCCATAACTACAGTACAGGTACTTATGATGTGAGTTTTGAATACCTAGATGCTAACGACAGCTATATAACAATTAGCGACCAAGAAATTTCTATTAAAGGTGACAAAACACAGTTAGTAGTAATGAGTGGCAACTTCGATGAACCTACATTTACAGAGCTTAGCGTACCTATCACAAGCGATACGGGTGAGTTTAACTTAGGGTTTTATAATATTGCAGGGGAAGACACTAACTACGATATTTACTTAGCAACTGATGATGGCGTATTTGAAAGCGCGACACTTTTTTCATCGGCTCAATATTTAAGTGAGTTAGACCTGCAAAGCATTGATGAAGGTTATTACACTATTTATATAACTCAAGCGGGCAGCAGTGATGTTGTGTACGAGTCGTCATCTGTCTATTTATACGACGAAGCAAGCTATGTAGCAATGATCCGCCCAAGTTATGCAACAGAAGAAGGCGGTATTACGCTTGATGTAGTAACCGATAATAATTACGTTACTGAGCTTAAGCACCAATCTGCGTTGGGACAATTACGTTTTATAAATACGATTGATGACTACTCGCCAGTTAGCTTTTCGGCTACACGTGGCACAACTGTAAATACAACAAATACAGTCGCTAGTGATTCGTATACAGACTATGTTGAACTTTCGCCTAATAGTTACAGCGTAGCGATGTACGACGAAGAAGGCACAAAGCTTGCCGATAACTTTTTAATGACGCTAGAGCGTGAGCAAAGTGCGGTGGGTATTTTTTATAACGACGTTGATAACGGTCTACGTATGATGAGCGTTGAAGAAAACCTAACGCCAAGTAGTTACAGCCATACTGTATCGGTTGTAAACCTAATTGAAAGCTACGCAGGACAATCGGTTTCAGATGTTGATGTATACTTTACACTTAACGGCGAAACGGTAGATGACACCAGTAACGTAGTTGATGGTTTAGATAGATACGATCAAGAAGAGCAAGTTGTAGATAACGAAATTTACACTGTTTATGCTGTATATGAAGACAACGGTCAGCAAATTGTGCTTATTCAACAAAGCGATATGGACTTTACACAAGAGGGTAATTACATATTGATTTTAGAGCATGATGAAACAACAAGCTCAGGTTATAAAATGACCCTAGAGCGCACTATCACCGATAGTGTTGAATAACCCTAAATATATTAAGTAGCGTAAAGCCTAAGTACTTTAAGTGCTTAGGCTTTTTTATCGAACAAAATTTACCTACTTATTAATAATTAGGTACACTCAGGGCATAATAATTAATAAGAGTGTGCCATGGATGATTTAGTTGGGTTAGCCGTTATAGTAATACTGGTTGTAGTTGCCGGTGCTATTTGCGGCTTAATAGCGCTAGTGCAGTTAAATGGATTAAAACAAGAAGTTGCTGTTTTAAGGGCCAAAGTAACACACTTACAAACACATAAACCGATATCGCAAAGTGACCCTCAAAGCGAAGCATCTACTGCTCAGGCAGCGCTTTCAAGGTCTGAGCCAATCGCTGCTTATAAAGCACGGTCAAACTTAACGCCCCAAAGCGTGTCACCACCTGTAATAAATCAGCCATCAGCACCTCCTAAAAAAGCCAAACCAGCTAAAGCATCAGCCATAGAATTACTCTTTAATAAACTACGCGCAGGGTTTGAAGAGAACTGGATGACCTGGATAGGCGCAATAGCGCTTGCGTTTGGGGGCATATTTTTAGCTAAATACAGCCTAGAAGCTGGATTACTATCGCCTGTAATGAGGTTGAGTTTAGGCGGCTTATTTGGGCTTGGCTTAATTGCAGCCGCGGCTTATTTACATCATAAACGCATTGTATTTGAAGGCTTTAATAATTACATACCCGCAGCGCTTGCAAGCGGCGGGTTTATTACCTGCTTTGCTTTAACGCTTTTAGCTTACAGTAGCTACGATATGCTTAGTCCTACCGTGGCATTTTTTGCACTGGCAGTTATTGCGATTAGTGCAAGTGCAATGGCGCTTAGGTTAGGCCCATTATTGGCTGTATTAGGTATTATTGGCGCTTATAGTGTACCAATATGGGTTAGCACTGGCAGTGGTAACTTGTTTGCATTATTTATGTATGTTGGCTTTGTAAGTTTGTCGGCTGCGTTAGTTGCACATAAAGTACAGCGAGCTTGGTTGTGGTATTTATTATGGGCAGGGCACATTGGCTGGTATTTAGTTGGTTTTACATTACTTAAAATTAATACCGTTTGGTTGATGGGGACGTTTGCTTTACTTAGCATTGTAGGGTTAATTGCTATACCGCGATTGGGCTTAAAATTGAGTGTTATTGAGCACCGCCCGCACAGTTTAAAACGCTTAATTAAAGTGCTTCCTGATCATGCATTATTACTCGCTTTTATAGCGCCCTTAATATTTACCATGTTAATAAGTCACTTCAATATGCAGTGGCAAACAATTGGCGTGTTAAGTATTGTACTGATGCTATTTTTAGTACTTAAAAATAGCCGCTGGGATATTTGGCAGGGCGTAGCGTTAGTTATTTCAACGCTATTGGTGATAGGCGCTGAACGCACGCATCTTTCGCCAAACCTATTTGATGACGCACTCTTTATATTCAAAAATGAGTATGGTTTGGGTTTATTACTCGGATTGTTACTTACCGCTTTTGGGCTTTATTACGGTAAAAAACAGATTAAGCGTTTAGCGTTTCATATTACGGGGGCATTTAGTGCATTTGTAATGATAGCTACTTTATATACGCTTATTCCTAATTCTGCGTTAAGTACTGCATATCCACTTTGGGCCGTTGTATTGTTTGTAGTGGCGGCTATTTTAATAAAGCTCGCGCAGCATAATACAACGCTATTTCAGCGTTTTACTTATTGGGTAGGCGCTAATGCCAATATTACGTTAGCAATTACCATGCTACTAAGTGACAGCGGTTTAACTATTGCACTTGCTGTACAAGTATTACTTATAAGCGTACTTATTAAACGCTATAGCGTGCCTATGCCGCATTGGCCTATAAAAGCCTTGGTTGCTGCGTTATTACTGCGCCTTACGCTTTCACCTTGGACGCCAAGCTACGATGCGCTAACAGTATTTGGTTTGCATTGGAGTATTGTGGTTTATCCGTTATGTATTGCGTTATTTTTTGCCGCAGCTAAGTGCTTTGACTCATCAAAACTTAAAATATGGCTGGAAGGTGCGGCGCTTCACTGTTTAGCGCTTTTTATTACCACCGAAACAAGTTATCAGCTAGTAGGGCATTATCCGCAATTTGATTCACTTAACTTTTACGAACAAATACTCCTTACCTGTAACTGGCTGGCATTAGGGTGTGTGTACTTACACAGAGCAAAACTTGCCGGTACTTTAGCTAAGTTATACCAAGTGGCGGGCTTTACACTTGCGGGGTTAGCAGGGCTTTTTGCTATTAAAATACTGCTTGACGACAACCCATTATTTGAATCACTTTACATAGGTGAGCTGCCAATATTTAACTGGTTATTACTATTGTGGCTAGTACCTGCAGGATTAACGCTTTGGCTGGCCAAGCTTGTAAAACCAATAAATGCTAAAGCTACGCCATTTATATTGGCCGTTGCGGGTGGCTTTATATTATTGGCAATAAACAGCTTTATTCGCCAATACTGGCAAGGTCCTTACATTTACTTATCAAAAGGCGCAAGTAACGCCGAACTTTATAGCTACTCTGTCATTTGGTTAGTAATGGGTGCGAGTACTGTTATTTTTGGTCATTTAAAAAACCAGTTATTAATACAAAAAGTAGGCTTAGGCTTACTAGCTGCAGTTATTGTTAAAGTGTTTTTAATTGATATGGCTAATTTGGAGGGGTTGCTTAAAGCGCTTTCGTTTATTGGTTTAGGGCTTTCGTTGGTGGGGCTAAGTTGGTTGTTCCAAAAGCTTAGAAGCCGAGTAAATCCAGTTTAACTTTATGAGCACTTTATAAAGCAAAGCCCAGTGAAGATACTGGGCTTTTTGTTTTACGCTATTACTTGATAGCTTTTAACTAGAATACTTTTAACTAGATCACTTTTTACTAGCTTATTATGTACTGTGATTAAGCAATGCTTTTAGTTTGCCCGGTTTAATTGGCTTACTTAAATAATGAATATTAGCAGCTTTAGTTTCTTGCTTAAGCTCGGTGTCGCGCACTGCGGTAATTAAAATAGCGGGTACTTGGCTTTGCCAAATTTCGCGCAGGGTTTTAATTAGCGTTATGCCATCGCAATCACTACCTAATTGATAGTCCATTAAAATAACATCGGGTGCGCGGTTTTGTTTAGCATGCGCCAGTACATTATCTACGTTATCAAACAAGGTGTAATTAGCTTGCCACTTTTTAAGTAAGCTTGCCATTGCTGCTAGGTTTTCAGGGTCGTCATCCACGGCAACAATATTAATGGCTGCACGGTTTTCTATTAGGCTGTTTGTCGTACTTTTTTGTTGCACAAACTGCTCATCGCCATAAGGTACTTCAATGCTAAAACGGCTACCTTTATTAGGCTCAGAATGCACATCAAGCGGCAAACTTAATAAGTCAGCCATACGTTTTACAACACCTAAGCCTAAGCCTACGCCTTTGTTATCGCCCGACTCAACACGGTAAAAGTCATTAAATATTTTAGCTTGCTCAACTTCGCTAATACCTGGGCCTGTATCCCATACTTCTATTCGTAAATTGTGTTTACGGTTTCTACAGGCAATTAATACACGGCCGTTATCGGTGTATTTTACTGCATTAGAGACCAAGTTTTGAATAATTCGGCGCAAATAGGTTATATCGCTGTGCACAATTTGCTGGTGTGAACGCACACTAAGTTTAAGCCCTTTATCACTTGATAAAATAGCGTATTCACTTTGCAGTGGCGCTAAAATATCTTCGATATAAAAGTGGCGAGGGGTTGGGGTCATAGCGCCTTGTTCTAGCTTGGCTATTTCAAGTAATGCCGACATTAAATGCACGGTTGAATCGAGACTGTCGCCTAGTTTTTCAAAGCTGTTTTGGTTAGTGCTGTCGAGTTGCTTTTCGTCAATGGCAGCAAGGTATAAACGTGCTGCGTTTAACGGCTGTAAAATATCGTGGCTCGCCAGTGCTAAAAAGCGCGTTTTACTGTCGTTGGCTTGCTCTGCTTCTCGTTTGGCTAAAGTAAGTGCTTGCTCGGTTTGTACACGGCTATCTATTTGAGCTTGTAAGTCTCTATTAATGGTTTGCACTTCTTGAGTTCGCGCTTCTATGCGGTTTTCAAGATCCATGTTTACTTCTTCAAGCGCATTTTGCGTACTTATGTGATTGGTAATATCCGAAAAGCTGGTAACAAATCCGCCATCGGGCAGCGGATTACCAATCATTTCGTATACTTGGCCATTACGACGGTGGCGAATAAAGTGATGCGAGCTGCCGTATTTTAAATGCTGCACACGTTTTTCTACTTGGCGCTCTATTTCGCCAGGGCCACATTCACCACGGTTAGCGTTGTATCTAATAATATCTTCTATGGGTTGGCCTACTTCTAAAAACCCTTCAGGGTAGCCGAACATTTCGCTGTAGCGCTTATTCCAAGCTACTAGCTTTAAATCTTTATCGACAACCGAAATACCGTGGCTTAAATTTTCGAGTGAGGTAAATAACAGATTTTGATTAAATTGCAGCGCTTGTGTGGTTTCGTCAAAAAAGTTTACAACTTCTTCAAACGCCATGCGCTTACCCGACGATACCGTGTGTATTAATGCTTGAGCCGACGATGCGCCCAGCACGCCTGTTAAAGCGCGTTCGCAGTAGGCTATAAATTCAGGTTCTGGGTGTGCGTTATTATCGCTTAAGTGATGGGCGAGTGCGTAATGGGCCAATACTTGTTGGCTGCGCTGAATACCTAAAAAGGTTTGTAGGAGTATTTTAAAGTCGTAAACAGTGGCTTTTACGTCTTTATTTAAGCGCCTTGATAAAATAGCCTGATCTTTAGGATTAACAAAAGCAGCTGCCTGAATTTTATCAATTAAGCGCTCCTCAGCCCCTAGTGAAAAACTAATATAACAACCAATATTGGCAAACAAAGCTATTAAGGTTCCACGCGTGATAAGTGTTTGTTGTAGCTCGCTATCAAGGGTTGTGCCGGCATCGAGTATTGGCAGCATTAGAAATAGTATCCAGCAAATAAAGCCAGCCACTAAACCTGCATAAACCCCATAAGCATGACCTTTTCGCCAATATAAACCACCCACAATAGAGGGCAGTAATTGTGTAACAAGTGAAAAAGCCACCAAGCCCATACTTGCCAGTGCACTGCTGTGGCCAAACCATTGTTGATAGAAATAAGCCAAAATTAATATGCCTGCAATAGCAAAGCGCCTTACTAGTAAAATACGAGACTTATAACTGGTGGTAATTAAGTTGCGTTTAAATTTACGACGTAGCATTAACGGTAATACCACATCGTTTGAAATCATCGTGCTCAACGTTAGCGTGGCTACCACTATCATTGCAGTAGCGGCAGATAAACCGCCTATAAATACAAAGGTGGTTAAAAAGGCATTGTCGTTAATTAAAGGTAGGGCAAGTACAAAGCTGTCGGGTGAATAGCCACTGCCAATTTCAGGATGAATAGCCGCTGTGGCAATAGGTAAAATCATTGCGGCGGTTAATAGTAAATACAGGGGAAAAGCCCAGCGAGCGGTAAGTAAGTGACGTTTATTTTGATTGTCGACCACGGTTACATGAAACTGACGTGGTAAACATATAATAGCCGCCGCAGCCATTAAAGACTGACCAATAAAGTTAAAACTAAAAAAGTTAAAGTTAGTCCAGTGATCCCAAATCGATTCGGTTACCTTATTTGCAGCGGTTTCGGGCAAGTTAAATAGTGTAAATACTGCAAGTCCAGCAACAGCAATAAGGGCAATCAGTTTAATCATTGATTCAAATGCAACAGCAAGCATTAACCCAGAACGATATTCAGTTACATCAACCTTGCGTGTACCAAAAAATATGGCAAACAAAGCCATAATTAATGTGGCAGAAAGCGCGAGCATATCACCGGATATTTTAGTACTACTTTGCAGCAGTAAAAAGCTGGTACTGAGCGCTTTTAATTGCAGTGCAATGTAGGGAATAGTCGCTAGTAACGCGATTACAGTAACCATAATCGCCGTAGTTTGGCGTTTGCCGTAACGAGCTGAAATAAAATCGGCAATAGTGGTTATATTTTGCTTTTTACTCACAAGTACCAGTTTACGTAAAAACCCTTGGCCGAATAAAAACAACAAGGCAGGGCCAAGTAAAATGGGTAAATAACTCCAACTGCTGGTGGCCGCTGTACCTACCGAGCCGTAATAAGTCCACGACGTACAATAAATGCCTAATGACAGTGAATATACAAAAGGATGGTGGCTAATACGCTTTGCCAAAGGTGTTGTTTTATCGCCCCAGTTGGCAAGCCAAAACAGGACACCTATATAACTTAAAGCAACAATAATGAGTACGGCAGTCATGTTGTTATTAAACCTTATTATTTTAAATAGTTCCTCAACCCTATGAGGAATTAACACAATACCAGAACTCCTAGCGAGTGTGCGTGCAGATTTTTATTTCTAAATGGCATTTATTTTTTAAGTTGTTGAATTTAATGGATTAAATTTAAATTTGTAATTGTATTAGACTAATGTCGCAGTATTAACTAATTTGTAACATCTCCTGTATTTTAAATATCCATAAATGATTAACTTTATGTAATTAAAAGGTTTTTGTTTTTTTAAATAAAATTCAATCTGCAGTTTACGTAAACGTTAACAAGCTGTTACGACTATGGTCTCAATTCAATATTTAACCAGCGTTGCTAAATTGGTAAGCGAAGATAAAAAACCACTCATCGCGATATTGCGGTGCTTAAAGGGGAAAACAAAAATGGCTTTTAAAGATGAAGAACAAGCAAAAGCTTATTGGGCAGAAAACATTTCACTGTTATTTAAACTATTAGCAGTGTGGTTTATCGTGTCTTTCGGCTTTGGCATATTACTGGTTGATGTACTTAATGAAGTGCGCTTTTTTGGGTTTAAACTTGGCTTCTGGTTCGCCCAGCAAGGCGCGATTTATACCTTTGTTGCTTTGATTTTTGTGTACGTTTTCAAAATGAATACGTTAGATAAAAAATACGGCGTAGACGAATAGGAGCTAAGCAATGGATGTTCAAACACTCACGTTTATAATTGTTGGTTTAAGCTTTGCGCTTTATATCGGCATAGCAATTTGGGCCCGAGCGGGTTCAACTAAAGAGTTTTATGTAGCAGGCGGCGGCGTACCTCCTCTTGCTAATGGTATGGCAACAGCCGCGGATTGGATGAGCGCCGCGTCGTTTATTTCAATGGCGGGTATTATTTCGTTTGCAGGTTACGATGGCAGCGTTTACTTAATGGGGTGGACTGGTGGTTATGTACTATTAGCCATGTGTTTAGCGCCTTACTTACGTAAATTCGGCAAGTTTACCGTGCCTGACTTTATTGGCGACCGTTACTATTCACGCACCGCGCGTTTAGTGGCAATTGTATGTGCCATATTCATTTGTTTCACTTACATTGCAGGGCAAATGCGTGGCGTAGGCGTGGTGTTTTCACGCTTTTTAGAAGTAGAAATAGAAACCGGTGTTTACATTGGTATGGTGATTGTATTTTTCTACGCCGTACTAGGCGGCATGAAAGGCATTACCTACACGCAAGTAGCGCAGTACTGTGTACTTGTATTTGCATACCTTGTACCAGCCATTTTTATCTCGATGATGATGACGGGTCACTTCTTCCCACAAACAGGTTTTGGTGCCACATTAATTGGCAGCGATGGCGTGTACGTACTTGATAAACTAGACGGCTTAAGCGCTGAGCTTGGTTTTGCACAGTACACCGAAGGCTCTAAGAGCATGATTGACGTGTTTGCTATCACAGGTGCGTTAATGGTAGGTACTGCGGGTTTACCACATGTAATTGTTCGCTTTTTCACTGTACCTCGCGTAAAAGACACACGTATTTCTGCTGCATGGACACTTGTGTTCATCGCGATTGTTTATACCACAGCACCAGCGGTTGCCTCGTTTGCTCGTGTAAACATGATTGATACCATAAACGGTAAAGATGGCAGTGGGACAGAGTATGCAGAAGCACCAGGGTGGATTAAAAACTGGGAACGCACAGGTTTAATTACATTTGATGATAAAAACGGCGATGGCAAAATGTTCTACACGGCGGGTAAAATCACCGATCCGAACAGTGCTAATGAAGTAAACGTAGACCGCGACATTATGGTATTAGCTAATCCAGAAATTGCTAACTTACCAGCATGGGTAATCGCACTTGTAGCTGCGGGTGGTATTGCCGCTGCACTGTCTACAACAGCAGGTTTACTACTGGTTATTTCGACCTCTGTTTCGCACGATTTACTCAAGCGAACTCTTAAGCCCGATATTACCGACAAGCAAGAGTTACTTGCAGCGAGGTTGGCAGCCATGGTCGCTATTGTTATCTCCGCGTACTTTGGTATTAACCCGCCTGGATTTGTGGCATCGGTAGTGGCATTTGCATTCGGCTTGGCGGCAGCGAGTTTCTTCCCAGCAATTATTATGGGTATATTCTCTAAAACAATGAACCGCGAAGGCGCAATTGCAGGCATGGTAACGGGTATTGGTTTTACCGCTGCGTATATCATTTTCTTCAAGTTTGTTAGCCCAGAGCTAAACAGCCCTGAAAACTGGTTCTTAGGTATTTCACCTGAAGGTATTGGCTTAATTGGTATGATTATTAACTTTGCAGTAGCTGCAATTGTTCTTAAGTTTACTAAACCTACACCAGTTGAAATTCAACTAATGGTTGAAGGTATTCGTAACCCTAAAGGATCGGCTGAAGCGCATGACCATTAGCCACAATTTATAAGTTACAGTTTAGAAAACATAAAGCACCAAAAGCCCGACTTTAGTCGGGCTTTTTATTTGTTTAATAAATAAGTACATTGGTGTTGTATATACTTTTTAATGAGTACAACAATGAGTGTAGAGCAACAAGAAATAGCCCAATACGTTTGTTTGCAAGCGCCTTTTACACTGCTTGATAGCAGCGCATACGAATATTTTGTAAATCATCTTGATATTATTTACCTCACCCGCGAAAACCAAACTCAGTGGTTACAAAGTGAAAGCCCTAAACTATTTTTAATTCGCTCTGGTTTGTACGACCTAGTTGATGGCAAGGGGGATGTTGTTACACGCTTAGCGCAAGGTGATTATTTTGGTTTTCCGTCGCTGTTAACCGGCGAAGCAATTCAAAATAGGTTAGAAGTACAAAAAGAAGGCATAGTGTATATGCTCTCTCAAACGCATTTTGATTATTTACGCCGAGAATACAAATCGTTTGAGCAATACTTTGTACGCGCTCATGCTAACCGGTTGTTGTCATCGCATTATAAAAGTAAAAACGATAGTTGGTCAGAACGTAAAATATCAGAACTGATGACCCGCACAGCAATTACACTTTCGCCCGATGCAAGTATTAGGCAAAGCGCTAAAAAAATGAAAGAGCATGGTGTCTCGTCAATAATGATAACGCAGCACGCGCACTTAGTGGGAGTTGTGACTGACCGCGATTTACGTAACCGCGTACTTGCTGACGAGGTAGACCCACAAGATGCAGTCAGCAGTATTATGACCGCTAAGCCCAAGTTTATATTTGAAAATAACCGGGTATTTTCGGCGCTGCACTTAATGCTTAAATACAATATTCACCATTTGCCCGTGCTCGACGAAAACCATAACCCGATAGGAATGATAACCAGCACCGATTTACTGCGCCAACAAAAAAGTGACCCCGTACAGCTTATTGGGCGCATATACAAAGCGCATACTGTTACTGATTTAAAACGCTACGCAAAAGAAATCCCCGAACTTTTGCGTGGTTTTTCGTACAACATTGACGACATATCGCTAATTGGTAAATTACTGAGTGGTTTAACTGATGCGCTTACATCGCGCCTTATTCATTTATTTCAAGAAGATCATGGCGCAGCACCGACCAGCTTTAGTTTTATTTGCTTTGGCTCGCAAGCACGCGAAGAGCAAACTTTGCATTCAGATCAAGATAACGGCTTATTACTCCCTAACGACTTAACTCCCGAGCAACACGCTTACTTTAAAAGTATGGGAGAGTTTGTATGTGAAAACTTAGTTGAATGCGGTATTAGGCGTTGCCCAGGTAATATTATGGCAAGCAGCGATGAGTGCCGAATGAGCGTAAACGACTGGAGTGAGCGCTTTTTTAAATGGATAAAAAGCCCCACACCTGATGCAATGCTTAACTGTAAAATATTTTTTGACCTGCGATTTATTGAAGGTTCAAATGCTTTATATACCGCTTTTTGCGAGCAATTAATTCGTATATCGCGTAACGACTTATTCTATGCCGCAATGGCAACCGACATAAGCAGTAACAGCGTGCCAATTGGTTTATTTAATAAATTTAAAACCGAAAAAACAGATCAAAATAACAAATATATAGATTTAAAAAAACGCGGTGTCGTAATTATAAATGACATAGTGCGGTTATACGCTTTAAAAGCGGGTATTAGGCGCGCCAACACACAAGAGCGATTAGACGCACTACTAAAACATAAACTGATCAGCAAAGAAGATATATACAACCTAAAAGACTGCTGGCGGTTCTTAACGCAGCTTCGCTTGAGTACACAAATAAACGAAGAGGGCTTACCGAGTAACTGTATTAATCCTAATAAATTAAACTCACTAGAGCGCCATCAACTAAAAGAAGCGTTTTACCTTGTTAAACAAGCGCAGCAAGCCGCCGCGTTTAAGTTTGCTCGCGGCAGTTTATAATGATGGATTACTAACATGGTAAAAAAGCTGCTCACTCGGTATTTAAAGCGCCGTAAATTACTAGGCAAAAATGCCTTACAACAACGTTATTTGGTGATTGATTTAGAGCTCACTGGCCTTGATGCAAAACAGCACGAAATTGTATCACTAGCGTGGGTGATAATAGATAACCAATGTATAAAAATGAGCGAGTCGCAGCACCTTATAAATAAAGACGTAAAAAGCCTTGAGCAAAGTCCTGTTTTTCATGGAATTAGTGATGATGCTATAGCAAAAGGGCAAAGCCTAAATAGTATATTAACGCAGTTAAGCAGCCATTTTAGCGACTGTATTTTAGTGTTTCATAATGCCATGCTCGACTGGGGATTTTTAAAAATAGCGCTTAAAAATGCCAATATAACGATACGTCCCAAACTCATAATCGACACACTCCATATTGAACAAAAGCGCTTACTTCATCATTCAACTGAAATAAAACAAGATGATTTAACCCTTAATGCCTGCCGCACACGTTATGAGTTACCAAGCTATCATTGCCACCATGCACTGACCGATGCACAAGCCACCGCCGAGTTACTGCTAGCCCAGTGCCATCAAATAAGCCGTGGCAAAGAGCTAAAAGTAGCCGAGTTGACGTAGGTTGGATAGAGGACAGCGAAACCCAACGATAAAATGCCTTATCGGTTAACACCGAGGTTAATGATAGGCAGTTTACTTTTATTGTAATTCGTATGATTATAGGTACTTGTACGTTTATTATTTAATATTAAAAATATAAATTTCATAAATAGAAAACGCAGATGGAATAGCGAAGATGAATAAATACGAAAAAGTTGATTTAGCTTATAATTTTCTTATTGAAAAAGAAAAAGAGAGTGAAGCTTTTACTGTACTTCAATTAATGGAAGCAACGGAGTGGAAGGCTGACACATGTAGAACATATTTATCTAAACGCTGGTATCAATATCTAGAAAAAGATGGAGAGCAGTATTCAAGTTCCGGAATAGCTTTTTTAAGTAAAAATGAATTTAGAGCGGTTCATAGCCAAAAGTTACAACAAGTAATTGATCATTCAGTAAAAGGAATATTACTTCACAAGGCTAAAGAGTTCGCGTTGCTTGCCGTATCAACTTATAACAATCCCTATACTGAATTTAAAACTTATGGGTTTATAGTAAATATAGTAATTGCTTACACATCGCTTATGCATGCCATATTTGAGAAGAAAGGAATTGATTATTTCCATAAAGATGCAAATGGAAGAACGATTTTTATCGATGGTGAAGAAAAGTCATGGGAATTGAGAGAGTGCATCGATGGGTATTGGCAGGGATTTGAAGCTCCAGAAAAAGCGAATATAAAATTTCTGATCGGGTTAAGAAATAAAATAGAACATCGAAGCTTACCTGCTATTGATTTAGCCGTGAGTGGTGAATGTCAGTCAGCATTAAGTAATTTCGAAACAATACTAGTTGAAGAGTTTGGAGATGAGCATGCTTTAACTGCAAGTCTTGCGATTGCAATGCAATTAACAAGAATTTCCGAACAAGCTCAGATAGATGCTTTGAAACAGCTTCAAAAAGATAATTACAAAGTTGTTCGCCGATATATGGAAACATATCGAAATGATCTAAACGATGATGTAGTTCAAAGTCAAAAATATAGGGTTCGAGCCTTTTTGGTTCCTAAACTAGGAAATCATGCAAAGTCAGCAGATATGGCTATAGAGTTTATTAACGTAAATAAGTTAAGTGAGCAAGAGTTAGAAAACTACGAACAAGGTGTTGCATTTATTAAAGGGGTCGAAAATCCTTTTAAGTTAAGACCAAGTAAAGTTGTAGATCTTGTTTCTAAAAAAATCCCTTTCTTTAATATAGCTTTACATACTAAATGTTGGAAATTTTATGATGCAAGACCACGTGGTGAGCAAAGAGATTTTAAAGGTGAATTTTCAGGTTTTGTAGAAGGTTTTGAAGGTTATTTGTATTCATTGTATTGGAGTAAATTTTTAATAGAAGAATTAAAAAAACCAGAAGTCCTATCACTCGTTAAACAACAAGCGATTTGATAATAAATTATTGCTATTCAAGGACGATCATGAAACTCATCACTGCCATTTTCTTAACCTTATTCCCACTTATCACTTTTGCTAATTCAAGCTTACCTACAAGCCGTCAAATTTCGGTTCAAGGGACTGCAGAGGTGATTGCCAATCCTGATATCGCTAAAATACTATTTCAAATTATAAGTATTAAAAACGAACCTTTAGCAGCTAAGAACGATCTTGATAATAAAGTTAATTTACTAATTGACGGACTAAATCAATTTGAAATAACTGCCGATGATGTAGTTGCCTCAAGTGTTAAAGTTGAAAAAACGGGTATGGATTACATTGAAACAGGGCATCAAGCTCCCGCTGAATACGCAGCTATAAGGACCTTTGAAGTAACACTAAAAAACATTGAAAGAGTGAATGATTTAAGTGATTTTTTATTGAATTTAAAAGTAAATGCGATTCAAAATACTGAGTTTTTATCTTCAAAAGCTGAGCTGTTACAAGCACAAGCCACACAACAAGCACTTAATAACGCAAAAGAAAAAGCAAATGTACTTGCTAAGTCCTTTGGTACAAAAGTGGGTGAAGTACGCACTATTAGCTCAACTCAAAAAAGCGTTTACAGTGGCTTTGGTGCAGCGGTTAAAAAAATAGATAGAGTAAATCCAATGAGCGATTCATTTCCTAAAGCTCGCAAAAATTATTTACAGCAAACGATAAGCTTTAAATCATCAATAAACGTGGTGTTTGATTTAGAGGTAAATGATTAAGTTAGGGCGTGTTTTTCTTTCGATGTTGAATTTGCAGCGGTATGTTTGGTATTAAAGCAAGGCAGAGCCTATGCTGTGTGGTTATTCCACATAAGTAGGCGATAACACAGCATAAATACCAAACATGCGCTGCCCTTTGGGTTCGTCCTAGGGACAATTCACTCTTTGTTGCTCGGTTTTTACTTAGCCCATTAGGTTTCAAACCTCGCGCCGCGATTAAATAGCCCCTAGATAGAACAAATTTAACCCCGAATGGTCAACACGCCCCAAAATTTTCATTTCAAATACATTTTCATAATGTAAGCTGGCTTTAAGTTTTTGATTAATTTAAAGGTAGCCATATTATGAGCGATGAAAATAACACGTTAAAAGCACAAACTGAGGCAAAAATAGCAGCAGGGCGTAAAGGTAATCCTGATTTTATGAAAGGTGTTGATGAAACGATTGCACAGGCAAAAGCGTTTCAACAAGGTGCTAATGCACTTGATTTAAACCAAAGCGCACCAAGTTTTGAGTTACCAAATCAACATGGTCAATCGGTGCAGTTAACCGAGTTACTTGCTAAAGGGCCTGTAGTTGTTACTTTTTATCGTGGTAGTTGGTGTCCGTACTGCAATTTACAGCTCAAAGCGCTTCAAGCACGCTTGCCTGAAATTCATGCGTTAGGCGCACAATTGGTGGCTATTAGCCCGCAAGTACCCGATGGCTCACTTAGTGATGATGAAATAAGTAACATGGATTTTTTAGTACTGAGTGATCAAAATGCCGATGTAGCAGCAAGCTACGGCGTAGCATGGCAAGTACCTACATTTTTACTAGAGCATATGCGAGTAGACCGAGGCCTAGATTTAGAGTCGGTTAATAATGGCAATAGTCGTGTTTTACCGATCCCTGCCACCTTTGTTTTAGATGAACAAGGTAAAGTGACTTGGCGTTATGTTGATGTTGATTACCGTACTCGTTCTGAGCCAGAAGATATAATTAACGCATTAAAAAATTTAGTATAAAAACTTAATTTAAAAAGTCAGAACCATCAAAGAGCTTGCAATGCGTAAGCTCTTTAACCTTAATTTAAAGTTTCTAATGCTACCCTCTTATAATAATGCTCAAGGTCGATTACAATACAGCCATCTAAAAGGCGTATTGCCTTTATCTGCACGCTAAAAGAGTGGATTTTATATTTCATGGCAATCAAACTTGCAATTAATGGTTTTGGTCGTATTGGTCGAAATATTGTCCGCGCGTTATACGAGTCTGGTTTGAGCGACGATATAAAAATTGTTGCGATTAACGAACTTGCTGATCCTGAAGCTATTGCTCATTTATTAAAATACGACACATCCCACGGTCGTTTTTCTTTTCCTGTAAAACTTGGTGAAGACACCATTAGTGTTGCAGGCGATACCATTGCACTTTTTTGTGAAGAAAACCCAATTGAATTACCTTGGCAAACGCTCGATGTAGACGTTGTACTTGAATGTACGGGTGTTTATCACTCGCGTGAACATGCGCAGTTACATATTACTGCAGGCGCTAAAAAGGTGTTGTTTTCACACCCGGCTGATAACGATGTTGATGCTACGATTGTGTATGGCATTAACGACGACGAGCTTAAACGCGAGCACACAATTGTGTCTAACGGCTCGTGTACAACTAACTGTGTTGTGCCGGTTATTAAAGTATTAGATGATGCATTTGGTATTGAGTCGGGCGCTATTACAACGATTCATGCGTCGATGAACGATCAACAAGTGATTGATGGTTATCATCATGATTTACGCCGTACTCGCGCTGCAAGCCAATCAATTATTCCAGTTGATACAAAGCTCGCCCGTGGTATAGACCGTATTTTACCTAAATTTAAAGGCCGTTTTGAAGCCATCGCCGTACGTGTTCCTACTATAAATGTAACGGCAATGGATTTAAGTGTAACGGTTAATACCGATGTAGATTTAAACGCAGTAAATAACGCACTTAAAGCACAAGCAAAAGACCGCTTAGAAGGTATTTTAAGTTATACCGAAGAGCCGCTTGTATCGGTTGATTTTAATCACGACCCACATTCTTGTATTATTGATGGCACACAAACACGTGTTAGTCACAAACGACTGATAAAGCTATTGGTATGGTGTGATAACGAATGGGGTTTTGCTAATCGCATGCTCGACACAGCGCGTGCTATGATGGCAGTGAATAAGTAATTTATTAATATAATAATTTTAAACGTATTTTTCAGGTTCAGTATCGTTAACTAAGGAGATGTTCATGTCGGTCATAAAAATGGCAGATTTAGATTTAAACGGCAAACGCGTATTAATTCGTGAAGATTTAAATGTACCAGTTAAAGCAGGTAAAGTGACGTCAGATGCGCGTATTCGTGCAGCACTACCTACTATTAAATTAGCGCTTGAGATGGGTGCTAAAGTAAT
The DNA here is from genome assembly GCF_038900275.1 of Pseudoalteromonas sp. AS71. Lineage (NCBI taxonomy): Bacteria > Pseudomonadati > Pseudomonadota > Gammaproteobacteria > Alteromonadales > Pseudoalteromonadaceae > Pseudoalteromonas > Pseudoalteromonas sp. AS71. The sequence continues at coordinate 49,478 of NZ_JBBMQZ010000023.1, read as the reverse complement.
GGTTATGTCACACCTTGGCCGTCCTACGGAAGGGGAATATGATGAAGAGTTTTCGCTAGCACCTGTCGCTGATTACTTAAACGATGCCCTTGAGCAAACTGTACGTTTAGAAAAAGATTACCTAAACGGTGTTGATATTGCTGATAACGAAGTTGTTGTTTTTGAAAATGTGCGCTTTAACAAAGGCGAGAAGAAAAACGACGAAGCCTTATCTAAGCAACTTGCAGCACTGTGTGATGTATATGTAATGGATGCATTTGGTACGGCTCATCGTGCACAAGCATCTACCCATGGCGTTGGCTTATTTGCTGATGTGGCATGTGCAGGTCCATTGTTATCAGCTGAGCTAGAAGCGTTAGGCAAAGCACTTGATAACCCAGCGCGTCCATTAGTAGCGATTGTTGGTGGTTCTAAAGTATCTACTAAGCTAACCGTTTTAGATTCACTTTCTAAAATTGTTGACCAATTAGTTACTGGCGGCGGTATTGCAAATACCTTTATTGCTGCATCAGGTAGCCCAGTTGGTAAATCGCTTTACGAACCTGATTTAATGGATGAAGCGAACCGTTTATGTGCAGCAGCGATTGCTAATAATGGTGAAATTCCGGTACCGACTGACGTAGTTGTTGGTAATGAGTTTTCTGAATCTGCTGTAGCTACGCTTAAAGATGTAAGCGAAGTGACAAGCGACGATATGATTTTTGATATTGGTCCTGATACAGCGAGCAAGCTTGCAAAAATTATTGCAAATGCGGGCACTGTTGTATGGAATGGCCCTGTTGGCGTGTTTGAGTTTGACCAATTTGGTAATGGCACACGTGCTATTGCACAAGCAATTGCTAACTCAAATGCATTTTCGATTGCGGGTGGTGGTGATACCCTAGCCGCAATTGATAAATACGGCATTGCCGATAAAGTTTCTTATATTTCTACTGGTGGTGGTGCGTTCTTAGAGTTTTTAGAAGGCAAAAAACTTCCAGCAGTTGAAATGCTAGAGTCGCGCGCTAAGTAATTTTAGTAGCGTAAGGTGAGGGTTAATAGCCCTCACCGACAATTAATTATTAAATACCTCTCACCCTAATTTAATAGTTAATTTAGACGGAATATTACTGCAAAGCAGTGGTTTTTCGTGGCGTTGTTATAACGCCAAACTAACACATCCGTTCAAACTAGATGGTAGGGAACTACTGTCGATAAATTGGAGAATACCCAATGGCTTTAATCAGTATGCGACAACTTTTAGATCATGCAGCAGAGCATGGTTACGGCGTACCTGCTTTTAACGTTAACAATCAAGAGCAAATGCGCGCAATAATGGAAGCGGCTGACAAAACAAACAGCCCAGTAATCGTTCAGGGATCAGCTGGTGCACGTGCTTATGCTGGTGCTCCATTTATTCGTCATATGATTTTAGCAGCCGTTGAAGAATGGCCACATATCCCCGTTGTTATGCACCAAGATCACGGCACATCGCCAGGTGTATGTCAGCGTTCAATTCAGCTTGGTTTTTCATCAGTAATGATGGATGGCTCGTTAATGAGCGACGGTAAAACCCCTTCAAGCTACGAATACAATGTAGAAGTAACGCGCGAAACTGTTGCTATGGCGCATGCCTGTGGCGTATCGGTTGAAGGCGAGCTAGGTGTGCTTGGTTCACTAGAAACAGGTGAAGCTGGCGAAGAAGATGGTGTTGGCGCAGAAGGGTTACTAACCACTGAGCAAATGCTAACAGATCCTGAAGAAGCGGCTGACTTTGTAAATAAAACACACGTTGATGCACTTGCAATTGCCTGTGGTACTTCACACGGTGCTTATAAATTTACTCGCCCACCAACCGATGACATTTTAGCGATTGATCGTATTAAAGCGATTCATGCGCGTATTCCTAACACGCATTTAGTGATGCATGGTTCGTCTTCTGTTCCACAAGAATGGTTAGAAATTATTAATCAGTATGGTGGCGAAATTCCAGAAACTTATGGTGTGCCGGTTGAACAGATTGTTGAAGGCATTAAGTTTGGTGTTCGTAAGGTAAATATTGATACCGATTTACGTTTAGCATCTACCGGTGCAATTCGCCGTCATATGGCGCTAAACCCATCTAATTTCGATCCACGTAAATACCTAGCTGAAGCAACTAAAGCAATGACAGAGATTTGTGTTGCACGCTATAACTCGTTTGGTACTTCTGGTCAGGCTAGTAAAATTAAGCCAATTTCACTTGATGAAATGCACCTTAAATACTTAAGCGGCGAACTTGATCCTAAAATTAGATAATAAATCTATTTTAAAATAAATAGTTTAAAAGCCAGTAACCCAGTTGCTGGCTTTTTTAATGCCAGTCCTTTTATATTACGGCTTCTATTGATCAGATCACTGTATTACCAACACCTTACTTTGGGATCACGCATTTACTAACACAGCCTTTTCGGATCATTACTTTACTAAGCCAAATACACTTTTGCGCTATTTTAGGCTCTGAGATAATTTGATCGTTATTTATTTGTACAAACAATCAACAGCTTATGGCTTTGACTAGGTACAACTCTGATCTGAGAGTAGATCGGCTTGGTAAAAATCTGATCCTTTATTTGGGGCTTAGTAAAATTTAGATCTATTTTTAAACGTATTGATTGTTACACAGGCGGGTTTGTTAATTTTAAAATAGCTTTAAAGTTACTTTTAAACGATCGATCTGTAAAAAAGTATTGGTTAGTAAAACAATGATCCCAGCTAATTTTGTATTATTTAATGATTTAACTAGCGACAAAAAGTAGATAATTTCAAAAATTAGCTATTTTATAAATTTATCGTAAATCTCTAATTATTACGTTAAATATTAAAAAAGTTTTAAAAATATGACGTTAATGAGGTTTTTTGTCACTAATTTGTGTTTTTTTTACCACCATTTTAATTTACACGTTACACTTTCATAAAAATGTCATACTTAGTCATAATAATGAAAACTAATTCGATAGCGTAAGAGATAAATTGGAATGTCACGTAAAGTACTAGTCGTAGATGACGAAGCTCCTATCAGGGAGATGTTGGTTTTTGTTTTAGAGCAAAATGGATTTCAAGCAATTGAAGCAGAAGATTACGACTCTGCTATTGCAGCTATGGTTGAACCTTACCCAGATATGGTTTTACTTGATTGGATGTTACCAGGTGGAAGCGGTATTCAAATTGCTAAAAAGTTTAAGCAAAACGAACACACCCGCCAAATCCCAATTATTATGCTTACAGCCCGTGGCGAAGAAGAAGACAAAGTACGCGGCCTTGAAGTAGGTGCTGACGATTACGTCACTAAGCCATTTTCTCCTAAAGAGCTTATGGCACGTATTAAAGCGGTTATTCGCCGTGTATCGCCAACCTCATTAGAAGAGGCTATTGAAGTACATGGCCTGCGTTTAGATCCTATTTCGCATCGTGTTACCTCAGAAGGTAACGAGCTTGATATGGGGCCAACCGAATTTAGATTACTGCACTTTTTTATGACCCACCCAGAGCGTGTTTATAGTCGTGAACAACTGCTTGATCATGTATGGGGAACTAACGTTTACGTAGAAGATCGCACGGTTGATGTGCACATTCGTCGCCTACGTAAAGCAATTGGCCCACTTGGACACGACCGTTTAGTGCAAACTGTACGTGGTGCTGGGTATCGTTTTTCAAGTAAGCTGTGATCAGCTTAAAGCTTAGCTAATGTGTGAAATATGCATGTATTACTACTCTAAGGTAAAGTGAGTGTATGTATCGAGTTGTTAATAAGCAGGCGTTAGTAAAGCGCCTGTTTATCTATTTTTTACCCTTACTATTAATTGGTGTGCTGGTTGGCGCGCCATTTTTGCTTTTATTTTTAGGATCTTTTTCCCTCCTTATTTGGCACTACCATCAACTTTATCGTTTGAGCGATTGGCTACTTAATCAACGTAGCTTTAATCCACCAGAGGGCGAGGGTGCATGGGAGCAAGTGTTTGAAGGTATTTATCATCTGCAGCACCGTAATCGTAAAAAACGTAATGAGCTTGCTGATTTAATTCGTCGCTTTCGCGATGGAGCTGAAGCAGTACCTGATGCGGTTGTGGTATTACAAAACGATTTAAGTATTGTGTGGTGTAATCAATTAGCGCTTAAAGTGCTTGGCCTGCAGTGGCCAACCGATCATGGTCAGCGTCTTGATAATTTAATTCGCGAACCTAAGTTTGCTAAATACATGCACAAAGGCGAATTTGATGATGCGCTTGAGCTGGATAATGGTCATAGCGTTGAGCAAGTACTAGAATTTAGGGTAATGCCTTATGCAAGCACGCAACTTATGGTTGTTGTGCGTGATGTAACGCGCTTAAAACAGCTAGAACAGATGCGTAAAGACTTTGTAGCCAATGTGTCACATGAACTACGTACGCCGCTTACAGTGGTTACAGGGTATCTTGAGATGATGGAAGGTGACATGATGCCGCCGCCAGCAATGTGGAACAAAGCGCAAAATACCATGCTTGAACAATGTAAGCGCATGGATAGCTTAGTCAGCCAGTTACTATCGCTTTCACGTATTGAGGGTGCACGGCGTCAAGACAACGATAAAGCTATAAACGTACCGCAATTACTTGGTTATATTCACACTGAAGCAAATTCAATTAACCAAGACAAAGGCCATGAGCTTATTTTTAATATTGATAAAACCCTTGATATTAAAGGCTCTGAGGATGAACTGCGTAGTGCGTTTTCTAATTTAGTATTTAACGCGATTCATTACACAAAACCCGGTGGCAAAGTGGAAGTATGTTGGCAGCGAAAAAACAATAAAGCATGTTTTAGTGTTACCGATAATGGTGATGGTATTGCGCCTGAGCATATTAACCGTTTAACTGAGCGTTTTTATCGTGTTGATAAAGCCCGCAGCAGAACAACAGGTGGCTCAGGTTTAGGGCTTGCGATTACAAAACATGTACTAACGCGCCACGATAGTAAATTAAATATTAGTAGTGAAGTTAACAAAGGTTCGTGTTTTTCTTTTGAATTTTCAATAGATAAGATAGTTTCGCTAGCTAAGTAATTAGGCTGAAAAGCAAAGTCATAAAAGTGTCATTTAAGAGTAATGTAACTGTCATGTACTCACTTTAGAGTGGGCAGCAGTTAGAAAATGGGACGAACAAACCGGAGAACCCTACATGAAATTTAAAAACTTAGTTGCCGCAATGGGTGTGGCTGTTACAACTTTCGTATCTGCACAAGCAGTTGCTTTAGACCAAGATATTCCTGAGTATCAAAAAATTAGTGGTGTTTCAGGTAACTTCTCATCAGTAGGTTCTGACACTTTAGCCAACATGATGACGTTCTGGGCTGAAGAGTACAAACGTATTTACCCAAATGTAAATATTCAAATTCAAGCGGCAGGTTCTTCTACTGCGCCACCGGCACTTACCGAAGGTACAGCTAACCTAGGTCCAATGAGCCGTAAAATGAAATCTAAAGAAATCGAAGCGTTCGAAAAACGTTACGGTTACAAACCAACAGAAGTACGTGTAGCTATTGATGCACTTGCAGTATTTGTACATAAAGATAATCCAATTGAAGGTCTTCGTATTGACCAAGTAGATGCGATTTTTTCATCTACTCGTAAATGTGGCGCATCAGAGCAAGTTAACCGTTGGAGCGATGTTGGTTTAACAGGTGACTGGGCAGCTAAAGATGTTCAACTTTACGGACGTAACTCAGTATCAGGTACTTACGGTTACTTTAAAAAGAAAGCACTGTGTAAAGGTGATTTCCGTAATAACGTAAATGAGCAACCAGGCTCTGCATCGGTAGTACAGTCAATTTCATCTTCATTAAATGCAATTGGTTACTCTGGTATCGGTTATAAAACATCGGGCGTACGTACAGTACCGCTTGCTAAAAAAGGCGATAACTTTGTTGATGCAACACTTGATAACGTTGCACAAGGTAAATATCCGCTATCGCGCTTTTTATATGTTTATGTGAATAAACACCCGAATAAGCCGCTATCACCTATGGAAGAACAATTTTTAAGAATGGTACTTTCAAAAGATGGTCAGCAAATTGTAGAAAAAGATGGTTATGTACCTCTTTCTGCAAAGCTAGTAAAAACAGAACTTAAAAAGCTTGGTTTAAATTAATAAACTATAAGCAATAAAAAACCGCTCATTGAGCGGTTTTTTTGTGTCTAAAACTAAAAACTTTAAGGAATTAAATATTACCTAATTTTTCGGCTTGTACTTTACACTGATTGTAGCTCTCAACACATTTACCAGAGCATACTTGTTGCTTTAAGCTATCAGCTGTTGTTTGCTGTTCACATGTACTTTCACATTGGTAATTTTGTTGAGCACACTGGTTCATTTCAGGGTTTTCAACTTGGTTTTGGCAACCTACTAATAGTGCAAAAGTAAGGGCGACTACGCTTGTTTTTATTAAAGTGTGCATGCTTCTTATCCTTAAAATGGAGTCGCAATAATATTAAATTTCGACTTGAATATTGTCGATCAATCTAACACCACCAAAATAGGCTGCGGCTAAAATAACAAATTGAGTATCTTCGATTGTAGCAGTTTTTAATGTATCTCGTTGAGCAATCTCAAAATAGTCTGGCTTTAGGCCTGCTTGCTCTAAACTTTGTTTAGCTAAGCTTTCAAGTTTTACGAAGTCTTTTTCGCCACTTTTAAGTTGCTCAGCGCATGTATTAAGTGCTTTGAATAATACGGTTGCTGTCGCTTTTTGCTCGTTCGATAAGTAACCATTACGGGAGCTCATAGCAAGGCCAGAAACTTCTCGCATTGTAGGTACACCAATAACTTCAACCGGAATTGATAAGTCGCGTGCCATGGTTTTAATTACTTGCAGTTGCTGAAAATCTTTTTCACCAAAGCAGGCGTAGTCTGGTTGTACAAGGTTGAATAACTTAGTCACTATTGTAGCAACGCCTCTGAAGTGGCCAGGACGTGAGCCACCGCAATAGCCTAATGAAATATCAGGCACATCTACAAAGCTTTGTGCACCAAGTCCATTTGGATAGATTGTATCTACACTTGGAGTAAACACAATATCAGTGCCTAGTTCAGCAAGGCCTTGCTTGTCTTCATTTAGCGTACGAGGATAGTTATCTAAATCTTCGTTAGCACCAAATTGCATTGGGTTAACAAAAATACTCACAACGACTTTATCGGCTAAGTTTTTTGCTTTTTCTACTAGCGAAAAATGCCCACGGTGCAAGTTGCCCATCGTTGGCACAAGTGCCACGCTAAGACCAGCTTGGCGCCATGCTTTAATTTGACTACGTAACGATCTAATTTCAGTAATTGACTGCATTATTTAAACTCGTGTTCAGCGCTTGGAAATGCGCCATTTTTAACGTCTGTACAATACTTTTGAACGGCTGCAGGCATATTGCCTGTTTCGAGCAAAAAGTTTTTAGAAAATTTAGGAATGTAACCTGCGGAAATACCAACAAGGTCATGCATTACCAGTATTTGGCCATCAGTTAGGCTACCAGCACCAATACCAATAGTTGGGATACTTAGAGCGTCTGTAATGCGTTTAGCCAATGCACTTGGAATACATTCAAGTACTAATAATTGTGCGCCAGCGGCTTCTAGGGCTTTTGCATCATCAATCATTTTTTGTGCTTTGTCTTCTTCGCGACCTTGTATTTTAAAGCCACCAAATACATGTACTGACTGTGGTGTAAGGCCTAAATGCCCACAAACTGGAATACCTTGTTGAGTAAGCGTTTTAATGCTCTCGTAAAGCCATTCTCCGCCTTCAAGCTTAATCATGTTTGCGCCAGCGCGCATAAGTTCAGCTGCATTTTTACAAGTATCACTTACGCTTGAGTAGGTCATAAACGGTAAGTCAGCAATTACAAATAATTCGCGACTACCGGCGCGTACACAGCGGGTATGATATGCAATATCTTGATTGGTTACGCCAAGGGTGTCATCGCCGCCTTGTAGTACCATACCCAAAGAGTCACCCACTAAAATAACTTCAACGCCGTTATCATGAAATAACTTTGCAAAACTAGCGTCGTAGGCTGTTAATGCAGTAATTTTGTTATTTTCTGCTTTCATTTTATTTAAAGTAGAAACGGTTATTTTAGACATAATATCCTCGCAGGCAAAAGCCTAGGTTAATTACAGAGGTAATTGTTGTAAGTCGTTGAGCGGTAAATTACTTGCAATGGTTTTTAATGCAACGCCGCTAGGTAAAATAAGTTCAGGTGCAAGCTCTAATAGCGGATAAACCACAAACTCGCGATCACTTAAACCATAATGAGGCACGGTTAAGCGCGCCGTATTTATAATTTTATCACCAAATAATAGAGTATCTATATCAAGAGTGCGTGGACCCCAACGCTCAGCTTTTCTTACTCGACCATGCTCAAGCTCAATGCTTTGTGTTAAATCAAGCAATTGCTCTGGCTTAAGGGTCGTTTTAATACACGCTACTGCATTGATATAGTCAGGTTGATCTTGTGGGCCCATAGGCTTACTAGCATAGTAATGCGATACGCTTATAAATTCACAATTGGGCAGCTTTTTAAGCGCGATTACCGCGTTATCAAGCTGCTCTTTTGGTGAGTTTAGGTTGGCACCTAAACCCAAATAAACACAATGCATGTTATTACTCAGCTGGCTTTTTAGTAGGTCGACGGCGTCTTCGCGGCTTAGGACCACCTTGATGACCTAAGTTTTTAACCATCTCTTTTTGGCCGTTTATATCTTGGCCTAAGTATTGTGTCCACCACTGGGCAAGCTCAGTATGCTGTGTTTCGCCTGCGTCTACGCGTAAGAGTAAAAAGTCGTAGGCGGCTTTGAAGCGAGGTTGCTGCGTTAGTCTGTAAGCACGTTGGCCTGCGCGTTTATCTAAGCGGTGCTGAATATGCCAAATATCGCGGGCGCCTAGAGTAAAGCGTTTAGGAACCGCAATGTGTTGTGAGTTATCGCTGAGTACTTTATTCATTGCTTGTGCGAAAGCGTCGTATTCTGCAAGTTGCTCTTGGCTTTGAATCTTTTTAGTACGTTCAAGCAGCGGAAACCAAAGTAGTGCGGCAAAAATAAACGCGGGTGTTACTTTTTTATCAGCATTAATGCGCTTGTCAGTATTTTGAAACATTTGCTGAATAAGCGTGTGTTCTAGGCCACTTGGGTTTTTATCTAAGATTTTATCAAGCTCAGGAAACAGTGAGCGGAATAAGCCGTATTTACGCAGCATTAAAAAGTTAGCTTCGGCCTTGCCGTTTAAAAACAGCTTAAGAATTTCTTCAAATAAACGTGCTGGCGGAATGTTATCAAGCAAACTTGCAAGCTCGCTAATTGGCTTTTCACTTTTAGGCGCAATGCTCATATCAAGTTTAGTAGCAAAGCGAACTGCACGTAACATACGAACAGGGTCTTCGCGGTAACGCGTTTCAGGGTCGCCGATTAGCTCAATTTGTTTAGCTTTAATTGCCGCTAAGCCGTTGGCGTAATCGTGAATACTAAAATCTTTGATTGAGTAATAAAGTGCATTGATTGAAAAGTCGCGGCGTTCTGCATCTTCTTCAATACTGCCAAATACGTTGTCACGTAGTAATTGGCCTTCATCGCTTGATTGGCTTATTTGGTTTTTGTCTTCTTGCGCTTCGTGATGGCCACGCATAGTCGCCACTTCAATAATTTCACGGCCAAATACAATATGTGCTAAGCGAAAGCGACGGCCAATAAGGCGACAGTTTCTAAATAGTTTTTTTACTTGATCTGGCGTTGCGTTAGTAACTACGTCAAAATCTTTTGGCTGTTGGCCTAACAATATATCGCGAATACAACCACCAACAAGGTAGGCATCGTAGCCACCGTCTTTTAAGCGGTATAATACTTTGATTGCATTTGGGCTAAATTGTTTGCGAGAAATACCATGCTCACCACGAGTGACAACAATAGGTTCACTGCTTACAGAAGCGCTTTCGGCACTGGTATTCGGGCCGATTATTTGTCGGCAAAATTGAAAAAGCTTGGAAATAATAGTCTGTCTCCTAGAAGGTGTGATTGACTCTGCATCGCAATCAAAAGTTACAGCAAATAAGGCGGTTATAGCCCAGTACTAGCTGTTTGACGTAATTAGCATATATTTAGGCGGCTATCATATACCAGCAGGGTTTAAAAATTAAGTTGATGTGTTGAAATTAAGCCGTTTTTAGCTATTTTATTTACTTAAATGTGTAAATTGGACTTTCTGACTACGTGGATGCTGAGAAATTTGTATTTCGGATACTTGTGGTACCTGTTTTAAGCTAAAGTTTTTAATTCCCCAAGCGATTAATTGTTCAATATTTAAATCGATTAAATCAGCTATAACAGGCAACCCTAAAAACTCAAATGCACTAATTAAAGCAGGCTTTGGATTTTGTTTGCTAATGGCGGGAGCATAGTTTTGTTTAGACAATTTGAAACCAGGCTTGGCAACCGCTAAAGGTAAATGAGCAAATTCAGGCACAGGGCTATTTAGTTGTTTAAACAAACTAATTTGCCTTGCGGTTGGCTCAATTAAATCAGCGCCTCTTACAATTCGATTAATCCCTTGATCAATATCATCGACGACCACAACAAGTTGATATGCAAATAAATCATCGCTGCGCTTAATTAAGTAATCTTCATGGGAAAGGGCGCTATTTACTGTTATATCACCTTGAATTAAATCATTAAATTGAGTAGTTGGATGTTGCTGAACTAAGCGAAGCGCACCGGACTCCGTATTATGGCTAAGTGCTTGGCAATACCCTTGATAAATACCGCCAATGGCTTTTATTTGTTTGCGAGTACAAGTGCAACCATAAACAAGCTTTTGTTTTAAAAGTGAGCGGGTAATATCTTGGTATAAAGGCAGACGCTGCGTTTGATACACAACAGTTTCGTCCCAGTGAAGGGCGTAGGCATGTAAGGTATTCAGAATATCGGAGTCGGCGTTTTTAACCACGCGCGTAGTGTCAATGTCTTCTATACGAACTAACCAATCTCCTTGGTTAGCTTTTGCATCTAGATAACTACCCACAGCCGCTACAAGTGAGCCAAAATGTAATGGCCCAGAAGGAGACGGTGCAAAACGACCGCGATATTTACGCATAGGCGCAGTAACGGCTGTAGGAGACATAACTAATTAATAAGTATTAATTAGCCGCGTCCAGATTGCTTTTCTTTGATTTCTGCAAGTGTTTTGCAGTCTACGCATAAATCGGCAGTAGGACGTGCTTCTAAGCGACGTATGCCAATTTCGATGCCACAAGACTCACAAAAGCCAAAATCATCTTCTTTAATCAAATTAATTGTTTTTTCAATTTTTTTGATTAATTTACGTTCGCGGTCACGAGTACGAAGTTCTAACGAGAACTCTTCTTCTTGTGCAGCGCGGTCAACTGGGTCAGGAAAGTTAGCAGCTTCGTCTTGCATGTGTGATTTAGTACGATCAACTTCGTTACGTAAATCATTACGCCAAGTTTCTAAAATCGCTCTAAAATGAGCACGTTGTGCATCATTCATGTACTCTTCGCCTGGTTTTTCTTGGTATGGTTCTAAACCGGCTTGAGCCAATAAACCATGTTTCTTTTGGTCTGGCATAACTCTCTCCTAAATCCTTAATTTAATGCCTCAGCATTAGCCGGCGGTATAAATAACAGAATCTTATACCCTAGGCAAATTTATTTTTAATTAATCGAATTAGCTTCAACCATGCTTACTGAGTAAAAAGTGTATTAATAGTTTATTTACACTTTTAATTAATTCACATATTCGCTTTCTAAAACTTGCCTTGTTATGTGGGCAAAAGCTTTAAAAACAAGTTAATTTTTATAACTTTCTTTAATTTGAGTACTTTGCTTATTTTGCAGATTACGCTTAGTTCAATCCCTTGGTTTAATACATTATTGTGCAAATACTATTTTTTTATGAAGTAAAACTTCATTAGCAGAAATAGTGGCCTTGTATGCTAATACTTCAACGCCGGCTATTATTGCTTGGCTTAATAGCGTGGCGTATTTTTTATCAATATGCGCAGCTGCACTTACGGTATTTATTCCTTCATGTAAAACAGCGAACAGTAATACTGCTCGGTGGCCTTGTTCGATCATTTCTATTAGTTCGCGGATATGTTTTTGTCCACGCAGTGTTTGCGCATCAGGAAAGTAGCCTTGCCCGCTTTGTGGTGCATCTTCGCTTAATAATGTGACTGATTTAACTTCTACGTAGCAATCAGGCTTATTTTTGTCTTTGAGTAAAAAGTCGATTCTGCTGTTTTCGCTGCCGTACTTTACTTCGCTTTGCAATTGACTGTAGTCGAGTAGCTCGCTTATCACATTATTGTTTATTGCTTCTTCTACTACTTTATTAGCCACCGCTGTATTTACACAAATAAGCTGCGATAAGTTATTTTGCGTAAGCTCTAATGAATGCGGGTATTTTCGTTTTGCGTTATCACTTGTTGAATAAAAAGCAGCAAAACCCGGCTCAGCGCATCCCGTCATTTTACCTGTATTAGCACAGTGGGCGGTAAATTCGCTGCCATCACTTAGTTGTAAATCAGCTAAAAAGCGTTTGTAGCGCTTTAGTAAGGTGGCTGGTTGCAGCGTTGGCGTGTACTTCATAATAACTTCCAAAGTGTAAATACTGCACAGCAGTGTGATTTATGTTATTTATCTCAAGCTGTTGGGAACTTAAGCGCTCTATAGTAAACTCGGTGGCACATTTAAGTGCAAGGGTATTCTAACATGAGTGAAAAATTTGTTGTTCAACTAAGCGAACAAGCAGCAGCGAGTCATTGGGGCGATAATGCGTCATTGTCTTTTAATGAGCGCGGTGCAACTGTTCATTTGTCTGAGCAAGAAACATTGAAAAATGTTCAAAAAGCTGGTCGTACTATTGCAATCCAAGGTATTAAAAACGTTGAATTAGCTGGCGATGCTTGGTGTACAGAAAGCCAGTGGGCTTTTTATCAAGGCTTTGTAACACCAAAATCGTTAAACGGTGTTGAGTTTGTTGATAACGCACAATCAGATATTAAAGAACTTGCTCACTTAAAAACGTCAGCAATTTGGGCACGTGAAATGGTTAACGGTACTGCCGATGACATTTACCCAGAGAGCCTAGCCGAAAAAGCAGCTGAGTTTATTCAATCATTAGCGCCTGAACACGTAAGTTACCAAATCATTAAAGGTGATGCGTTACTAGAACAACAGTGGATTGGTATTCATGCTGTTGGTCGCGGTAGTGTTCGCCCGCCAGTATTGCTTGAGCTTGATTACAATCCAACAGGCGACGAAAATGCACCAGTAAGTGCAGCGCTTGTAGGTAAAGGTATTACGTTTGACTCAGGTGGTTACTCAATTAAATCAAGCGAAGGTATGCTTGGTATGAAGTGCGACATGGGCGGCGCTGCAACAGTAACTGCAGGTTTAGCATTGGCTATTAACCGTGGTATTGAAAAACGTATTAAGCTGTTTTTATGTTGTGCTGAGAACTTAATTTCAGGTCATGCATACAAATTAGGTGACATTCTTACTTATAAAAATGGCACAACAGTTGAAATTGTAAACACGGATGCTGAAGGTCGTTTAGTACTTGCTGATGGTTTAATGGCAGCTGGGGAGACTGGCGCTCCACTTATTATTGATGCAGCAACACTAACCGGTGCAGCGCTTGTTGCAGTTGGCCAAGAGTACAATGCATTATTTGCACTTGATAAAGAGCTTGTACGTGAAGTTGAGAGTTTTGCATCTCAAGAAATGGAAGCTGCTTGGCCACTGCCTCTTGAAAAATGGCATCAACAAAACTGCCCATCTCCTTATGCTGATACGGCAAATAGCCGTGCACAAAAGGGTGGCGGTTACGGCGGCGCATCGAATGCGGCAGGCTTTTTATCGCGCTTTGTGCCAAATGATGGCAAAGGCTGGGTACACATCGATTTAGCGGCTGCATTTAACATGGGCAGTACAAGCCAATGGGCAGCGGGCGCAACAACGCAAGGTATGCGTACGGTTGCTCGTACTTTACAAGAAAAAGCATAATATTTACTAAATTACGCTTTTTACGCTAAAAATAGGCACCCTTGGGTGCCTATTTTTTAATTTACAGGCAAGCAATTTTATTTCATTTACGGTAAAATCCGTCGCCAATACCTGTTTGAGTTTAATTTTTGCTTAACTCTAAGCTGCGCTCAAATATTATATCCACCACTGGGGTTTCTAATTATGTCAGATAAGTGCTACATCACAGCTCAACAGCTGCTTGAAGATTCGTTCCGCGTAGCGGCACAAGTATACCAAGATGGCTTTCGTCCTGATTTTATTATTGGTATTTGGCGAGGTGGTGCACCGATCGGTATTGCTGTTCAAGAGTATTACGATTACAAAGGCATTGAGACTGACCACATTGCAGTACGTACATCGTCTTATTACGGTATTGGTAAGCAGTCGAAAGAAATTAAAGTACACGGCTTACATTACATTGTAGAGAACGCAAATGCAGGTGATTCATTACTAATTGTTGATGATGTGTTTGACTCAGGTCGTAGTATTGTTGCATTAAAAGAAAAGCTTTCAGAGCTTATGCGCTTAAACTTGCCACGTGATATTCGTATTGCATGTCCGTACTACAAGCCAAAAAACTCAAAAGTAGACACTGTTCCAGATTATTATATTCATGAGTCTGAAGAGTGGTTAGTGTTCCCGCATGAACTATCGGGTTTAACACCGGATGAAATTATTGCTGGTAAATCTGATCTTGCGAAAATTCATGACATTTTGCTAGAGAAGTAATTAGTAATTTGCATAAATAAAAAAAGGCCGTTAAGGCCTTTTTTTTATGAGTGGAATTTAGCTTAAAGCTGAGCAAAGCTATCTACGTATTCACTTAGCTTTGGTATATCGACTGCTTGCAAGCCATCGTTACTTCTAAGTACCAAGCCTTTTTCTACGAGTTCAGTAACAACGCGTCTGTAAGCTCGCTCAGTGGTAGCAAAGCGTTCTGCTTCAGCATTCACGGTAGGGTAGGCCCTAAGTAGCGTAGGGTTGTTATTCTCGGCTCTTAGCAAGCAATCTTTAGCTATGTTATAGCTAAGTGGTAGTAATAACTTATCTAGATTGATTTTTTGGTTTTCCTGAAACTTAGCCGCAATGGTTTGTGCGGTGTATAAGCTCAGTTCTGGTTTTTCAAGTAGCAGAGCACGCCAATGTCTTAATTCAATAAGGTTATAGGTTACATCGCTAAAGCACGTAACTGTATAAATACATGGATTATTATTTAGCGCTTCTATTTCACCAATAAGGGTATTGTTACAATCCAATTGACCTAACAGCAGGCGTCGTCCATTACCTACATCGTAACTAAACGACACAGTGCCACTACGTACAAGTACAAGCTTGCTTAAAGGCTGATCTTGATGGATCAGGACTTCTTTTTTTGATTGTTGATAGCTACTACCGGCAAAGGTTAAAAGCTGATCAACCAGGTAACTAGAAAAATGGTATTGAAACATCAATGTGCTCTTCGGACATTTGTCCTATTTATTACATCTTAATGACGATAGCATTAAGACACTAAGAATTTACGCTAACTTGCTATTAATATAATTAGCTTTGCTAAGAGTATTATTTTACCTTCATTTCCCGTGTAATGATTTAAGAATTTGCTGGTATTTTCCGGCAAACTTTTTCAGGTTTTTTAAGCAGGTTAGCTTTTTTATTTTGTTGTAACTTTGCAATACTTATAAGTGCCATAAGCTAGCAGTACATGTAATGCTAACCTAAAGGCTAGGAGAGAACAATTGAGTTGGGAATATTTAGGTTATATTGCATCAGCTTTATTGGTTGCATCGTTAACAATGACAGATGTAGTAAAACTACGTTGGTACAACATGTTTGGTTGTATTGTATTTACTGCATACGGTGTTGCCATTGGCGCAGTGCCTGTTATTTTTACCAATGGCTTATTGTCGCTTGTAAATTTATACCACATTATAAAAATATATCGCCAACCTAAAGCTGAAGACGCTAAAAGCTAAAATAAGTTATCTGCACAAAGTAAGTTAATGGTTTTAATTAAAATCAAAAACTTTAGTTTTTGTGCAGTCCAGCTTGAAGCGTATATAGATAACTTCACACCACTTTATATAACTTACCTTGATGATCCTTTGAGCCATTCTGTAACCTCCTATTTGAAAGGTGATTACCATAGGTTTTAATACGTCGAACGTTAGCTAATACCAACCTGCATAAATCTTTGATCAATTTAACGAATTAAATTGCACTATAACGTCGTTAAAAATTTTTATTTAGAACAACTAGATACAAAAATTTTTGCCTAGTTCTAGCGTAATTTACTCAACGTTAAATTGCTAAATATTTACGCAGGTTGGTACTATGGTATTTAGGTATTTACGCTTTTTCTAAATCTTCAACGTCACCTAAGCCAGCAGTTAGTTCTTCAAGTAATTGCTTTATCTCTTCAGAAGCTAAAATAAAGTCAGCATCAAGTTTTAAAGCCATATCTTCTTTAGGAATATCAGCGTTTTCTTCTTTTAGAGTTTCAGAGTAGCTTAAACGTTTGATAGAGCCATCGTTTTGCAGCATAAACTTAAGACGCTCTTGCCAATCAAGTGCAAGTTTAGTTACGCGTTTACCACTTTCTAAATGCGATTTAACTTCATCACACGATAGGTCATGACCTTTAAGCTTTACTTGTGCGCCGCTGTCGTCTGCTTCTTCAAGCTCAGCGTCTGAGCCAATAGCAAAGCCTTCTGGTGTACTAAAGTTAGTTAACCAATCAGTTAAAAACACATCTAAATCGTAGTTAGCAAACGCAGGTACAACCGGAAGTGTTCCTAGCGATTTACGAAGTAGTGCTAGTAGCTCTTCTGCTTTATTAAAGCTGCCACTATTTACAACAACCCAACCGTTTTCTTGGTCAATAAAGGCAAATTGTAAGCTCGACTTTTTAAATGCTTGAGGTAGAAGAGTATGAAGAATGTTTTCTTTTAATTCGTCTTTTTCTTTCTTTTTAACTGGGCGGTTTTCTTCAGCTTCTATCAGATCAACTTTCTCAGCGACTAGTTCGTTGATAACAGAAGCAGGGAGTACTTTTTCTTCACGTTTAGCGCAAACTAAAATACTTTTTTGAGAAAAATGAGCTAGCGTTTCGCCGTGTTTTCCAAATGCTTTTGTCCAACCAAATGTTGCAAGCTCTTGACCAGTACATGGGCGAAATAAATCTTGCTCTAATGCTTTATCAAAATCTTCTTGAGTGTATGAAACGTCTTGCTTAAAGCGGTAACAAATAAGGTTACTAAACCACATAGGGGAATTGATCCATTTAAAAATTTGTACAATCATAGCAATAAAAACAGTATCTCGAAATGACTGATTTGTTACTGTTGAATATGAACAAATTTAACGCATGTACTTTTATTTATTCATATTTATCAAAAATAGGCAGTGGCTTAGCCATGTTCTTCGGAAATTGAATATAGTAACGCAGACCTCTGCCTGGTTCACTCGTTGCATCAATCGATCCACTTAGGGTTTGTTTAACTAAATTAAGCATTATATGGGTACCTAATCCGCTACCGCCTTCATCGCGCTTGGTAGTAAAAAATGGGTCGAATAATTTTTTCAATTGCTCGTTGGTAACACCATTCCCATCATCTTTGTAATCAATAGTTAAATTGGTGTCATCTGCGCTGATTTTAATATCCATTACACCGTTACTTTTACCTTCAAAGCCATGAATAAGTGAGTTCATAATTAGGTTGGTAAAAATTTGGCTTATAGCCCCTGCGGGTAAATTTAAAACTAAATCATCTGGGCATTCTAATTTTATAGTATGAGATGTCTTTTTTAATTTTGGGTGCAGTGAGCGTATGACTTCGTTAGTGTAATCTTTGAAGTTAATTGTTCTCACTGCCTCACTGGCCTGATCGACCGCTATTTGTTTAAAGCTAGCAATAAGTTCAGAGGCTCTATCTAAATTAGTTGTTAGTAAGCTAGCGCTTTGCTTCGCTTCGTTAATGAATTCTTCTAGTGCTTTTGGCGAAAGCGTTTTTTCGGTATAAGCGTTTTCGAGTTTATTTAAGCGTTCTTGTAAAAATGATATTGCCGTTACACCTATACCAATAGGGGTGTTTATATCGTGTGTAATACCTGCGACAAGTCCACCTAGCGCGGCCATTTTTTCTGTGCCTAATAAACGTTCCTGTGCAAGGCTCAACTCTTCTATATAACGTTGAGATTCAGTTTGCTTTGTAATTAGTTCTTGTTCTGTACTTCGGCGTAAATCAACTTCTTCTGTGAGTACAATTTTTTGTTTTTCGAGTTCGTACTTTTGCTGCTGTAAATCCATCATTGCTTGGCTTAAATTTGATGTTTTACGGGCTACATCTTGTTCAAGTTGTATGTTGTGCTGATCGAGCTTTTCGTTACTTATAATGAGTTCTTTTTGGGTGTGCTCCAGCTCTTTTCTATACTGAACTACTTTATCAATTAGTTTGTTAAACGACTGCTCCATCACTTTTAGTTCGTTATGCTCCTCTGTTTCTATTTCTATGTGTTGACCTTCTAGCTCATCCAGTTCTAAATTTTCTAGCTGCTCAGTGAGCTCAGCTAAAGGGTCTGTAAGAAGTTTTCTAAATGCCATTAAAAATAAAATGATCAAAAAAGTGGTTTTAATCATTGCGTTACCAATCAAAAAGTAGATTGATACCATAATGCGGCTAAAAACAACTTCTCGACTTGAGAATAAGGTAACGTCGCCAACTTGGGTTGCACGGCCTGAAAATTCGAAAATAAGTGGAAAGGTATAACCAAATAAACCCGATTTACTATCTTCTAAAATTACTTCTTCTTGTACTAATTGTTGGTTATATAGTTTATGTATATCGAGCGAACGTCCTAGCTGTGAAATAATTTCACCGCTGTCATCTCGAACTATAATCCCTTCAATCATGGGTATGGCGAGTAGACCTTCAGCAGTTGTAATTGTTTGCTTGGTATTAAGTTCCCAAATAGCGCGTGTTAAGCTGCGACTAAAGGTTTTTTGTAATGTACTCAATTCATCACGGATATAGTCTTTAGTATTAACGTATTCAGCAAGCACTTGTCCGCAAGTCACTACAAAGGTAAGCAAAAAATAGACGGATAAAACGCTAGTCAGCAGCTTCTTAGAAAGACTTTTTTGTAACATGAGTGACTTGTTCATCCTTTATTATTTTTGTAACGTTACGATAGTAATTTAAAAGTTAGTCAATAAACCTCTAAAAATAAATAAAAAAGTTAAAATTTAACAAGATAAGCCCAAAAAGCAGGCGTGTAGCATCAAAGCAATTAAAACAAGCTATGAGTTAGTAAGTTTGTTATCTATTAAGTATTTAAGGTTTTATTGGTATTTGCCTTGGTTAATTATATCTTAAACGGATTTATTCTATATTTATCATTGTATTAAATTATTAATGCGCTGAGTGCTTGGAGGCGTGTTAAAGTGTCTAAAATGCGAAGGAAGGTATTTTAGTAACCTTTTAATAAATTTGATGGTTGTGTAGTAGTAAACATGATGAAATTTTCGATATTAGTCTGTGACGATTCTGCAGTCGCCCGTAAACAAGTCGTACGGTGTTTAAACGAATGTATAGACGCTCAAATACAACAAGCTACAAATGGAGCGCATGCTCTAGAGCTTTTACGGGCACAAAGCTTTGATTTGCTATGCTTAGACCTCACGATGCCCGAAGTTGATGGTATACAAGTACTCGAGTCTATAAAAACAGAAAAAATAGAGTGTTTTGTTTTAGTTATTTCCGCCGATATACAAGAGAAAATGAAGCAACGAGTCGCTCAACTTGGCGCAATAGACTTTATCGATAAACCTATCAATAAATCTAACTTAAACGAAATATTGCATAAATTTGGCATTCATTAGGTTTTTTCATGTTAAAAAAGGATGTTTTATCTTTTGATTTAGGGTTGACAGCATAGCCTTTGTTAAGGCAGTCTTAACATATGAAAACAATTAATCGCGTACTGACCATAATTATTACAACCATCATTCTTACTGGATAGTGGCATAGGTCGGTGCAACAAATTTAAAGGCCTGTGTTCACTTAGAACACAGGCCTTTTTTCGTTTTATGGGATGAGGAACATAAACAATGCGAGTTTTAAAATTTGGTGGGTCTTCGCTTGCCGACTATGCATGCTTACAACAGGTAGCTCAGCTAGTTAAAGCACAATTAAAAGATGAAATGTTATTGGTACTTTCTGCTCCCGGTGGAATGACCGATTCGCTAGTTGCACTTGCAAGTGCCGCAGAGCAAGGCTCAGACTTTTCGCAGCAATGGCAAGCATTGGTTAGCCGCTGTGAAGGTTTAAAAGCTGACGTTGAAAAAAGTGGTGTAGTAGTTACAAGTTGGCCAAACTTAGGCGAGCTTAAAAATAAACTAGATGGCGTGTCACTTATACAGTGTTGCCCTGATCAGGTTCGCGCATTTGTGATTAGCTTTGGAGAGCGCGTTAGTGTTTCTTTAATGCAGGCTTTATTGAACTCGCACGATGCAAGATACTTAGAAGCAACCAGCTGTATAGCTTCAACGGGTGGTTATATCGACGCCGAGGCTGATTTAGTAACAAGTAAAGCGCGCTTTCAAGATGTGCTTAAAGAAAGCCCTGCAATTATTTATATCATGCCTGGTTTTACAGCTAGTAATGATAAAGGTGAGCTTACAACGCTTGGTCGTAATGGCTCAGACTACTCAGCAGCAATTGCAGCAGCATGTTTAGAGGCTGAAATTTGCCAAATTTGGACTGACGTTGATGGCGTATATAGCGCTGATCCCCGTTATATTAAAAAAGCGACTAAAGTAGATTTTTTATCTTATAAAGAAGCGATGGAGCTTTCTTACTTTGGTGCAAAAGTACTTCACCCAAAAACAATTTTACCATGTGCTAAAGCAGGCGTGCCATGCGAAATAAAAAATACGCATAACCCAGATGCACAAGGCTCATTAATTGGTAACGATTATTCATCAGATGAGCCAGTAAAAGCACTTTCGAGCTTACAAGAACTTGCAATGTTGACCGTTTCAGGGCCAGGCATGAAGGGCAAAGTAGGTATGGCGTCTAAGGTATTTAACGCGCTTGCTCACGATAACGTATCAATTGTATTAATCACTCAGTCATCATGCGAGTTTAGCATTAGCTTTTGTGTGCACGAAACAGACCTAGCACTTGCACTTGACGCGCTACAAACTGCATTTGAGCTTGAGTTACAAGCAGGGCTTATTGAGCCTGTACAAGTGCAGCGCAATCTAGCCATTGTTACTTTAGTGGGCGATAACATGCGCGCGCACCGTGGCTTAGCGGCTAAGTTTTTTGCATCTCTTGCACAAGCTCAAGTAAATATTGTGGCAATTGCACAGGATTCTACTGAAAGCGCTATCTCTGCGGTAATTGATGGTGAGTTATGTAACGACGCCGTAAAAATATGCCATGAAAACTTTTTCACTCATGTGCCGTCAATTGATGTGTTTTTACTAGGTTGTGGCTTAGTAGGGCAAGAGCTTATTAATCAGCTTGAGCGTCAGCAAGCGTGGCTTGAAAAACGTAATATTAAACTTAACTTGTATGGTGTTGCTAACTCTCGTCAATTACACCTAGATAGTGAAGGTATTGCTTTTGGCGATTGGCAGCAAAAATTGGCCTTATCTGAGCAAGCATTTGATTTAAAACTAGTAGAGCAGTTTGTTAAGCAAAATCATTTAGTAAATCCTGTACTTGTAGATTGTACGTCGTCGGATGCACTTGCTGCGCAGTATGTAGACTTTTTAAATGCAGGTTTTCATGTGGTTGCTGCCAATAAAAAAGCAACAACAAGCTCATACACGTATTACCAAGATTTAATTGCAGCAACGCAAAAGAATAATCGTAAATTTTTATACGAAACAAACGTAGGTGCAGGCTTACCAGTAATCGACAACTTACAGTCATTATTTGGTGCGGGTGATGAGTTATTAGAGTTTAGTGGTATTTTATCAGGCTCACTTTCGTATATGTTTGGCGCACTTCAAGATGGTTTATCACTTTCTGAGGCAACTATTAAAGCCAAAGAAAGCGGTTTTACTGAGCCCGATCCTCGTGATGATTTATCGGGTACCGATGTAGCACGTAAGTTATTGATCATTGCTCGCGAAGCCGGTATGAAGTTAGAGTTAAGCGATATTGAAGTTGAGTCTGTATTACCACCAGGTTTTGCACAGGGCGATAGCGTTGATGAGTTTATGGCAAAACTACCAAGCTTAGATACTGATTTTAACAAGCTTATTCAAAGTGCTGCTAGTGAAGGCAAAGTACTTCGCTATGTAGGCACAATTAAAGAAGGCCACTGTAAAGTAGGTATTGAAGCTGTAGATTCCAAACATGCACTTAGTGTCATTCGTGATGGTGAAAACGCGCTGGCTATTTTAAGCCAATATTACCAGCCACGTCCGTTTGTAATTCGTGGTTATGGCGCTGGCTCAGAAGTAACAGCCGCAGGTGTATTTGCTGATATTTTAAAAACGTTATCGCGCTAGGAGATCGTTATGATTGAAGTATATGCTCCGGCGTCTATTGGTAATTTTGCTGTAGGTTTTGATGCACTTGGCGCAGCGCTTGCGCCAATTGATGGCAGTTTATTAGGCGATGTAGCCGTTGTAAGCGCAGCACCAAACGACGAATTTATTTGCACAGGCGAGTACGCTCACAAGTTACCAAGTGATGCTAATGAAAATTTAGCGTACCAGTGCTTAGTGCATTTTAGAGCGCATGTTGCGCCTAATATGCCAAGCGTAAAGCTCGAGCTTAAAAAGAACTTACCAATTGGATCTGGACTTGGCTCTAGTGCGTGTTCGGTTGTGGCTACTTTTGCTGCCCTTGATAAGTTTGCAAAAACAAATTTAAGTCAGGTTGAGCTTATTGAACTGATGGCTGACTTTGAAGCTGTAGTAAGCGGCGGTCGTCATTACGACAACATCACGCCATGTTATTTAGGTGGTTTGCAGTTAACTGGTGATTTAATTCCTGATAAATCAATTGCACTGCCTGTTGATGAAAACTGGTACTACGTTGCTGCGTTTCCTGGTTTTTCGCTTAATACCGCAAAAGCGCGCTCTGTTTTACCAAAAGAGTTGAGCATGCATGCAAGTGTTGAGTTTGCTCAGCGTTTATCGGCGTTTAGTAGCTTATTGTTAACTAATCGTTTTGACGATGCGCTAAGCATAATGAAAGATGAAATAGCAGAACCTTACCGGGCACCGCTTATTAAAGGTTTTAGTGAAGCCAAAGCAAGCCTGCCAGCGCTGGGCGCTGAAATAGTCAGTATTTCGGGCGCAGGACCCACCTTGTTTAGCGTATGTAAAACACTTGAAGCTGCACAGCAATGCGCGCAGTGGTTAGAAACCAATTACATTAACGAGCAAGGCTTTTGCCACATTTGTAAATTAGATAACGACGGCACGCGTCAATTAACAGTTTTATAGGATAGGTAGTCATGCAATTACATAATTTAAAAGATAGCTCACAAAAAGTGTCGTTCGTTGAAGCCGTAAAAACAGGTTTGGGTCGTAACCAAGGTGTATTTTTTCCAGAATCACTAGCCCCACTGTCCGATGTTGATGCATTGCTTGATATGGACTTTGTTACGCGCAGCGGCAAAATATTATCTCACCTAATTGGAGATGAGCTACCAAGCGATACTGTGGCACAAATGGTTAAAAATGCATTTAACTTTCCCGTTAAGCTGGTGGAAGTACAAGAGAACACATACTGTTTAGAGCTGTTTCATGGTCCTACACTTGCGTTTAAAGACTTTGGTGGTCGCTTTATGGCAGAGTGTTTAACGCAGTTTAATAAAGATGAAAAAGTAACTATTTTAACAGCAACATCGGGCGATACCGGTGCAGCTGTAGCGCATGCTTTTTACAATAAACCAAATATCGACGTAGTAATTTTATATCCTAAAGGCAAAATTTCACTTGCTCAGCAAAAGCTATTTACTACGCTAGGTAACAATATTCATTGTTATGCAGTTGAGGGCAGCTTTGATGATTGCCAAGAGCTAGTTAAAAATGCCTTTTTAGATGAAGAAGTTAAATCAACACTTGGGCTTAACTCAGCTAACTCAATTAATATTAGCCGCTTAGTTGCTCAGGTTTGTTACTACTTTGAAGCCATTGCACAGTTACCGAAAGAAAAACGCGCAACAGCGCATATATCAGTGCCTAGTGGTAACTTTGGTAATGTGTGCGCCGCAATGATTGGTGCGGTTATTGGTTTACCTGTAGGTAAATTAAGCGCAACAACAAACCAAAACGATACTGTGCCGCGCTTTATGCTTGATAAAAACTGGACGCCAAATGCAACACTTGAGTCGCTTTCAAATGCGATGGATGTAAGTAAGCCAAACAATTGGCCGCGTGTACAAACAATGTTAGATAATAACTGGTTTAGCTACGATAATTTTTATTCAACAAGCGTAAACGAGCAAGACACGCAAGCCGTGATGAAAAAAATTCAACAAACTGGCTATGTTGCAGAGCCTCATACTGCTATTGCTTACCAAGGTCTTGTTGAAAATCGTGCACCTAGTGCCGCGGGTATCTTTTTAGCGACCGCTCATCCTGCTAAGTTTAAAGAAAGCGTAGAGGGTATTCTAAATATTGAATTAGGTATGCCAAAACCACTTAGCGACGCACTAGCAAAACCATGCCTAGCAAGCGATATGAACGCCGATTACGACGCGTTACGTACCGAAATACTTGATAAACTAGGCTAAGTTAAATTACAAGAAAAAGCGGCTTGAGCCGCTTTTTTTATAACTTTAAACGGATGAATACATTTAGTTATATTTACTAATTAAATGTAGTAAATATAATTCATTTAAAATTATTATGGCTTTATAAAAAAATATCATCTTAAAAGGGCTGTGAAATAGTTTCAATCCCTGTTTAAATATCCTCAACTTAAGAGCGTAGGCAAAGAGTCGTTTAAAGCGTACAATAAAGCCTCTAAAAAACACCATACACGTTGCCCTAGGAGACCCCAATGTTAGAACGTAGCATGAATATTTCGGATTTTGATCCAGAGTTATTTGACGCGATAACCAAAGAAACTGCTCGCCAAGAAGAGCATATCGAACTAATCGCTTCAGAAAACTACTGTAGCCCACGCGTACTAGAAGCGCAGGGTTCACAGCTTACAAACAAATACGCAGAAGGTTACCCTGGCAAACGTTATTATGGCGGTTGTGAGCATGTAGATGTTGTTGAGCAATTAGCAATTGACCGTGCTAACGAATTATTTGGTTCTGACTACGCTAACGTACAGCCACATGCTGGTTCGCAAGCAAATGCAGCTGTTTTTCTAGCATTATTAGATGCTGGCGATACTGTACTAGGTATGAGCTTAGCTCATGGTGGTCACTTAACTCACGGTTCTCACGTAAGTTTTTCTGGTAAGCTTTACAACGCAATCCAATACGGACTAGATGAAGCTACGGGCGAAATTGATTATGCACAAGTTGAAGCACTAGCACTTGAGCACAAACCAAAAATGATCATTGGTGGTTTCTCAGCGTACTCAGGTATTGTTGATTGGGCTAAGTTCCGTGAAATTGCTGACAAAATCGGTGCTTATCTGTTTGTTGATATGGCTCACGTTGCGGGTTTAATTGCGGCAGGCGTTTACCCAAGCCCAGTTCCTCATGCACACGTTGTAACTACAACTACGCATAAAACACTTGCAGGCCCTCGTGGTGGTTTGATTATTTCTGCATGCGGCGACGAAGCAATCTACAAAAAGCTTAACAGCGCTGTTTTCCCTGGTGGCCAAGGCGGTCCTTTATGTCATGTTATTGCAGCAAAAGCAGTGGCATTTAAAGAAGCACTTCAACCAGAGTTTAAAGTATACCAAACACAAGTTGTTAAAAACGCAAAAGCAATGGTCGCAGTTATGCAAGAACGTGGCTACAAAATCGTATCTGACAAAACTGAAAACCACTTATTCTTACTCGATTTAATCGACAAAGATATTACTGGTAAAGATGCAGACGCAGCCCTTGGTAACGCTAACATCACAGTTAATAAAAACTCAGTGCCAAACGATCCACGTTCACCGTTTGTAACATCTGGTTTGCGTATTGGTTCTCCTGCAATTACTCGCCGTGGTTTTAAAGAAGCAGAATCAAAAGAGCTTGCTGGCTGGATTTGTGACGTACTAGATAACATCACTGATGAATCTGTACAGGCGCAAGTTAAAGAAAAAGTTAAAGCAATTTGTGCAAAATTACCTGTTTACGCTTAATTGCATAAGCAGTAGTAATTTAGATCACATAGGCTAAGGGCCTGTTTATCTTTCGAGGTTTAATTTGCAGTAGTATGTTTGGTTTTTAGGCAAGGCAGAGTCTATGTAGTGTGGTTACTCCACACAAATAGGCGATAACGCAGCATAAATGCCAAACATGCACTGCCCTCGGGTTCGTTCTAGGGGCGATTTACTCTTTGTTGCCTACATGGATGTAGGTAAGGGGCGTGAGCAGGACGCGGAAGCTTTGCTCGGTTTTTACTTAGCCCACTAGGTTACAAACCTCGCGCCGCGGTTAAATCGCCCCTAGATAGAACAAATTTAATCCTGAAAGGTCAACAGGCCCTATTTTTTTGCTAAGATAAAAGACCGCTATTTAGCGGTCTTTTTTGTTTTAAAACGGAAGTACCGAGCTATGCATTGTCCATTTTGTACCGCAAAAGATACTAAAGTTATTGATTCACGCCTTGTTGGCGGAGGCCATCAAGTTCGCAGGCGTCGTGAGTGTAACGACTGCCACGAGCGCTTTACTACATTTGAAGGCGCTGAACTGGTCATGCCTCGTGTTATTAAACAAGACGGCAGCCGTGAACCATTTAACGAAGATAAATTATTAAATGGCTTAAATCGCGCACTCGAAAAGCGCCCAGTGAGCACAGAGCAAGTAGATGAAGTAGTGAATATAATAAAATCGCAACTACGCGCAACGGGCGAGCGAGAAATTTCAAGCCATTTGGTGGGTGAATGTATTATGGAAGCCCTCAAAAAGCTCGATAAAGTAGCGTACGTAAGATTTGCCTCTGTTTATCGCTCGTTTGAAGATATACGCGAATTTGGCGAAGAGATTGCCCGCTTAGGGGAGTAATACTAATTTTATTGAAACATGATAATTCTATCGCATTAAATAGCGCACTCACTGCGTTAAAAATTATTTATATAGAATAACTATATGTCATAATTTTCGCCTTGTTATTACGCTATTTTCTTAGCGCTATAATAGAACACTTATTTAACGCAATTGGTATAACAATGCAAAGCCAAACTACTTTTACCGAACATGACGAAATGTATATGGCACGCGCCATAGAGCTTGCCAAAAAAGGCGAGTTTACTACCACGCCTAACCCTAATGTTGGCTGTGTATTAGTTAAGAATAATCAAATAATTGGCGAGGGTTTTCATCAATTAGCAGGTCAAGGCCATGCAGAAGTAAATGCACTGGCAATAGCGGGTAATAATGCACAAGGTGCAACGGCTTATGTAACGCTTGAACCTTGTAGTCATTATGGGCGTACGCCACCGTGTGCTGAAGGCTTAAAAAAGGCGGGCGTTGTAAAAGTAATTGCCGCTATGGTTGATACAAACCCACAGGTTGCGGGCAAAGGCCTTAAAATACTGAGCGATGCCGGTATTGAAGTTGCTTATGGATTACTTGAATCACAAGCACGCGCACTTAACGTTGGCTTTTTTAAGCGAATGGAGCAAGGCTTACCTTATGTGACCTGTAAAATGGCAGCAAGTATAGATGGTAAAACAGCGCTTAAAAATGGACAAAGTAAGTGGATCACAAGTCCAGCGGCTCGCCAAGACGTACAATTATACCGAGCGAAAAGTTGCGCTATTTTAACTGGTGCCGATACCGTGTTAGTAGACGATGCTAAACTTAATGTGCGACTAAGCGAGTTGCCTTGCACGCTACCTACCAATTTACCGCTTCGCCAGCCCGTGCGTGTTATAATTGACTCTCAAAACCGTTTAACGCCCAACCTTGCTTTATTTAAAATCCAAAGTGATGTAATAATATTTACGACTAAGGTTGATAAATCATTGCAATGGCCGCATTTTGTAAAACATATTGAAGTATGTGAAAGCAATGGCAAAGTTGATTTGCAGGCTGTTTTAGAAAAGCTTGGGCAACTAGAGTTTAATAATGTTTGGCTTGAAGCTGGGGCAACACTTGCTGGTAAAATGACAGAGCTTGATTTAATAGATGAGTTTGTTTTTTATTTAGCGCCTAAACTCATGGGTCATGATGCAAAAAGTTTAGTTAATTTTCCTGAATTGACGAGTATGCAAAACACCGTTGATTTAACATTTAATGAATGTGCGCGCATTGGTGACGATTTACGTATCACCGCGTTAAAAACTCATTAAAATCACTTAATAAAAAAGAGTAGCGCTATGTTTACTGGGATAATAGAAGCCACAGGCAAAATTGCTTTATTACAAAAAAAACAAGGCGACTTAGCCATTCGTATCCAAAGTGCTGATCTTGATATGAAAGACGTAAAGCTAGGCGACAGCATTGCAACCAATGGCGTTTGCTTAACCGTAGTTGATAAACATATTGACGGTTTTAGTGCTGATTTATCTAACGAGACGATTGGTTTAACCGGTTTTGCTCACTATGCTTTAGGGCAAACGGTGAATCTTGAAAAAGCCATGCAACCTGTATCGCGTTTGGGCGGTCATTTAGTGTCTGGCCATGTTGATGGCATAGCAACTATTACAAGCATTACAGCAAACGCTCGAGCAACAGAATATTGGCTTACAACTGAAGAAAGTTTAATGAAATACATTCCGTACAAAGGTTCGGTATGTATTGATGGTATAAGCCTGACAGTAAACGCTGTAGAGGGCAATAAATTCAAATTAACAATTGTCCCACACACGAGTGAGCAAACCACAATTGCTCATTTTAAAGTAGGTACCCAAGTTAATTTAGAAGTCGATCAAATTGCACGTTATTTAGAGCGCCTTATAAAGGGTGCAGAGCAACCAACGGGCTCTGATATTTCGATGAGCTTACTCGCTAAAGCGGGTTTTATTAAATAACGAAACTGACAACTTACACGAGCAAATTTATGAATTTACACAGCGCGCAAGAAATCATCGATGATATTAAAGCCGGTAAAATGGTTATTTTAATGGATGATGAAGATAGAGAAAATGAAGGCGATTTAATAATAGCTGCTGAGCATATTAGCGCAGAAGCGATTAACTTTATGGCCACTCATGGCCGTGGTTTAATATGTTTAACCATGACGCAAGAGCGTTGCGAGCAACTTGATTTACCGTTAATGGTTAAAAACAATGGTGCTGCATTTTCGACTAACTTTACAATGTCGATAGAAGCATCAAAAGGTGTTACAACCGGTATTTCAGCTGCAGATAGAGCGCGTACAGTACAAGCGGCTATAGCTAAAGGCGCAGTCCCAAGTGATATTGTTCAGCCTGGTCATATTTTTCCTATTATGGCGCAGCCAGGCGGTGTGTTAACTCGCGCTGGGCATACTGAAGCCGGCTGTGATTTGGCTCGCTTAGCTGGGCTTGAAGCATCATCTGTTATTGTTGAAATACTTAATGCCGATGGCACCATGGCACGACGCCCTGATTTAGAAGTTTTTGCGAAAGAGCACGGTATTAAAATTGGTACTATTGCTGATTTAATCGAATACCGTAACTTAAACGAAACAACAATTGAGCAAGTTGCAAAATGTAAGTTACCAACTATTCATGGTGAATTTGATTTAGTTACTTACAAAGACACAATTGACGGCCAATTACATTACGTTTTGCTTAAAGGCGATATAAAAGAGCAAGAGCCGACAAATGTACGTGTACATTTGCAAAGTACCTTTAACGATATTCTACTTTCAGATAGAAGTGCTGACCGTAGTTGGGGCCTTTCAGAAGCAATGGCTTATATTGCTAAAAACAAAGGTGCTTTAGTTATTTTAGGTAAACAAGAAAGCACTGAAGAATTAGAGGCGACTGTAAAAGCATTCGCAGCAGCTGATGCTGGCGAAAGCGTTACGCCACGTAAATTTAAAGGTACATCGCGTACTGTTGGCGTAGGCTCGCAAATACTTGCAGATCTTGGAATTAAACAAATGCGATTAATGAGTCGGCCTAAAAAGTACCATGCACTTTCGGGCTTTCATTTAGAAGTTGTTGATTACGTTGAGCCGCAATAAGCGCTCTGCTTTTAACTAGTCTATTATTTTATTTTTATGGTATGATGCGCAGCAATTTTTGCGCAATCGCAACCGCTTGAACTTATTTTTAGGGTTATCAAATGAAAATTATTGAAGGTAATAAGTACGCTCCAGGCAAGAAGTTTGCCATTGTCATTTCTCGTTTTAATGACTTTATTGGTGGCAGTCTCCTTGCAGGTGCTGTTGATGAGCTAAAACGCACTGGTGGCGTATCTGATGACGACATTACCGTTATTTATGTACCAGGCGCGGTAGAATTACCTTTAGCGGCTAAACGCGTTGCGGCAAAAAAAGAGTATGATGCAATCATCGCATTAGGCGTAGTGATCAGAGGTGGGACACCACACTTTGACCTAGTTGCTGGCGAATCAAACAAAGGTCTTGCGCAAGTATCACTTGAGTATGATATCCCGGTTGCATTTGGCGTATTAACCACAGAAAGCATTGAACAAGCAATTGAGCGTGCTGGCACCAAAATGGGCAACAAAGGCGGCGAAGCTGCTTTAGGCGCGCTTGAAATGGTTAATGTGTTAGATAAAATTTAAGTTTAAGGAATTTTTGTGAAACCAGCAGCAAGACGTAAAGCACGTATCTTAGCACTCCAAGCCGTTTATTCTTGGCAAATAAGTGGCAATCTAATTGCCGATATCGAACAACAAATGTTGATCGAAACAGACGTTACTAAAATAGATGTTGAATACTTTAAAGATTTAGCGACAGGGGTTGCTGTAAATTACAAGCAACTAGACGAAGCTGTATCGCCACATTTAACACGTCCGTTTAATGACTTAGATATGGTTGAGCGCGCAATTTTACGTTTAAGCAGCTATGAACTTAAGTTCCGTGACGATGTACCTTACAAGGTTGCTATCAACGAAGGTATTGAGCTGGCCAAAATATTTGGCGCTGAAGATAGCCATAAATTTGTAAACGGTGTACTTGATAAAGCTGTTAAGCATTTACGCAAGTAAGTAACCGTTAAAGAGGGGAGCCGGCATAGGCCGGCTTTTTTGTGTATGAAGGAATTTGAATTAATTAACCGCTACTTTAAAGGTCGCGGGATCACCCGTCGTGATGTAAACCTAGGTATAGGGGATGATTGCGCTTTAGTAACCGTTCCACAAAACTGCCAACTTGCCGTTACAACAGACACTCTTGTTGCTGGCGTACACTTTTTCGATGATATTTCCCCTCGAGCATTAGGTCACAGAGCGCTTGCTGTTAACTTAAGTGACTTAGCGGCAATGGGCGCTGAGCCAACATGGGTTTCAGTTGCGTTAACTTTGCCAAGTATTGACCCACAGTGGATTGAAGAGTTTACTGAAGGCATGCATGAAATTGCTGAGTACTTTAATGTGCAAATTATAGGCGGCGATACCACACAAGGTCCATTAACTATTACTATTTGTGCTAAAGGGACTGTTCCAGAAGGGACAGCACTTCGCCGTAGTGGTGCAAAAGTCGGTGATTGGATTTATGTTACGGGTCCGCTAGGTGATGCTGGACTTGCAATTGAATCTCGCAAGCAAGGTATAAATATTGAACCAGAGCATTTAAAGTACTTAAATAAACGCTTTGACTTTCCAACACCACGAGTTGCTGCAGGGCAGGTGTTACGAGGCCTTGCATCATCCGCTATTGATGTATCGGACGGTTTAATCGCAGATCTAAGTCATATACTAGATATGTCGCAAGTAAACGCTGTGGTGAACATTGAAAGTATTCCGACCTCAGATGCAATGCAAGCAAGCCTTGATTTTAATCAGCAGCTTCCATTTATTCTCAGTTACGGTGATGATTACGAATTAATTTTTACTGTACCTGATAGTAATAAAAGTATGTTAGATATAAAACTGCGTCAGTATGGCGTAGATGCAACATGCATAGGCCAAATTAAAAGTGGCGATGGCCAAATTGAGCTTTTACACAACGGTGAAAAGTTTGATTTTAAGCAGCAAGGTTTTGAGCATTTTGCAAAGGAGCTGGTTTGAACAAAAACCGAAAGTTTAATTTAAAGCGTCCACATCAGTTTTTTGGTCTGGGCTTTGGTACTGGGTTAGCCCCTAAAGCACCTGGTACATTTGGTACATTTGCTGCACTACCATTTATTTTTATGACTATGTATTATCCACTATGGCTGCAAATTGTGTTTGCTGTAGTGATCAGTATATTTGGTATATGGGCGTGTGGTAAAACAGCTGATGATTTAGGCGTACATGACCATCCTGCTATTGTATGGGATGAAGTGGCGGGTTATTACATTACAATGATTGGCGCAGCACTTAGCTGGCAAACATTACTCGTCGGTTTTTTGTTATTTCGCTTTTTTGATATAGCTAAACCGGGCCCAATCCGTATGCTAGACAAGCGAGTACATGGTGGTTTAGGTATTATGGCCGACGATATACTAGCGGGCATTTTTTCGCTTATATGCTTACAGGCGTTAATAAAAGTGGGTTTACTACCCTTTTAATTTTTTATATTTGATTTGTTTAACTAGGTGGCAGCAATATGATGCGATTTTTACTGGTTTGTGTACTGATGTTGTGCGCGACACCAAGTTGGGCTTCAATTACTGATTACGTAGTTAAGCAATGGAATATAAAAGATGGTTTACCTTCGCAATCGCTTAAAAGCGTAGTACAAGACCAGCAAGGATATATGTGGCTTGGTACTCAGTTTGGCTTAAGTCGTTTTGATGGTACAACATTTACAAACTACAATACGCAGAATAGCCCATTCTTGCCTAGTAATGGTATTAATAAACTTTTAGTCGATTCAAGTGGTTTGTTGTGGGTGGGTACCAAAAGTGGTTTAGTAGTTATTAATCCAGCCACATTTGCAGCGCAAGAGTTTAATATTAAAGGTCCAGTAAGAGATATTCTTGAGGACTCTAAAGGCAGCATATGGATTGCAGCCAATGGTTTGTACTATGTAGATAGAGGGCAAGTTGATTTACGCACTCAAGTAAATGGACCCCTACCTATTGTAAATGCTACCGTAATTACCCAAATTGTTGGCTCTGTTAGCCAAATGGCACTCTCTCCTGAAGGTATTTGGCTGGTTAACGATCGTCATTTATTACGCCTTACAAAAAATTCATCTGATTTTTCTAAACTACGTTTAGAACTTACCGCTAAAATATCGTTACCAGAGCGCTTAGCGCAAACCATAGTGCACGATTTATCATTCTTAAATGGTAATTTGTATATAGCCTCTGAGCTAGGTGCATACTTTTTAGATTTAGATGACGAACTAAGACCTTTTCCTTTACCTAATGCAAATAACTCAGCCGTTTATAAGTTTATGAGTGATACCGATGGTGGGTTGTGGGTCTCAACTTACGGGCGGTTATTGTTCAGAGATAAAACTGGTGAGTGGCAATGGGTAGAGCCAAGCCAACTTGATCAAAGCATATGGTTTGCTGATATTTTTAGAGATGATAAAAATAACGTTTGGTTAGCAAGTTTTAGTGAAGGCTTATGGCTTGCCCACGAAGGGCGAGTAGAAAGGCATTCAGCAGTTTCAAATATGACCGAATCTGTTATGGCTATTAGCCAAGCTCCCGATGGAAAACTGTGGGTTGCTAACAAAAGTGGCATTGGTTATTTCGATTTAGATAAAAGTTTTATTAATTTAGTTCCAAGTAGTAAATATGGATACGCGTCAGTACACGATCTCCAATTTGACGGTGAGCGATTATATATAGCCACGGGGCGCGGCTTATTTGTTTTTGAAAACAAGACTCTCTATACCGTCCCTGGTCGAGCGCTTCGCGATAACCCGGTATTTGCAATAAGTCGCTCTAGTAAAGGCGGTTTTTGGATTGGTACAGGACGTGGTTTATACCGATTAAATTATGCTGGTTTAACGCCTTTTGCATATAACGCTTTTTTAGGTAGTAAGTTTATTACCTACGTATTGGATAAAACAAATTTTGGTGTGATTGGTACTAGTAAAGGCGCATATTACTTTACAGACCGTGGCATTGAAAAAATTGGTGACCAAACAACACTTGAAAGTGCATACGTAACTAGCGTGCTACATATAGATGGCGTGGGTATTTTAATTGGCTCTCTTAACGATGGGCTTTTTTACAGAAGTACACAAGGGCAGTGGCGCCAACTCGATGCAGCTAATGGTTTACCGTATGGTTCTATATTCAGCCTAGAATATGATGAAAAGTTAAAACATGTTTGGGTAAGCACCATGAAAGGTGTTTACAGAATGCCTGTAGCGCAATTTAAAACAGAGATAAAAAGCTTAAAAGTTGAAGAAGTAATTTCATCTTTTGACCGCCAACTCGATGGTAAAGCGAATCAATGTTGTAGTGGACTAGGGCATGATGCAGTAGCTGACACTGGCAATTCTATTTGGTATCCAAGCTTACAAGGTGTTGTTGAAATCCCTAAAAATGTAGAGCTATTTGGCGTGCTGGCATTAAAGCCAACAATAGAAACAATAACAACACCACTTCGTCATTTAACCACCGCTGCACTTGGTAAAAAACCTTCATTAGAGACAGACGAACGTGATATAACGCTTACTTACACTGCTATTGATTACTATGCACCAAACAGTATTGAATTTAGATATAAACTAAGTGGCTTAGATAGTGACTGGCGCTATGCTAATACTCGACGTGAAGCTATTTATACTAATTTACCTCCAGGTTCGTTTTTGTTTCAATTAGAAGCAAAACGCCAGGGTGAAGACTGGGCTAAAGCACAAGAGGTAGAGTACGGTTTTGTAGTGCCTGAGCGCTTTGATGAAACCATTTACTTTAGGCTTTTAATTACTAGTGGCTTTATTTTACTTTTTTATCTCATTTTTTGGGTGTTTAGAGCGCAAGAGCGCAGAAAACAAGAAGCATTAGAGGGCTTGATCACCGAGCGTACCCTAGAGCTTCGTCAAGCTAATGATAAATTAGGCCAAGTGAATTCACAGCTTAAATTAGTTAGTCACTCAGATGAGCTAACAGGGCTACGTAGCCGCCGCTTTTTGTTTGATCAACTCCCTAAAGATATTGAACACTTTCAACGTAATTCACAATCGCTGCAGGCACAAGGCAAGTCACTCGTGTTGGTAATTATTAACTTTGATAACTTCAGTCGTATTAACGATGCCTACGGCCCAATTGCTGGTGATAGCTGCTTACAACAAATGGCTGCATTATTAAATTCACGTACGCAGGGCTCTGACTATGTGGCGCGTTGGAGTGGTGATGAGTTTTTACTATTATTACGTGACTTCAAATGCAATAAAATAGACAGCTATGCAGCGGATCTTTGTAAAGTAATCGCGGCTAATTCATTCCAATTACCAAATGGAAAAACAACTAATATTACAGCTTCAATTGGATGGTCATTCTATCCGTTACCACTTCTAGGTGGGCAGGTAATTAGTTGGGAGACATCTATTAACCTAGCGGATATTTCACTGCACCAAGTAAAAAAACGCGGTGGTGATGGTGTTGCAAACATTACGTTTGATGATCAGCTCGATGCATTTGAGTTTGAACAAAACTCTAATGTTGATCAGCAATTAGGTATTTTACAAAGTAATGGCTTGGCAGATATAAAAGTGTGGATGCGATAATGCCCGACCAAGGTTATTGGTCAGGCATGGTGAGGTTAACTCTATTTGTTAAGCCAAGCTGGTAATATTGCAATCGACTCAGGGGCTGTAAATGCCGTACTGGTATCGGCGCTTATATCACCGCCTGCACTGCTTAAAATATTATTAAATCGCATAACCACATTATTTGACTTCTCAGCTACGTATAAATCTGTTCCGGTATACATAATATCAACTGGGTTACCCAGTAGGGTATTTGGACCGCTAATAGTGGTACTTATGTTTACCAAGCCCGATGCAGTTGCTACGTTATTCAATACGTATATTTTGCCATCATCAGCAACTGCTGCGCTACCAACATCAGAGAGTATTAGCGAGCCACTTAGCGAGTCGTAGTCGATGCCGTGCATGTTGCTTGGTGCTGCTACTGCTGTACCTGCATTTGCTGGCGTTATAAGCCTATCCTCAACTGCAATATTAGTACTACCAGCCATTAGTTTGCTTTTAACTTCGTCAAATACAGCAACGGTTCCATTTGTTAGTGCTACAAAAGCTCGATCAGTGTTTGCATCGTAATCAACATCCCAAGGGCGAGCATCGTTTGCAAACGTAAGCGTCATTAATGGGCTTGCATCCCCTGTGGTGCAAGTTGAAAATATTGAAATGCTTGGAGTATCTGCATTATTTTCTGCAACTAAAATCATACCGCTATCAGAAGCCACATCAAGACCTTTAGGAGATATAAGGCCTGTATTCGAACCAGTAATAATGCTGTCTTGGTTCGTATTATAAGTTTGCCCATCTCTGTTTATTGCCACTTTATTTGAAATAACAATACCGCCAATTGAGGTTGTACTGTTATCGAACGTTGTATAACTATTACCCGCTTTATCAAAAGTTACACTTTCGATAGTTTGACTTGCATTATAGTTGCCAATTTCTGTGTTAAGTTGTGAACTTAATCGACTAATTTGCCCAGTTGTTTCACCTGCAGTGCCCGGATTACTACTTACAGCAACACCTAGCAGCGCCATATTAGCGGTATCACTATCTGAAATATCAGCCATCTCATTTTGTATACCCAGTTTAGTAATTGACTCAGGTTTAATTGTTGAGGTAACTAAATCAGGAGTGATATCGCCGCTCTCACCTGAAAATATATTGCTGAACACAAGAACAGCATCATTTGATTTTTCAGCTACACGTAAGTCACTACCTTCAAGGCTAATATCAACTGGGTTACCAAGCATTGTTGCTGGACCGGCAATACTTCGTGCAACGCTTACTAAGCCCTCTGCAGTTGAAGCATTATTAATTACAAATAACGAACCATCGGTTGCGTCTGAGGCACTCCCTACATCAGACAAAACAAGTTTATTAGTATTTGAGTCATAAACAATGCCGTGAATATTTACAGATATTTGCGTGCCATCATTATTACTTGGAGTAATTGTGCGGCTTGGCATTGCGGCAAATTCACCACCAACAAAATTATCATAAACGGCTACATCACCATTTGTTAGTGCTACATAAAGGCGGTCGTTAGATTCATCATAATCAACATCCCACGGCGCCGCTTCTGTAATAGTTGTGCCTAAAGGCGCTGCATCGCCCGCGGCTGTAGCGCCAAAAGTCGTTACTTGCATAGCGCCAAAGTCAGCAATAAAAACAAGGCCACTCTTTTGTGCTACAGCTATTCCTTTAGGGTTTACCAGTGTTGTGTTAGTACCTGTTATTTCGCGATCTGTATTAGCTGTATAGGTTGCGCCGTCACTACGATTTGCAAGCTGGCAAATAGTTTTAATACTGCCATTTTCGCTGTCGCTTGCTTGCAATAAATTACCTAAGCTATCAAATGCAACGCCTTCGTTAGCTGTTGTATTAAAGGTTTTTAGTTTAGAGGCGTTTTGGTTAATTAAATCGATAGTGCCTGTATTGCTCTCGCCATTGTTTGCCAAAATTAATGTGGCTGATGCAAAACCAGGGTTGCCATTTGTACCGTCGGTACCGTTTTGTCCATCGGTGCCTGCAATACCATCTACGCCGTTTTCACCATCGTCTGAGCTACAGCCTGTAATGCCGATTAATACTGCAAGTGTTAAAGCTGAAAAACTAAGCGTGTGTTTAAGTGTGTTTTTTTGTGTTGAATGAGTTGTTAAATTAGCTTTATTCATCATTTTTACCTTTTAAATATTCCATCAAATGTAGGTAAATAACGCGCTTGCTCATAAGGCATAGACTAAGCGGCACCGATTATTTACATGTTAACCTCATATCAATAACGGCTATAAAATGAAACTGGATGCAAAAAAGTTAAAATTAAAAACAAAAAAGGGAGCCTTGAGGCTCCTTTTTAATAAACTAAGTAAATAGCTTAAGCGATAAACGCCTTAATAGCGTTTAATATTCCTTGCTCGCCTAATCCCATTTCATCGTGCATTTCATCTTGCGTGCCGTGTTTAATAAACTCATCAGGAATACCTAAGTTAAGGATATTAATATCAGCTTTTTGCGTTGCCAAGTATTCATTAACTGCAGAGCCGGCACCGCCAGCAATCGCGTTATCTTCAAGCGTAACAAAGGTATCGTGGCTAGTAGCAAGCTCATTTAAAAGTGCAGTATCAAGTGGTTTAATAAAACGCATATTAACAAGCGTTGCATCTAATTCGTTAGCTGCAAGCTGGGCGTTTTCAAGTAATGTACCGAACGATAAAATGGCAATTTTACTGCCTTTCTTAATTGTATCTGCCTTACCTATTTCAAGCAGTTGCATGGTGCTGTCAATGTCTGCAGTACCTGCGCTACCTCGAGGGTAACGAACTGCAACAGGGCAGTTTTCTTTATAACCGGTGTATAGCATTTGGCGGCATTCGTTGGTGTCGCTTGGTGCCATAATTACCATATTTGGAATACAGCGCATAAAGCTTAAATCGTACGCACCTTGGTGAGTTTCACCATCGGCTCCAACAATACCAGCGCGGTCAATGGCAAATAATACAGGTAAGTTTTGCAGTGCAACATCATGTATTAATTGGTCATACGCACGTTGTAAAAAGCTCGAGTAAATAGCAACAACAGGTTTTAAACCTTCACAAGCAAAACCAGCTGCTAAAGTAACAGCATGCTGCTCTGCAATGGCCACATCAAAGTATTGATCTGGAAACTCTTTAGAAAAACGTACCATGCCAGAGCCTTCGCGCATTGCTGGCGTAATAGCCATTAACTTGCTGTCTTGCTTTGCCATGTCGCATAACCAATCGCCGAAAACTTTTGAAAAAGTAGCAGCGCTAGGTTTAGATTTAGGCAGGCTAGTTGTGCTCGGATCGAATTTTGGTACACCATGGTAGCCAATAGGATCGGCTTCAGCCGGTTTGTAGCCCTTACCTTTTTGCGTTTTTATATGTAAAAGCTGTGGGCCTTTTAAATTACGCATATTACGCAATGTATCTACAAGCATGTTTACATCGTGACCATCAATTGGGCCTATGTAATTTAGGCCTAATTCTTCAAAGAAGGTCCCCGGGATCATCATGCCCTTAATGTGCTCTTCCATTTTACTGGCAAGTTGCTTTACCGGAGGCACACCTGAGAGTAACTTTTTACTGCCTTCACGAATGTTAGTATAAAAGCTACCTGATAAAATTCGGGCAAAGTGATTTGTTAATGCGCCAACATTTTCTGAAATCGACATTTCGTTATCATTTAAAATAATAAGCATGTCTGATTTTACATCGCCTAAATGATTCATCGCTTCAAATGCCATGCCTGCGGTGATAGCTCCGTCACCAATAATGGCTACAGATTTTCGACCTTTGCCTTCTTTTTGGGCGGCAATAGACATACCTAAGGCAGCTGAAATAGAGGTGCTTGAATGACCTACGCTAAACGTATCGTATTGGCTTTCATCGCGAAAAGGAAAAGGGTGCAAACCGTCTTTTTGGCGAATAGTGTGCATTTGGTCGCGACGACCTGTAAGGATTTTATGTGGATAAGCTTGGTGACCCACATCCCAAACTAGGCGATCGTCTGGAGTGTTATAAACATAATGTAGCGCAACGGTTAGTTCAACCGTCCCTAAACCAGACGCTAGATGACCGCTACTTTGCGATACTGAGTTGAGTAAATAATCGCGCAGCTCATTGCTAAATGCAGGGAGTTTGTCTTGCGCTAAGTCACGCAATTGGGCTGGCTCGTCAACCAAATTAAGTAATGGATACTTGCTACTATCAAGTGTCATGGTTTTATATATATCCTTCGCTAACATTAATTCATTCAAAGCTTTTACGAATAATTAATGTTGAGTAATAATGTCAGTGCTAATTGCAATACGTATGAGCAAAAATTAGTGGTCACGCTCAATTAGGTAATTTGCTAGCGACGCAAGAAGTGTTGTGTCAGCATCTATATTTGCCAACGCTTCATGGGCTTGTTGTATTAAATTTTGCGCCTTTTCTTTAGCGCCTAGCATACCTAATAACGCCGGATATGTCGCTTTATTCGCGGCAATATCGGAGCCTTGTGGTTTACCTAAAGTAACCGTATCGCCTTCAACATCTAAAATGTCGTCGTGTACTTGAAACGCCAGCCCTATAGCATACCCAAAAATGCTTAAATTTTCTAAGGTTTGTTGATCTGCCTTTTCACTGCACAGTGCACCAAGTGTAATTGCACAATTAATTAAAGCTCCGGTTTTTAGCTTATGTATTCGCTCAAGCTCTTGTACGGTAATTACTTTATCTGTTGCTGCTATGTCAAGACCTTGTCCGCCTACCATGCCCTCAAGGCCTGATGCGTTGGCAAGCGTAGCAATCATTTTTACTTGTGTTTGCGACGAGCATGTAAATTTGTGATTCGCAATAAGCTCAAAGGCGAGTGTTTGTAGGGCATCACCGGCTAAAATTGCATTTGCCTCGCCAAATTCTATGTGGCAAGTAGGGCGGCCACGGCGTAAGTCGTCATCGTCCATAGCGGGCAAATCATCATGAACTAGCGAATAGCTATGGATACACTCAATTGCAGCTGCAAGTACATGTAAGTCTTGCTGGTTTGCACCGAGCATTTTACCTGTGGCATAAACTAAAAATGGACGTAATCTTTTACCGCCATTAAATAATCCATACTGGGTGGCGTTCTTGACTGTTTCTTCAGTATCGAGAGGCTGTTTAAAATGCTGTTGTAAGGTCGCTACTACATCTTTTTGAGCACGTTCGATATAATTATTTATGCTCACAGCTATTCCATATCATTATCAAAATTCGTAAGAACTGACTTTTCGCCATTCCCCATCAAAATTGATACTTTTTGTTCTGCTTGCTGTAATTTACCTGATGAAGCACTTGCTAATGCAATTCCACGCTCAAATTGCTTTAACGATTGCTCAAGCGATAAGTCACCTTGTTCCATGTCACTAACGATTGTAGATAATTCTTCTAGTGCTTGTTCGAAACTTAAGTTTTCAGGTTTTTTAGTCGCCATCTTTATTTCAGCTTACATAATAAATTTAGGGGTCAATTTTAGGGGGAATGCTAAACTAGGTCAAAGGATGATATTGGTTTTTTACCTTTATAACGTTAAATTATATTTCAAGTGTATTAATAAAGCCTTAATAGCGGTCTGTTAGTTTAATAAATCAA
The DNA here is from genome assembly GCF_038900275.1 of Pseudoalteromonas sp. AS71. NCBI lineage: Bacteria > Pseudomonadati > Pseudomonadota > Gammaproteobacteria > Alteromonadales > Pseudoalteromonadaceae > Pseudoalteromonas > Pseudoalteromonas sp. AS71. The sequence continues at coordinate 7,903 of NZ_JBBMQZ010000023.1, read as the reverse complement.
TTGATAATTAGGTAGCCCTTATAACTTGATCTAAAATAGTGCTAAAGGCTGCTTTTTATGTTTATTTATAAAAATGGCTTAAGCAATTCAATATGTTGCCGATAAGCAGTTAATAATAAAAGTTTATGATAAGGCCATTAAGCATGAAACTTCTGGAGGAAATGTGGATTTAGCAACCATAATCGGGATCCTAGGCGCAATTGGCTTAATTGTCATGTCTATGTTTATGAGTAGTAGCGGTGAAATGGCTATGTTTGCCGATGCTCCTTCTAGTGTAATTGTATTTGGTGGTTCACTTTTCATTGTTTTATCAAATTTCACCATGTCGCAGTTTTTGGGGATAGGTAAAGTTGTTGCTAAAGCGTTTATGTTTAAAATTGAAACGCCAGAAGAACTTATTGAAAAAGCTGTAGAGCTTGCTGATTCAGCTCGTAAAGGAGGCTTTTTAGCACTCGAAGAAGCTGAAATCCCAAATCCATTTATGCGCAAAGGCGTCGACATGCTTGTTGATGGACATGATGCAGATGTAGTTCGCGCTACACTTCAAAAAGATATTTCTCTAACCACGACTCGCCATGAAATGGGCGCAGGTTTATTTAAGTCATTAGCCGATATAGCACCAGCAATGGGAATGATTGGCACCCTAATCGGCTTAGTTGCAATGTTATCTAACATGGATGACCCAAAAGCAATTGGCCCGGCAATGGCGGTAGCACTATTAACAACTTTATATGGCGCGTTTTTAGCTAATGTTGTAGCAATCCCAATTCAGGTAAAACTTGAACTGCGTAAAGACGAAGAAGCTATGAATCAACGTTTAATTTTAGATGCTATTTTAGGTATTCAAGATGGTCAAAATCCAAAAGTAATCGAAGGTATTTTGAAAAATTACTTAGCTGAATCTAAGCGCAAAGTAGATACCGAGGAGTAACTATGTCTGATCAAGAGTGCAAATGTCCACCACCAGGCTTACCTGCATGGATGGGAACTTTTGCCGATTTAATGTCATTATTAATGTGCTTCTTTGTACTCTTGCTTGCGTTTTCAGAAATGGATGTACTTAAATTTAAACAAATAGCAGGCTCAATGAAGTTTGCTTTTGGTGTACAGAATAAAATTGAAGTAAAAGATATCCCCAAAGGCACATCTGTTATTGCCATGGAGTTTACCCCAGGTAAACCAGAACCAACCCCAATAGAAACCATTCAGCAACAAACTGTAGAAATGACCCAGCAAATGCTTGAATTTCAAGCGGGTGATGAAAGCTCCGCTGGTGGTAGGCAAGAGCAGCGAGGAGATAAAAGAGGGGGGGAATCTCGTAGCACATCGCAAGAACAATCGTCAGAGCAAGCAACTTCAGCGGCCGATCAAGAGCAAACAAATGAGTTAGTTAAAAAAATAGCGCAACAACTCGAAAAGCAAATTATAGATGGTGCAATAGAGCTTGAATCTTTAGGGCAGCAAATTATTATTCGTATTCGTGAAAATGGTTCATTTCCCTCAGGGAGTGCGTTTTTACAACCTAAGTTTAAACCTATTATTCAAGATATTGGTGTGCTGTTAAAGGATGTACCTGGTGAAATTACTGTTTCGGGACATACCGACGATTTTCAGGTTTCAAATGAGTTATATATTAATAATTGGGACTTATCGTCAAAGCGTGCTGTAGCAGTAGCAAGCGAACTGCAAACAGTGCAAGGGTTTGATAAAAATCGGATGATGGTAGTAGGGCGCGCTGATACTCGTCCACTTGTTCCAAACGATTCAAATGAAGATCGCCGAAGAAACCGTCGAGTAGAAATATCAATCCTGCAAGGTAAGGCTAAAGAGTCTGCTCCTATTGATGTGCGCTAAGTTATTGCTTGTGTTATATTTCACTATGTTTGTTTTAATTTAAGGTACTTAATTGCCTTAAGTATCTTGGCAATTTCATCATTTTAGCTTACAGTACATTTCCTTAACATATGTAATGGAGTGCCTGTGAAAATAATCAATAAATATTGCGACATGCCGGGTAATGGTGATGGTAGTGATGACGATAAAAAAACAAAATAGGGCAGAGTATTTTGCCTGAATGGTTTTTATATATTGTTAGTATTTTAAGCAAAAGCTGGGTTTTAATGCTAAGTCCGGCTATTTTTATATTTTTTGTATTTAAAGATCGCCTAGCCTTTCGATTTGTATTACTTACCGCAGCTTTTTTCCTCTTTGGTAACCTAACTGCTTCAAGCCTACGAGCGTTTGATGACATTTATATTTATCGTTATTTAGTTTGGGCGATCACAGATATTATTTGGATGGCACTTATAGCTTACTGGGGTATAAAGGATAAAGTTTATTTATGGCAATGTGTTATTGGGCAACTAGTTGTTATTGGCGCACCTATATTACAACTATTCCGATTAGTTGATCGCCATTTGTGGGATTTAGCTTACAGTACCGTTATTTATCAGACCCTAATGCCATTTATCAATATTGCCACGGTGGTTGTATGCTATTTACCTTTAATTATCCTTTTCACTAAGCAAGGTAGTGTAAGGTCAAAAATAGAAAACTCCCCACCTTCAAAATAGCTGTGCTAAACTACTGTTTATATAAACAGTGAGTGAGCGACTCCCATGAAACTCTACATTGCAGAAAAACCATCACTAGGCAGAGCAATTGCTGATGCCTTACCAAAACCACATAAAAAACATGATGGTTATATAGAAGTCGCTAATGGCGATTGTGTATCGTGGTGTATTGGGCATTTGCTAGAACAAGCAGAACCCGATGACTATGATGAGCGCTTTAAAAAATGGCAGTTTGAACACTTACCTATAATACCTGAACAGTGGAAGTTAAAAGCCAAAACCAAAACTCGCAAACAGCTCACTGTTTTAAAAAAATTAATTAAACAGGCCTCGCAACTTATTCACGCTGGCGATCCAGACCGTGAAGGCCAGCTACTAGTCGATCAAGTAATAGAAGAAGCCAAAATAAGTCAGGCTAAAAAGCAGAGTACGCAACGTTTACTCATTAGTGATTTAAATTTGTCCGCAGTAAAAAAATCACTGGGTACTATGCGTTCTAATCGAGATTTTATTCCGTTAAGTGTATCTGCTTTAGCGCGCTCCCGTGCTGATTGGCTATTTGGTATGAATTTAACGCGTGCATATACGTTAGCAGGGCAAAAAGCAGGGTTTGGTAATGTACTTTCGGTAGGGCGAGTACAAACCCCTATTTTAGGTCTTGTTGTTAATAGAGATAACGAAATAGCACACTTTGTGTCTAAGCCTTTTTACGATGTATTAGCGCATTTGCTTACTGCAGATAAACAACCTTTCGCTGCTAAGTGGATCCCTAGTAAAGCATGTGAGCCACACCAAGATGAAGAAGGGCGAATACTTAATAAAGCACTTGCAGAAAATGTTGCATCACGTATTACAAAGCAAAATGCTGAGCTTACGGCACTTGAGCAAAAACAAAAAAAGCAGAGTGCACCGTTGGCATATAACTTATCTGCTCTACAAATAGATGCAGCTAAAGCATTTGGTATGCCTGCTCAAAAAGTGTTGGATATTTGCCAAATACTTTACGAACGTCATAAATTAATAACTTACCCGCGTTCAGATAATCGTTATTTACCCAAAGATCACCATCAAGAAGCTTCTGCTATTTTTAAGGCAATAATTGCTAATGGTGGGCAAAGTAGTGAATTAGTAAATGGGGCTGATGTAAAAAAGCGTAGTAAATGTTTTAACGATTCAAAAGTGGCTGCGCATCATGCCATTGTGCCAACGACTAAACAGTTAAAGTCAGTGAGTTTGAGCGGTGACGAAGCGAAGGTATATCAATTAATAAGCCGCCATTACTTAATTCAGTTTTATCCCGACTATATATATAACGAAACTAAAGCAGAGATAACAATTGCTGGCGGATTATTTAAAGCAAATGCAAAACAAGATGTAAGCTTAGGCTTTAAGGTATTAATGGGTAAGTCTGAATTAAAAGATGAAGCTACGTTACCTCCTTTAACAAAAGGTATGTCTCTTTTTTGTGAGCAAGGCGAAGTAGTCGAAAAGCATACATCACCCCCTGCTTATTTTACCGATGCTACATTATTGGCTGCGATGACGGGCATTAGCCGTTACGTTAAAGATCCACAAATTAAAAAAGTATTAAAAGACACAGATGGTTTAGGTACGGAGGCAACACGTGCGGGAATAATTGAGTTGCTATTTAAACGGCGTTTTTTAAAGCGTGAAGGTAAGTCAATTAGAGCGACCGAAACAGGGCTTGCACTTATTAGCGTATTACCGCAAGGTTTAGCGAGTCCTGATTTAACCGCAAAGTGGGAATCGAGTTTAGGTGATATTGCGCAGCAAGTAATGAGTTATCAGCAATTTTTGCAACCGTTACTGGCTGATCTAAATGGGTTTGTACAATTAGCAGCAAACTGTGATAACAATGCATTTGCAAGGTTGCCAAAAACCTCACCTAAAAAACGTTTTGCTAAACGAGGTGGAAAAGCGACCTTTAAAAAGTCGAGTTATAAAAAAAGCTCTGTTGCTAGTTAGCAACAGAGCTTTTTTATTAAACCATATTACTTAACCTGAACTCTGTTTGAGATAGATTTATTATCCAGAATTCAGGTTATTTATTAAATAAAGCAACAGCAGCGTTACTCATTGCTTTTATTCCAGTAGGAATAGCAACTTTATAATCTGGTGCAAATTTACTAGAGTGTAGAGAAGGGAGTACCTCAGCTGTTTTTATTGAATCTGCATATTGTGCTTGGTTTACGCCTCCTAGCCAAAAGAGGGTGATAGGGATATTTTCATCGGTGCGCCCGTATAGGCCAAAATCTTCACCCGCCATTACAGCTTGTGTTTCAAGTACATTAGTATCGCCAATTGCGCTGGCAATAGAATTTCTAACAATGTCTGTTTGTGCAGGGTTATTATAAGTAGATGGAATCGATTCATCTTCATGTACATATACTACAGGGTAGTTTGATTCATCCAATCCAGCGCTTTGTGCTATCCCAGCTGTAATACGTTTGATAGCAGCTATTTGAGCGCTTCTTACATCGGGGTTATAGCTTCTAAGAGTGAGTTGTAGTTTTACTTCATCCGAAATCACATTATGTTTTGAACCACCATGAATAGACCCCACTGTAATAACAGAAGGCTCAAGCGGTGAAAGCTCTCGGCTTGTGATTGTTTGCAAAGCAAGTACAGTGCGTGCAGCTATAACCACTGGGTCTATAGTTGTATGCGGATAAGCACCATGACCACCTTTACCTTTAATTGTAATATCGACAGAATCTACACTTGCCATCGTGTATTCATTTTTCATTGATACCTTACCAGCGGGGACGCTAGCGCTTACATGTAAAGCAATTATATGATCAGGTTTTGCAAATTTACTAAATAGTCCTTCGCTTAACATCGCTTTAGCACCCCCACCTACTTCTTCTGCAGGCTGTGCAACCATCATTAATGTACCTTGCCACTGTTTTTTATGAGCAATTAACTGCTCTGCAGTTCCAATAAAAGAGCTCATGTGGATATCGTGGCCACAGCCGTGCATTACACCTACTTTTGCACCGTGCTCATCTATTACTTTGACTTTTGAGGCATAGGATTTTCCTGTTTGCTCAATAATAGGTAAGCCATCAGTATCAGTGCGGATCATTACTGTCGGCCCCTCACCATTTTTATAAATACCAACTACACCAAAGCCACCTACATTACTTGTTACTTTAAAACCCAGCTGAGTTAATCTATCTGCTATCTTTTTACCTGTTTTTTGTTCGTGATAAGAAAGCTCTGGGGATTGGTGTAAGTCGAGGTAAAACTTTTCAATAGCTGGCATGGCTTTGCTTAAATTCAAATCGAGTCCATTTGCTTGTACTAATGGGCTTGCTAATAAAAGTATTGCACTTAGGTAAGTTAATTTCATATTTTCCCTTATTGTTGAATATGTATACCGAGTGATTTAGGTATATGACTTGTAATTATTATGTTCACCACCATATAAAAACCTAAATAGACGAATATGGCAATCAATTCAATGAGCAACATAGTTAGTATTAATGCGCAAAACCTTCAACAAGTACTCGGTGAAACATCACAACAAAAATTGGTGTTGCTTAACTTTTTCTCTCCTCAAAGTCCTGACTGCATTGGACAGGCTGCAATTTTAGATAAAGTAGCAGCAGAATATGCAAGCTATATAGTAGTAGCAAACTTAGATTGCGATGCAGAACAAGCACTCGCTTCTCAACTTGCGCAACAAGTTGGTCTGCAAACACTGCCTACGCTTGTATTATTAAAAGACTCCGCACCAGTAGATTTACTTGCAGGTGTTCAAAGCGAAGCACAAATACGCGAATCCCTAGCAAAGCATTTACCTGCGCAACAAGACTTACTATTAGAGCAAGCAAAGCAAGCGTTATTAAAGTCAGATTTAAATGCTGCATTTAATTATGCAAAGCAAGCTTATGAAATAGACAGCGGTAATGCACGTATCAAGTTAGTGCTAGCAGACATATGTATTCAAATTCACAAGGTAGATGAAGCGCAAGCGCTTATAAATACAATAGATGCACAAGAGCAAGATGCTTACTTTAATAATATAAAAGCAAAATGCGAAGCCGCGCTTGAAGCAAAAGATTCACCAGAGATTAAAGAAAAGCAACAACAAGTAGAAAAGTATCCAAATGACTTAGAATTAAAAGAAGAGCTCAGTATTTTACTTAATGAAGCAGGCAGAAAAGAAGAAGCATTGGATGTACTGTTTACAGTTCTACAAAAAGATCTGAACTTCAACGAAGCAAAACCAAGCTTTTTAGCCATTATTGCCTCTTTACCTGATGGCGACGCACTCGCAGCTAAGTATCGTCGCAAGTTATATAGTATTTTATACTAGGGTCTGTTGCTCTTTGCGGATTAAAATTTGTTCAAACTAGGGGGTGTTTAATCGCGGCGCGAGATTTGTAACCTAGTGGGCTAAGTAAAAACCGAGTAACAAAGAGTAAATAGCCCCTAGGAAGAACCCTTTGGGCAGCGCCTGTTTGGCATTAATGCTACGTTATCGCCTATTTATGGGGAGTAACCACACTACATAGGCTCTGCCTTGCCTGAATACCAAACAGGCTGCTGCAAATTTAACCTTGAAAGATAAACAGACCCTAGATTCTAATAACTATTACTTTTGAGAAGCACCTAAATAAGGTGCTTTTTGCATTTTTAAGGTTTTAATTAATAGCTTTAGTATGGTTTAGCTATGTAAAAACAAGAGTTATCAACAGGGTTTAGTGGGTAACTTGTGTTTATCGTGTGTGTTTGCTTGGGGCTTAATTTTAATTACTATTTTATGCAAATAACGCTTGCGTAAAATCCGCCGCTCCCTATAATGCGACCCCACTGAGACGGGAAACGCCGAAGCATAGCAAGGCAGCAACTACTCAGGGAGTTAAATAAAACTTCGGTTTTAAATCTTCTAAAAAGAAAGTTTAAAACAAAGTGTTGACTCGAAAAATAAAGGGTGTATTATTCGCATCCCTTGAGACGCTAAAGCGACTCAAAACGTTCTTTAACAATATAAAGCAATCATCTGTGTGGGCACTCGTACAGATTGAGTTCTAACAGCCGAGCTACTTAGGTAGCGAGGCAAACAAATTAGAGTCTCAATTGAAACTGAGTGACCATATGTTATTAAAAGATTCAGCCTTGAGCTGTTTTGATTTTACTTTTTTTAAAAGTGAAAATAATAACGCACAGTCAATTCGTTTTTGGCAACAAAAACAAAAATTCAGAATTCATTGAGCTGTCGAAAGGCATAAAACTTTTTAATTGAAGAGTTTGATCATGGCTCAGATTGAACGCTGGCGGCAGGCCTAACACATGCAAGTCGA
>NZ_JBBMQZ010000022.1:0-90371 GCF_038900275.1 Pseudoalteromonas sp. AS71 | reverse complement strand
GTTTTACCGTGGTCAACGTGGCCGATTGTACCAACGTTTACGTGCGGTTTTACGCGTTCAAACTTTTCTTTTGCCATGACGGAACCTATCAGTTTTGTGTATCTAAATTACATATGAAAATAATCCACCAGAGGTAGATTAAGTTAATTTTTTCAAATAGTATTTTCTGACAGATAAAGGAAGTAATCAAGGAGATTCTTAGGACTGGTGCTGATAGGCAGAGTCGAACTGCCGACCTCACCCTTACCAAGGGTGCGCTCTACCAACTGAGCTATATCAGCAACACAAGAACTGGAGCGGGCAGCGGGAATCGAACCCGCATCATCAGCTTGGAAGGCTGAGGTAATAGCCATTATACGATGCCCGCATAAAAATCTGTTCTTAAACTACCTCTAACCGTCAAGAATAAAGTGGTGGAGGGAGCTGGATTCGAACCAGCGAAGGCTGAGCCGTCAGATTTACAGTCTGATCCCTTTGGCCGCTCGGGAACCCCTCCACGATAATTCTCTACTAATTCACTTCCGGTAAAAGGAAAGTGGTGCCGACTAACCGAGTCGAACGGTTGACCTACTGATTACAAGTCAGTTGCTCTACCAGCTGAGCTAAGTCGGCACTGCTTTAGTACGGGGCGAGATATTAGAGTAAGGTTTATTGGGATGCAACAATAAAATTAAAAAAAGTGTAAATTTTTAGTTTAAATGCTCAATATTCACGCGAAAACACGTTTTTTGCACTTTTTTATGCTGTTTCGGTTAATTCGTACCAATAATTTAATCCCTTCATTACTAACAATGAATCAAAAATACTGCCTTCAAATTGTTGTTGTAATAGCAATCCATAGCCACCAGCAAAAATAATTTGTATTGCCTGTTCTATTTTTTGAGCTGTTAAATGCAGTTTAGCTTGCTCAATTGCTCCGATGGTTGCCACTAAAGCACCATTTTTTAAACCGTTTGGCGTGTTTTTACCCAATTCATTAGTAAATGGTGTTTTACCGTCATCAAAAACACGTTGGGTGTTTTGTGTAAGCGATGAGGTCATTAAATCAAGCCCAGGTAAAATCCAGCCGCCTAAATGCTTACCTTCATTATCAAGCACATCAATTGTTGTCGCAGTACCTGCATCAACAACAATGCATGCTTTATGTGGGTATAATGTAAAGCCTGCAATAAGCGCAAGCCACCTGTCTATGCCTAAGTTACCCACATGCTCGTAAGCGCATACAAGATCTCCAAGCGTTTTGGTTACTTTGGCTTCAAAGCAAGTAATATTATTGCTAGCCGCTTGCGTTAGAATATCGTTTAATAAATCACTGCGCCCTACGCACGCATAAATCACTTCGGTTATTTGCAACCAAGGTAGGTTATTTATATCTGCTGGTTGTGCTTGATCGTTATCCCACAGCACAGCTTTTAGTGATGTATTTCCTACGTCGATCAGTAATCTCATACTTGCGCCTTTCTGAGGGAGACTTCCCCACCGTAATAACTTTTTACTTCACCATCTTGGCGAATTCGTATTCCACCTTGTGGGTCAATACCTTCACATATTCCACGCCAGCTTCGGTGCCCTGTATTAAGCTCAACATAATCACCAGCAAATGCATTGAGTGAATTCCATTGCTCATACATATTTTGCAAACCTGTTTGACGATACTGCACTAAACGCTGCTCTAAATGATGAGTAAGCGATGCCACTAGCTGGTTTTTATCTAGCTGTTGGGTATGTTGATTTAAGTCGGTCCACGCTTGGTCTATATGTTGGCTAAAGTTGTCTGGCATTTGTAAGTTGATACCTATACCAATCACAAGCTGACAAGGACCTTGCGGCTGTCCGTCGAGTTCAACTAATACACCTGCAAGCTTTTGCTTATTTATATAAATATCGTTAGGCCATTTAAGCTCTACGTCAATTTGGTATAACGCTTTAATTGCATCATAAACTGCAAGGCCTACTGCAATTGATACACCCATTGCAGCTTGAAGCCCGTCATCTAAACGCCAAAAGTAACTGTAATACAAATTAGCGCCGAATGGGGATTGCCAAACACGGCCGCGTCGGCCGCGCCCTGCTTGCTGCATTTCAGCAACAATAACAGTCCCAGACTCAAGCGCTGTTTTAGCCTGTATACGGCGCATAAGCTCACTGTTGGTCGAATCTATAATAGGGTGTACTTCTACATTGGCCGTATTATCACCTAGCGCTTTGTAGTGTTGATCAATTTGCGTTTTATTTAAAAGGCCCACCTGACTATTCAAACAATAGCCTTTGCCAGTCACTTTAAAAATATCCAAGCCCATTTCTTGTAACGTTTTAATATGTTTACTAACCGCAGCTCGGCTAATTCCTAGCTTTTCACCCAAGGCTTGCCCAGATACAAAGCCTCCTTGGTTGAGTGCATTTAAAATAGCGAGTTTGTTTCCATCAGGTGCTTTCATTGCTCAGGCTCCGCGTTAATATGGCATTCGCTGCACGAATCTATCAAACGTACTTCGTGCTCAAGCATAATGTTGTAGCGCATATAAACCACTTGCTGAATGTGTTTAATCATTTTTATTAGGTCACTACCTTCACTATTTCCGTGATTAACAAGCACTAGCGCTTGTTGTTCATGCACTTCTACACCGGCCTCGCGGTGCCCTTTTAAACCACTTTTATCGATTAGCCAACCTGCTGCGACCTTGTGATGGCTTTGCCCATATTCGTAATGAGGTAAATCTGCAAACTGCTTTAATAGCTCAGCTAACTGCTGGTTAGTAATTATTGGGTTTTTAAAAAAGCTACCCGCATTGGCAAGTGTATATGGGTTAGGTAATTTGCTATTGCGCGTTTTTATAACCTGATCGAATACTGCTTGCGGGGTAATGCTTGAGAGCTGCTGCAGGGGGCCATAACTTAATACTGGTTGCCACTTTTTTGGAAGCGCTAAATGCACTTGCGTGATCACCGCTTTATTTTTAAGGGCATGTTTAAATATTGAGTCTCTGTAAGCAAATTCACATTGCTCGTTATTTAGTGAGTGCATAGTTTTAGTGGTTATATCAAAGTATTCTACCAACTCAATAAATTTAGCTATCTCAACGCCATAAGCACCAATATTTTGTACCGGCGATGCACCCACTGTGCCCGGTATAAGTGCTAAATTTTCAAGCCCGGGTATATTTTTCTCTAATAAATAACTGACTAGTTGATGCCAGTTTTCGCCTGCGGCAATAGTTATTAGTGTGTCGTTCTCACGATCAGTAATTTTAATCCCTTTTAAGGCTATTTTTATAACCGTACCCATGTAGTCATTTAAAAATACGGTATTACTGCCCTCGCCTAGCAAACAAAACGGTGTACTAAAACTTTGCGTTTTAAGTTGCTCAAGCTGAGTAATTTCAACAAAATTTTGGCATTGGCTGTTTAATGCGAATGTATGTAAGGAGTGTAATGAATGCGCCACAAAGCTCTCTAAAAATACCGGTAACTAATCGCAATAGTTTACCTCATCGTCGCAAATGTGGCACTAGATTGTAAAAATCACTCAACCCACCGTGCCAATCGTGATATAAAACCAGCACTTTTTTATTTGTGTTCAGAGTAATGATGAAAATTAAACCTCTTTTTTTAAGCCTCGCTATGGCGGGTATGTGTTCGCAAGCAATGGCTAATGCGATTGACCAAAACTCGTATGCTAACCTTGATGATGTTGTTACTACTCACTTAAACCTTGATTTAGATGTCGACTTTGCCGACAAGCAGTTAGAAGGTTTTGTTGAGCATACTCTTCAGTGGAACAACAGCAAAAGTAGAACGCTTGTACTTGATACCCGCGACTTAGACATTGATAAAGTAATGTACAAAGATCAAAGTGGTAACTGGAAAAAGGCGACTTTTGATTTAGCTAAGCGAGATGACGTTAAAGGTTCAAAGCTTACTATTGTGTTTAAAAACCAAGCTGAAGTAGTTCGTATTTACTACAACAGTCGTCCAGAAGCTTCAGGCCTGCAATGGTTAACACCCACGCAAACGGCAAGTAAAACGCATCCATTTATGTACAGCCAATCGCAAGCAATTCATGCACGTAGTTGGATCCCAGTGCAAGATACACCCGCAATGCGTGTAACTTACTCTGCACGAATTCATACACCAAAAGATATACGTGCTGTAATGAGTGCCGATAACAAAGATGCGCTTTATAAAGATGGCGATTACATTTTTGATATGCCACAAGCAATTTCACCTTACCTAATTGCTATTGGCGCAGGTAACTTAGAATTTAAAGCAATGTCGCATCAAACAGGCATATTTGCTGAGCCGACAATTTTAGATGCCTCAGTTGCTGAGTTTGATGACACCCAAGCCATGATTGATAAAACAAACGCGATGTACGGCGAATATGCTTGGGGTCGTTACGATTTATTAATGTTACCGCCAAGTTTTCCGTTTGGTGGCATGGAAAATCCACGCTTATCATTCATAACTCCAACGGTTGTTGCCGGTGATAAAAGCTTAGTTAACCTTATTGCCCATGAGCTTGCTCATTCTTGGTCAGGTAACTTAGTAACTAACGCAACGTGGGAAGATTTATGGTTAAACGAAGGTTTTACCTCGTACGTTGAAAACCGCATTATGGAAGAAGTATTTGGTCGTGACCGTGCGGTTATGGAACAAGCACTTGATTCAGCGTCTTTACGCGCACAAATTAAAACAATTGATGCACCAGATACACGCCTTAATTTAAAACTTAATGGCCGCGACCCAGACGATGCGTTTAGCTCAGTGCCTTACACTAAAGGTCAGTTATTTTTAATCTATCTAGAAAACAAATATGGCCGCGATAAGTTTGACCCATTTGTAAAAGCGTACTTTAAAGAGTTTTCGTTTAAATCGCTTACTACTGCGCAATTTGTTACTTACTTAAAAGCTAACTTAATTGAGAAGTACCCCGGTGTTGTAAGTATGGATAAAGTAAACGAATGGATTTTTGAGCCAGGCTTACCAAGTGATGCGCCAAACCCTACTTCAGATGCATTTGATAAAGTAGATACTGCAACAGCAGCATGGCTAAAAGGCGACACAACAGCAGCTCAACTACCAACAGCTGATTGGTCTGTGCATGAGTGGCTACACTTTTTAAATAACTTACCACGCGATTTAAGCATAGAGAAAATGAGCGAGCTTGATAGTGAATTTAATCTAACGCAATCAACGAATGCTGAACGTGCATTTGCTTGGTTTATGCTAGCAGTAGGTAATGGTTATCAACCAATTTATCCTGCGCTTAATAAGCACCTATCAGGTATTGGCCGTCGTAAGTTAATTGTACCGTTATACAAATCACTTATCACTAACGGTAAAAAAGAGTGGGCACAAAGCGTGTACTTAAAAGCACGCCCTGGGTATCACCCTCTTGCACAAGGTACTATTGACGCATTATTTGAATAAATAGCGTTAATTAGAAACTAACAAGGGCCAAATTTGGCCCTTTTGTTTTTCTGTTTTTTACTTTTTCACTTTTTTACTTTTTCTAAAAAAGCTTTACGCTCCGTAGCCGTGGCTTGCTGCCACCAAAAATCAAGCATTTGCGGCGCACTTGGCATGCCTTTACCTGTAATTGGTGCTATTGGCTTTATTGGTTGGCTAGGACGAGAAGGTCCTGCAGGCATTGTATTTTGCATTACCGGTTTATTGCTTGCTAGCTGCGTGTTAGAAATAACACTTAAAGGTTTAGCAACAGCGCTACTTTTTGCTTTTAAACTCACTTGAGGGGCTTCTGCAAATACTTTTGCAGATACCGCATTTTCAGCACGATTAAACACTAAGGTATAATCTTTACCTGCTTCAACAGTTACGCTTACCCAAAATGGTTCCGACTCTATAACTTCATGCGTGTCATAATCATCTTCATATAAATCGGTGTACTTTAGCCTAAGCTGATAGGTCCCTGGAGCAAGCTCGACATCGTCAATACGACTAAACAAAGAGCTTTCTAGCATTTTATCGCCCACTTGCAGTGGTACAATTTCTTCTGGAAAGTGAATATTCTCAGCATTAGCCGAAAAACTAACTAGTAATGCAACTGCACTACTTATTAAAATTGGTTTAAGCATATTAACTCCTTTATTTGATTTCAGTTTGACACTGCTTTGAAAGTTTGTCATTAGTGAGCTTAAAATTCACAACACTTAATTAGGAACACACTATGAGCCAAGAAACTATTTTTACCAAAATAATTAATCGTGAAATTCCGGCAGATATTATTTACGAAGATGAAAACACTCTCGCATTTAAAGATATAAACCCACAAGCGCCATTTCATGCATTAATTATCCCAAAAAAAGCAATTGCTACTATAAATGATATAAATCCTGAAAACTCACATTTAGTAGGCAACTTATACGTAGCCGCAGCTAAATTAGCTAAGCAACATAATTTTGCTGAGGACGGATACCGCGTAGTTATGAACTGTAACGAACATGGTGGGCAAACTGTTTATCACATACATTTACACATGCTTGCCGGTAAAGAGATGGGGTGGCCACCTTATCAAAATGTAAAAAAAGTAAATTAATTAAAATTTTTCACTAAACTATTCTACTCAACTAATTAGTTACAAATGTTATGGTTTTTCATGGTTATAAATAATAAATAGTTACTTATTTGCAACATTTTATGTTTAAATAATCGTAATATCGTATTTGTTATTGAGTACATCAACGACTTTCTAATACAAAAGGTGTGGAAGTCGTGATAAACTCAGTCAGTCAGCTTTATAAAAGAGTATAAAAACATGAGCAGTTCAGCCTTTTTGTTATTAGATCAAGAGCCAATTAACACTATTGGTATTAACGTTTTAGAACCTTTGTTAAAAACGCAAGGCCTTGACGTAACCACAGGTACTAATATTTTAGACATACCTGAAGGGACTCGACTTTTGTTTATTGAAACATCAAGCAAGGATGCATGGGGAAAACTAAAAGAACAACTAGTAAACCTACGTATTAAATGCGATATCATATTATTTAATCTAGACGAAAACCCTGAACTTGCTAACCGTGCATTGTTGAGCGGTATTCGTGGCGTGTTTTACACAACAGATAACGCCGATGTATTAATGAAAGGTATTCGCTTACTACTTGAAGATCAACTTTGGTATCGCCGCGATATAATGTGTAATGCATTAAATCGTATGCTTCAGTTTAATAAAGATGCCCTGCATAAATTAACTGAAGGTGATATTGAGCCTGTTAAACTCACTAAACGAGAAAAAGCAATAATCTCACTAATGAGTAAAGGTTCGAAGAATAAAGAGATCGCAGAAGATTTAAGTATCAGTCCACACACTGTTAAAACACATTTATATAGCGCATTTAGAAAAACTAAATGTCGTAACCGTATTGAGCTCCTATCTTGGGCACAGCAAAATATTCCTGATGAAATTCGTTAATCAAATATTTAGTTTAAAATTAAAAGCAGACACTTAGGTGTCTGTTTTTGTATGTGTTGCATGCTTATTTAATACTAATTTGCTTACTTAAGTGATCTGTTTTGAAAATTGGTATAAGTGTATACTTTTGATAATATTGGTTTGAAAACTACTTTGCTGGACTATTAATGCTCGACTCTTTCACTCTTTATTTTGCCAGCATCGCCATCATGGTTGTAATGACTCTACTTAACTTTTTGACGTGGCGAACAAACAAACAAATTCCAGGCACATTGCTTTATATTTTCTATCCCATATTGCTATTAGGCTCAGTTATTGGCTTTACTCTTGTTGGTGATACACATAATTTAGTGATTATTAGCGCTGCTAGTAGCATGATGTTTGCCGCATCAATAGTGCATTGTTTATCGCTCAGTCAGTTTTTAAATTATCACGGTATTGGTTTTAAATTACTTTGCTCAGTGACCGCTTTTTGCACTGTAATGCTTGGCTATTACACCTTTATTGACCCATCTTTACACGAAAGAGTGATTGCATCCGATATACAGCACATAGCAGAAGCCGGTTTTTTACTGTTTATATTTATTAAATGTGCACGCAAACCCTACCCTAATGGCAGTATTGTATACATAACCATTTTAACGCTTGTTGCTTTAAGCTTTATTGGCCGCTCGTTATTTATGAATAACATTGAACAAAAAAACCTTTTAGTAAACGGCTGGTTTAGCTCTTTGCTATTTTTAAATGGCGTAATTGCGCCCATGTTTTATGCTGCAGGTATGGCGTTATTGTGTAATGAGCGCAGAGAGCAGCATCTCAATAAGTTAGCCGATAAAGCACAAAAAGATTTAGAAATACGCGGGCTCTTTTTATCAACTATAAGCCACGAAATTCGCACCCCGCTAAACGGTATTTTAGGCAGCGCCCAACTTGTTATGAACCAAACAAGTGATACCCGCAATAAAGCCTATTGCGAGGCGATTATAAATTCTGCCGAATCTCTTAATTTATTGGTAGATAAAGTACTCGATTATGCAAGTTTGGATCAAAGTGACGAAGCGCTTTACGAAGAAGATGTCGAGTTTAAAACATGGCTTAATAATTTATGCTTATTACTAAGTCCTCTCGCCGAGCAAAAACAGCTCAAGTTTGAACTAATATGTAATATTCCTGAGCAAGCCTGTTATTACTGCGACCAGCAAAAACTTAGGCAAATAATTATTAATTTAGTGGGTAATGCCATTAAGTTTACAGACCACGGAACCGTTAAAATTCAGGTTGATTTAGTTTTAGAAAAGCAACTTGAGCACACTATAAAAATTAGTGTAAAAGATTCAGGGCCAGGTATAGAAAATGATGAGATAGCTTACTTAACAGAGCCCTACGTACAAAGCAGTGCAGGAAAAGAGAAAGGTGGGACCGGCCTTGGTTTAGCTATTACCAGTCGCCTACTTGAAAAGCTCAGTAGCCGACTCGAAATAGCTAGCCAGCTTGGAACCGGCAGTGTATTTAGCTTTACCGTTACTTTTACCTTAGGTGAATTAAGCCTTGTAGAGCAGCGCCATCAAACTAAAGATTACTTAACAGGTCTTGATGTACTACTGGTTGAAGATTTAGATTTAAATCAAAAAATTGCTATAGAATTTATGGCCGACGATGAGCACAAAATTAAGCTCGCAAAAGATGGGAAAAGCGCAATAGAGCTCATGCAAGCTCACCACTTCGATGTTGTTTTGCTTGATATGAACTTACCTGATTTAACAGGCCAAGAAGTACTTAAACGGCTAAAACGCATTGATCATAAAAATCAACGAACGCCAGTACTCGCATTTACTGCAAGCCTTAGCCCTGACGAAGTAAAAGAGTATTTAGAATTAGGTATAAAAGACATTGTAGGTAAGCCTATTAAGCACGAGAAGCTTCGCCAAGCACTTAGCGACTCTCAATCTAATCAAACTGCGAGTATCGCAGTAGAGCTTATTGATACCTTGTATGACAAAACAGCAGCCGAAACACTCACCAGCTCGTTTAGTGAAGATGAAGTGTCGTCGATTTATAATGAGTTTGTGCTTTCGGCGCGTAACAAGCTAATTCGCTGTCAAAAGCTTATTGACCAACAACCAGAGCAATGCATTAAACTTATTCATCGCCAAGCAAGTACTGCACTGCAACTAGGTTTTAACCGCTATGGTCTTGAGCTTAAAAAAATAGAGCGCCGTTTGCTTGATAAAAAACCGCACAACGATATGCTTGATGAAGCCTTAGATCTGTGGCAACGAAGCTTAGAGCAATATTTAAAGTTTGTGCGTGGGCAGTTAGAGTAATAGTGAATTAGCTTTAAAAACAGCTAATTATTAATCTCTTCCATATTTATCATCAAATCGCTCTATATCGTTTTCATCTAGTACAGCACCGGTTTGCACTTCAATGACGATTAACGGCTCTTTTTGATTATTAGCCAAGCTATGAACTTGTTTTGCGGCGATATAACACGATTGGTCATGCGTTAGCGTATACGCTTGCTCATCAATACACACATCTGCAATACCCGAAACCACAACCCAATGTTCAGCGCGATGCTGATGGCGCTGCGTCGAAAGCTTAGCACCGCTATTAACAGTAATTTTTTTAACTTTAAAGCCAGTAGCCTCAACCAAAGTACGGTAATTTCCCCACGGGCGAAAAACCACTTGATTATGGTTAAGTTTATCAGCCTGTGTTGTCGCAATTTGCTTAAGTAACAAAGGCAGAGAATCCAGCTCATTTTGATTTGCGATTAACGTGGCATCATGAGTATGAATAATCGCTAAGTCACTTACTCCAAGCGTGGCAATAGTGTGTTCAGCCTCGTTAATAACTAAGTTATTAGTGCTTTTTTGAGCCATATAATTAGCATTTAAACTATTACCGTTTTCATCTTTTTTTGTAAGCGCATCAAGAGATGAAAAACTACCTACATCACTCCATTTTAAATCAACAGGCATAACAACTACGTTATCGCTTCGCTCTAAAATAGCGTAATCTATAGAATTACTTGGGCAGTGCTCAAGGGCACTATTGCTTGGGCGGGTAAACCCTAAATCTTTGGTAAATTGTGCCGCTGCAGCGACACTCGTTGCTATTTTTGGCGCAAACCGCTCGAGCTCTTTTAAATAGGCTGCTGAGGTAAATAAAAACATGCCGCTATTCCAGCTATAACCCCCTTGAGCTAAATAATGGTTCGCTGTATCTAAGTCAGGCTTTTCTTTAAATTGAGCAACATCATAACAACCTGTTCCAGCAATAGCCGCGCCTTGTTTTATATAACCATAGCCAGTATGTGGCTGTGTAGGTGTAATCGAAAACGTCACGAGCTTTCCTTGCTCAGCAAGTTTTACAGCCCCAGGGAGCTTAGCTGTTAATACATCAAAGTTTTCAATATGATGATCGGCAGGCATCACTAATAGCGGACCGGTAATCCCATTTTGCAGTGCATAGTGGGCGGCTAATGCGATGGCAGGCGCGGTATTTTTACCGTTAGGCTCAAGTAGTAATGCGCTAGGGGCTAAGCTTGCAGCTTGCTCTGCGGCAATAAATCGGTGCAGTTCGTTACACACTAAAATAGCATTACCGAACAACCCATCAGAAACACGTGCCAATGTACTTTGCAGTAATGATGTGTTTTCACTAAGTAGTGGTAAAAATTGTTTAGGCATTGCTTGGCGAGAAAGCGGCCACAAGCGAGAGCCTATACCACCAGCTAAAATTACAGGAGTGATTAAAGTGTTCATTACGAAATTTGCCGCCAACAAAAAAATATCAGCGACTATTTTAACACTTTATTGGCTCTGCGCTAAATTAACGTGCACTATATTAGTGTAAAAGAATCTGCGTCTAAATAGGCTGGAAACGCTGCTTTAAACTCATCCAGTGGTGCTTTTTCAAGTGTTATAGTAACTAGTTGTTCGGTGTCATCTTGCGCTTTAGTTAATGCATCGCCTTTAAAGTCGTATACCGCTGTACCACCATTGTGCGCGGCACCATTCCCGTCGTCACCTACGCGATTAACGCCTACTACATAACACAGGTTTTCCATGGCACGCGCCATAAGTAACGTATCCCAAATATGGCGGCGTACAGCAGGCCAATTTGCTACGTTTATCATTACATCGTAGTCATTATTATTACGTTGAAATACCGGAAAACGCAGGTCATAACATACCTGCGGTAATAGTTTAAAACCGTTGATTTCAAAAACTTTACGCGCCAGCCCTGCTACAACGTAATCGCCCTCACTGCCTAAGCGAAATAAATGGCGTTTGTCGTAATAACTCACCTCACCGTTGGGCTTTACCCAATAAAACCGATTGGCTTTTTTATTGCCTTGCGCAACCAGTACCGAACCGGCAATAACCGCATTATGTTTATGAGCCTGTGCCTTTAACCAAGTAAGCACTTTACCGTTTTCGGGCTCTGCACAATCTAAATTAATAGCAAAGCCAGTCGAAAATGTCTCTGGTAATAAAACTAAATCGGGCTGATTAGTAATTGCTTCAAGCTGTTTATTAAACATGGCTAAATTAGCGTCTTTATCAAGCCAGTGAAGCGAGCTTTGCAATGCTGTAATAGTTAAAGTTGACATAATATTTGCGCTGCCTCTATGAGAGTGTTGTCGTTTTTAGCAAAGCATAAACGAATTACTTTATCGGTTGGTGGCTTTTGATAAAACACACTTAACGGAATAGCCGCAACACCTGCTTGCTCTACTAACCAATGGCAAAATTCAACATCGTTTAAATCCGATACATTACCGTAATCTAACAATAAAAAGTAAGTGCCCTGGCTAGGTAAAATTTTAAAACGGCTGTTACTTAAATGACTCGCTAATAAATCACGCTTTTGCTGATAAAACCTACTTAGCTCATCTATATGCTCGCCTTCCTGCTCTAGCATATCGCCAAGCGCATGTTGTGCGGGGGTAAAGCTTGAAAACGTAACGTACTGATGAATTTTTCTAAATTCGATAGATAAATCGGCAGGTGCAATACAGTACCCCATTTTCCAGCCCGTGCTGTGAAACGTTTTACCAAAACTCGATACAACAAAGCTTTTGGTAAATAATTCATCATCGCGTAATACGCTTAAATGCGGTTGTTCATCAAACGTAATGTGCTCATATACCTCATCGCTTATTACATACAAATTGTGAGTACCAACTAACTCTTTAAGCGCTTTTATATCTTGTGGCTGTAATATTTTACCGCTTGGGTTATGAGGCGTATTAATAATAATGGCACGGGTATTTTTAGTAATAGCTTGGCTTACTACTTGCCAATCAATAGTGTAATTTGGCGCACTTAAAGCAATGTGTACCGACTTTCCACCAGCGAGTTCAATTGCCGGTTGGTAAGAGTCATATGCAGGGTCAAATACAATCACTTCATCATTTGGGCGTACAATTGTTTGAATAGCCACAAACAATGCCTCTGTTGCACCCGAGGTAACAGTAACTTGATCAGCTGCGTTTATATCAGCTGCATATATGCGCTTTGCTAAATCAGCAATTTGTTGCTGTAATCGTGGTACACCACTTGAAGGTGAATATTGATTAACGCCCTGCTGCACATAATAATTTAACTGCGTTTTTAAAAGATCAGGAGCATCAAACTCAGGAAAGCCTTGAGAGAGATTAATTGCCGAAAACTCATTAGCCAACCCACTCATTTGGCTAAATATACTAACGCCTAAATTTGGTAATTTACTTTCAAACACGTGATGCCCTTAATGATGGTTTTGCGCTTAAAGCGATGCTATCATTGCTTAAAACAGAAGTATAGCCGTCTAAAAACAATTAACTTTACGCTCATTAGTGAGGAATGTATGCAAAACAATACCGCTATTTCACAACTTATTGAAGCCGGAAAATGGGTTAGCCAAAAAGGCTGGGTACCCGCAACAGGCGGAAACTTTTCAGCTCGTACTAGCACTGGCTTTGTTGTTACAGCAAGTGGGCATGATAAAGGCTCACTGACGCAAGAGCATTTTTTGCAATTAAATCACCAAGGCGAGCGCCTAGCAGGAGCTGTAAAACCATCGGCAGAAACACAATTACACCTAAGTTTGTATCAGCTTATACCTGATGCACAATGTGTTTTACATACTCATTCTGTAGCCGCCACCGTACTGTCGCAAATTACCCAAAGTCATCAGCTTGATTTAACAGGCTATGAAATGCAAAAAGCACTGAGCGGCTTTACTTCGCATTTAGAAACGCTGAGCATTCCTATTTTCGATAACGATCAAGATATTGACCGATTAAGCCTGCTAGTCAGTGACCATCATTTACATACACCTATAGAACATGGCGTACTGATACGTGGTCATGGTTTATATGCGGTAGGACGTAATATTGATGAAGTTCGTCGCCACCTAGAAGCCTTAGAGTTTTTATTTAGCTGCGAACTAGAGCGCCTAAAAATAATAGGTATTCAAGCAGGAGTAACTAAATGATTAAAGCCATTTTAACCGACATCGAAGGCACAATAACCCGTATCTCGTTTGTTAAAGAGGTGTTGTTTCCTTACGCAGCAAAACAGTTACCTACCTTTGTACGTGCCAATGCTAATAAGCCAGATGTAGCTGAGCAAATTAGTGCCGTAAAAGCCCTTATCGAAAAGCCAAACGCCGATATTGAAGAAGTCATTAGCACTTTACTTACCTGGATTGATGAAGATAAAAAAATCACTCCACTTAAGCAGTTACAAGGCTTGATTTGGCAAACAGGGTATGAACACGGTGATTTTAAAGGTCATTTATACCCAGATGCATTTGATTTTTTACAAGCTCAGTACAACAACGATATAGCTTTATATGTGTATTCGTCAGGGTCAGTAAAAGCGCAGCAGCTACTTTTTAAATACAGTGATTATGGTGACATTCGCAGCTTGTTTACTGACTTTTTTGACACCAAAGTTGGCGCAAAACAAGAGCAAATGGCCTATAACACCATTGTTGAGCTGTTACCGTTTAAAGCAGCAGAAATACTCTTTTTAAGTGATGTAGCCAGTGAGCTTGATGCCGCGCAAGCTGCGGGCTTAAAAACACTACATTTAATTCGTGATGGGCAAGCAAGCACTAAAGCACACCCTTATATTAATGACTTTAGCCAATTTAAATTGGAGCAATTAGTATGAGCCAATTAACAATATATGCTGACAACGATGCAAGCAAAGCACTTGTAAGCACATCAAATGCTGATGATATTGCAAAGCAACTAGCTAAAGTAAACGTACGTTTTGAACAGTGGCAAGCAAATGCAGATATTAATGAGCACACCACCCACGAGCAAATTATTAGTGCGTACAAAAACGATATAGATCGGTTAAAAACCGAAAATGGCTATCAAACAGTAGACGTTATATCTCTAGCTAAAGGTAATCTTGGCGCATCAGAGCTGCGCAAAAAGTTTTTATTTGAACATACTCATAGTGAAGACGAAGTACGTTTTTTTGTAAAAGGCCAAGGGCTATTTTGCCTGCATTTAGGCAATAAGGTTTACCAGGTACTTTGCCAACAAGGCGATTTAATTTCAGTGCCTGAACTTACCCCGCATTGGTTTGATATGGGAAGCGACCCTGAGTTTACTGCCATTCGCTTATTTAACAATACAGAAGGCTGGGTGGCAAAAAGCACTGCCTCGTCTATTGCAGAGCAATTTCCGCTATTATCGTAAGTTAGCCATTCAAAACCTTGGTCCACACTGATAAACATAACGTGGACCAAAACATCGCGAAGCTACTTAAGCTTTATGAGATCGCCATTTTCAACCTGACTTTGGTTATACACACCTGTATCTAACACCCATCCTGTAACCAGCTTTGCCGGCGTTATATCAAATGCAGGGTTATACACATTAGCATTAGTGGGCGCCCATAAAGCCTCACCAAAGCTACCGCTAACTCCGCGCACTTCTTGAGGATTACGTTGCTCTATTTCTATATCATTACCACACGCGGTGTTGGTATCAAGCGTGGTAATAGGCGCAACGACATAAAATGGAATGTTATGAAAATACGCAAGAACGGCTAAATTATAGGTACCCACCTTATTAGCAAAATCACCATTGGCAGCAATACGATCAGCCCCTACTACTATTTTATCCACCTTACCTGCAGCCATTAAACTTGCCGCCATATTATCGCAAATTAATGTGTACGGAATTTTCCAGCGCTCAAGCTCAAAGGCAGTTAAGCGACCGCCTTGTAATAATGGTCGTGTTTCATCAACCCACACATGTACGTTGCCATATTTTTGCTGCGCTTTGTAAATAACACCTAGTGCAGTACCAATACCAGCGGTTGCAAGCGCCCCTGTATTACAATGAGTTAATATGTTGTCGCCACTATTTATAAGCTCGGCACCACGATTTGCCATTCGTTCACACAGCTCAATATCTTCAATAAACAACCGCTCAGCAGTACTAACAATACCGGCAACATAATCGCTTTGCGTTAAAGCTTTTCGCAATGCCGCCATACAATGCATTAAATTAACCGCCGTTGGACGAGTGGCTTCTAGTTCATTGATTGCTTTTTCAAGCTCACTTTTCACTACCCCTTGCTCAGCTAAATACGCCACTAGCAAGCTCGCGCTTAAGCCAATAAGTGGAGCTCCACGCACTTTTAAACTAATGATCAGCTCTTTCATGGTTTCTACATCATGACACTGATGCCATACCTGCTGGTGAGGTAGTAAATATTGGTCGAGCACACTAAGCGACCCGTTTTCATATTTTAAACTGCTTGCGATTAAATTTTGCATAATGCTCAAGGTATTAAAAATGCGTAACGTTATTTTACACCACTTTGAATAACTCTCAAGTTGGACTTGTAGACATCTAAACATTTAAAGGTATAGAATGCTTAAAAGCTGATTTTTGAGATTTAAACCATGACTAACTATGTTGCTTTTAATGCACAGCGCGCTATCGATTATGTGTCGACATTAATTGAATCTAACCAATGTAATTTTTTTGCCCACGGACAAACCTTAACGGCGTACGAGTTTGGTGATGGCAATCTTAATTTAGTATTTAGAATTACTGATGAGCAAAATAATAGCGTTATTTTAAAGCAAGCTTTGCCTTACGCCCGTTGCGTGGGTGAGTCGTGGCCATTAACGCTTGATAGAGCTCGTATAGAAGCACAAATTTTGCTTAATCATGGCGCTATTTGCCCAACTTATACAGCTAGGGTTTTACATTATAGTGAAATGCAAGCGCTCACTATTTTAGAAGATTTAGGTAATTTACAAATACTGCGTACTGCACAAAATAATGCAGAGCAATTTCCTAAATTGGCGCAGCATGTAGCGACCTACTTAAGTCATACTGGCTTTTATAATTCAGATTTTTATTTAACCGCACAAACTAAAAAAGCACTTGTTAGCCAATTTACTAATCCCGAGCTTTGCCAAATTACTGAAGACTTATTTTTTAGCGATCCGTACATTGAGCACGAACGCAATAACTACCCAGAGCAACTACAAAGCGAAGTTGATGCAATACAAAAAAATAGCGCGTTAAAGTTAGAAATCGCAAAACTAAAAGCTAATTTTTTATCTAACCCGCAAACATTACTTCATGGTGATATGCATAGCGGCAGTATTTTTGTTGATTGTAATAATACAAAGATGATCGATCCTGAGTTTGGTTTTTTTGGTCCTATTGGGTTCGATATTGGCTCTTTTATTGGTAATTTACTTTTAAATTATTGTGCGCAATACGGGCGTATTGAAGATTTTGTGGCTCGTCGTAATTACCAAACCCATTTATTAAGCACTCTTGTTGAATGCTATACCTTATTTGAACAACATTGGCTTACGCTTATCAATGAGCATACTACTGAAGCTGCACTAAAGGCTGCAGGTTATAGTGAGTACTTTATGAAAAGCGTACTACAAGACACTATTGGTTATTGTGGTGCTGAATTAATTAGGCGCACCATAGGGCTCGCACATGTAACCGATATAGATAGCATTAGTGATGAGGTTGCGCGCCTTACAGTGCAAAAACAAACATTAGCGCTAGGCGAGCAGCTTATTTTGAATGCCCAAACATGCGACAACAAAGACGCATTTTTTAGTTTATTAATAAGCCAATTAAACTAAAAAACATTAAAAAAGGCGCTATCAGCGCCTTTTCTATTATTAAAATTTACTTATAATTTTCATAAATTTTATCAAGCGGCTCCGATAAACCACTTTCTTGCACTATACGTACGTGCTCACGCCTTAATTCGCGTGCACTAGTCACACCACAAGAATGAGCTATAAGCCCCGCTCCGTAATGAATGTATTTATTATAGTTAGCTACTCGCTGCGCTTTATCAGCTACATTTAAACCGCGTTGCAAACGCTCGTTATGTGTAGTGATCCCCGTTGGACAGGTATCTTTATTACATTGCATTGCCTGAATACAGCCCAGTGCAAACATATGCCCTCGAGCCGACACAACAAAATCAGCACCCAGTGCCAATGCCCAAGCAACCTTGGAAGGAACAATTAATTTACCTGATGCGATTATTTTAATACGATCTCGCAGCCCATGCTTTTCAAGCATGTTAACTACCAGCGGTAAACTTTCACGTAGTGGTAAACCGACTGAGTCCATAAGCGGTTGTGGTGCCGCCCCCGTACCACCATCAGCACTATCTATGGTAATAAAATCAGGTGCAGACTCTATACCACGATGATTTATTTCAGCGAACAACGTTTCTAACCACCCGTAGGCACCAATTACCGCTTTAAAGCCTGTAGGCTTACCTGTCGCGTTACGTACCGTGGCAATCATATCTAGAATATCGGCTGGGTTTTTAATTTCAGGATGGCCATTGGGACTAATAGAGTCTTGCCCCTCTGGAATACCCCTAATTTTAGCTATTTCGGCATTAACTTTACGCCCTGGAAGCATTCCACCCTTACCTGGTTTAGCGCCTTGGCTCATTTTTAGTTCGAACATTTTGACTTGTTCGTGAGCCGCTATTTCTTTAAGTTTTTCGGTGCTTAAATTTCCATGCTCGTCTCGTGCACCATATTTAGCGGTACCAATTTGAAAAACAATATCGGCGCCCCCCTCCAAATGGTATGGGCTTAGCCCACCTTCACCGGTGTTCATCCAGCAACCTGCTAATTTAGCTCCTTTTGATAAAGCACGAACCGCAGGCTTTGAGAGCGCACCAAAGCTCATACCCGATACATTAAATAACGAATTAGTGGTGTAAGGTGTTTTACAGTATGGACCTAAAGTGACATTGCTCGGGTCGAGTGCTTCTTCATCTAAAGTCGGAAACGCACAGTTCATGAACATAACTGTACCTGTTACTTCTAAGCTTTGTGTTGAACCGAATGCAGCAGTACGGTCAACATCTTTAGCAGCGCGATAAACCCAGCTTCGCTCTGCGCGGTTAAATGGCATTTCCTCTCTATCTTGAGCAAAAAAGTATTGTCTAAAAAACTCACCTTGGCGTTCAAAAAAATACCGGAAACGACCAATTACAGGGTAATTACGCCTAATAGCATGCTTTGTTTGCGTTACATCTCGAATATAAAAAATAATAACAGTAAGCACAACGAACCCGAGCACAACTATAAACATACTTGCAAATATATCGATACTAAACATTATAAAATTGCTCATTTATGACCCTTGGTGATTTTTAAAATAATAGCTAATAAGTACTGACCGTTTTAATGAACTAAATGGCACATCATAATTATTAATCTGCTAGCTTAAAATAAATACAAGTACTTACCAGCAAACCTGTAACTTAAATAGCTAAAAAACAACTCAGTACCCCCTTTAAAAAATTATACTTATTTACTTTCCAGCTTAACTGATTCCTTTTTAATATAAATGCGTACTTGCGTTTCAAGAACCGATAAAGGCACTGAACCATGACGTAATATTTGATGATGAAACTCACGAATATCAAAATTGTGCCCAAGTGCTTGCTCTGCTTCAGAGCGTAAACGTTTAATAGTTAATTCACCAATTTTGTACGAAAGCGCCTGTGCAGGCCATGTTATATAACGATCAGTTTCTGTTTTAACGTTATGCAGCGAAAGCGCTGTATTTTCACTCATAAAATTCATGGCACGCTCTCTGCTCCAGCCATACATATGCATACCCGTATCAACAACTAAACGGGCTGCTCGCCACATTTCATACGTTAAACGACCAAAACGGCTATATGGGTCTTGGTAAAAGCCTGCTTCTAAACCTAAATACTCAGAGTAAAGTCCCCAACCTTCGCCAAATGCCGAAAGGTAAGCATCACGACGATAACTCGGCAAATTTTCAAGCTCAGCATTGAGTGAGATTTGCAAATGATGACCTGGCACGGCTTCGTGCAACGTTAATGCCTCTAAAACATACAAAGGGCGCTTATCTAAAGCGTAAGTATTTACCCAGTAATACCCTGCTTCATCATCTCGATTAGAACCAGAATATCGACCTGTTGTGTATTTAGGGGCAATGCTGGCTGGCACGGGTGCTACGCCATAAGGTTTACGCGGTAAGGTATGAAATAACTTAGGCAGTTGTGCATCCATTTTTTTAGCAATATAAGAGGCTTCTTTTAAAAGCTGCTCAGGTGTTGTGGCGTAAAATTGTGGATCAGTGCGTAAAAAGTGAATAAATTCGGCAAACGTGCCTTTAAAACCTACTTCTGTTATTACGTCTTCCATTTCACTGCGGATTCGAGCAACCTCTTTCAATCCAAGTTCGTGAATCTCTTTAGGTGTCATATCGGTAGTGGTGTAATACTTAGCTCTGTTTTTATAAAATGCCTCGCCATTAGGCGTCTCTGATATGCCAATACTTGTGCGTGCACTAGGTCGATACTGCTGCGTAAAAAACGCTAAGTAATTCTTATAAGACTGTATAACATCGTCTTTTATAATGTTTTTAGCTTTTTGTTGTAACGCTTTAAATTTATCGTCACTCAAACCTGCTGTATTAGTTAAAAAAGGTTTATAAAACTCAGATGTAGTTACATCGTCAACAATGTAAGCATTAATTGAGTCTTCATAACCCTCTAACACTGCTTTAGGTTGGGTAAGGCCTGTTTCGATCCCTTTTTTCATCCAATAGATGTTTTGTTCAAAAAAACGTGGGACTTGCGTTAATCGAGTCAAATATACTTGGTAGTCTTGCTGATTTTTATATTGAGAGCTGTTTACTATGTACGATAAACCAGAATGAAAGCCATATTCTGAGGTAAGCGGCATATAGTGCGCATTAAATACATATTCATCAACACTGTTTTGTACTTGAGCTCGAATAATATTGAAGTTTATTTGATTTTCATCACTTAACTTTGCAATATTAACTGCGTCTAGCTCAGCAAGTAGACTCGCTTTATTTTTATATTCTTGTGCTAAAAATTTGGGCGATAAATTTGGTAATAAATAACCTTCAACTCCCTCTAAATTGCTATAAGGATTAGTACTTTGCCTATAATCGACAATGCTTTTTGCTACTTGTGTAAATTGTTTATTGACATTTGGTGTTGTTATTTGGCATGCACTCAATGAACATAAAATTGTGATACCAAATAAAGATTGGCGAAGTGGCTTAACTAAAAAGTGATTCATTATAATGTAACTTAGCAGTGTTATTAATTTCATAAAACTATCGCAGGCTAAATAAATAGCAAGTAAATGAGACCAACTTTAATAAATAAACCTTACTAAAAACAAGTGTATTAAACTAAGAAACGACTCTAACATTGCCAATAGCAAGCTTAATTGATGAGAAAAACAGCTATCAAGCCGCTAAAGTAAAATTTAAGTTCCCTAACTTCTGTTTTTACTTTTAAATGGCGCACATAACGATTACTGTAGTAAAAAATAATAAAAAGCTCGGACGCATAACCGCCTCATGGAATGAGATATTCGAATTTGCACTTATGCGTACTTAGTTGGTATTTAAAAAATGATGTTCCATGATTCCATGGCTATTGCACAAGAAAAAATGACCAAAGTGTGTGTTTTTTTAGAGCGTTATGCGCTCCCACCTACGCCGCTGAATTATCAAGTTATTTATACTTATACCAGTCAAACTAATCTCAAGCTAAATAAAGCTTTAGATCGTGCTATTGCTGTTGAAGATAATATAGATAGCGTCTTAATTGAACAGCTACATTCTGAGTTTTTAAATACCGGCCACTTAGCGCAAGTCAACATGATTCAAAACGTTGATGGTGTTATAAATTCACTTTCTCAAAACTCTCATGCTACTGAGAAGCAAATAGTTCGTTTTGCGGGTCAAGTAAGCGAGTGCGTACATTCGCTTAATGAGAACAACATAGAACAAAGCCGTCAAGCGCTTGAAGTACTCCATAATCAAACCGCCGAATTACTCAACCAACATAAGCAATTTAAGCAAGAACTCAGTAAAGCTAAACAACTACACGAAAAAACACAAAAGCAACTTACTCAGCTTCGTAAACAACATATTATTGATAGTCAAACAGGGCTTTATAAGCGCCATTATTTAACGCAACAAACGCAAGTGTGGACTAATCAACAAAAGTCTATTTGCGCAATAGCGATTCAAATAGACAACCTTGATCATTTTACTGAAAATTATGGTGATATTATTGGTGAAGTCATTTTGAATAAAGTAGCTAAGCAAGTTCAAAAATATGTTTTTCAAAGTGGCTTACCTGGTCGCACAGCTAAAGATCAATTTACTGTTTTGCTCGCCGACATCGACCCAGATACGGCCAATGTAATAGCCGAGAAAGTACGAAATGGTGTCGAAAAGCTGCGCTTTGTTAGTTCAAAAACAGGGATTAAACTACCTAGTATTGGCTTATCACTAGGAATTGCTCAGCATCAACAAGAAGATGATTTTAATCAGCTAGCTAAAAAAGCATCTCATGCGGCTTATAAAGCACGTTCATTAGGGCAAAGTAGTTACACTGCAGGGCAATAAATTACCTGATAAATCATATTCAAATTGCACCTACTGTGTACAATAAAGTACACTAACCTCTATTGTCACGATAGAGATTAGTCATGAACGAAACCGAACAAAAGACCACGCATTTTGGTTATAAAACAGTAGCCGAGAACGATAAAGCTTCTATGGTTGCTGATGTATTTCACTCAGTAGCTGCAAAATACGATGTAATGAATGATTTAATGTCTTTTGGTGTGCATCGTTTATGGAAACGTCAAACTATTGCAAGCTCAGGTGTTCGTAAAGGACATCATGTACTCGATTTAGCCGGCGGCACTGGCGATTTAACTGCAAAGTTTAGTCAATTAGTTGGAGAAACGGGTCAAGTTGTTTTAGGTGATATAAACTCATCTATGCTTAAAGTTGGCCGTGAAAAACTACATAATCTTGGGTTAGTTGGCAATATCGACTACGTACAAATGAATGCAGAAATGCTGCCGTTCCCAGATAATAGCTTTGATGTGATCACTATTGCCTTTGGCTTACGTAACGTTACCGATAAAGACAAAGCATTGCGCTCTATGTACCGTATTTTAAAGCCAGGTGGTCGTTTACTTGTTTTAGAGTTTTCAAAACCAGAGCATGACGTACTTAGTAAAGCTTACGATTTTTACTCATTTAATTTATTGCCTACAATGGGTAAGCTAGTTGCTAACGACAGTGAATCGTATAAGTATTTAGCTGAATCTATTCGCATGCATCCAGATCAAGACACGCTAAAAGCGATGATGGAAGATGCAGGCTTTGAGCAAACAACATACCAAAACCTCACAGGCGGAATTGTTGCGCTGCATCGTGGTTTTAAATATTAAGGCTAGCAGTTATGGCACTTGAGAAAATAACAAAAAATAATAATGATGCAATGGCATCTGAATTTTTTATGTTACCTAATTTTGTGCTTTCGCTTATTGAGCGTGTACTAAATCAAGCTCTCAGCCTTGACCCACAATTGTCTCAAAAACTAAGCGCAGTTAAACATCAACGCTTAGTGGTTGAAGTAAGAGATTGGCAACAAAGTATCCAACTTGTTTATAGCGCTGAGCAATTGCACTTATACAGTGCTCAAAGTAACGAAAACGCAGATTGTATGATCAGCGCAGATATAGACACGCTTTTAGCACTTAAAAACCCAGCTATGCTTACCCAGTTAATTCGCCAAGATAAGCTCGACTTACAAGGCGATTTAAATATTGCGCAAACTTATAGTAATGCGTTTTCAGGCATTGATATTGATTGGCCTGAACAGCTTTCTAAATACATTGGCGATACCCCCGCTCAGCAGTTATATCTATACCTAAAAAAACTAAAACAAAAGAGCAGCAAAACCAATACTAAAATAAGTACCATGCTTACAAGTTTATGCCAAGACGAGCTCGCAATTACTATTCACCCATTAGAACTTGAGCAATTTAAACAAAAAAATAGAGAACTCAAAGTCCAAGTAGCTGCTGTTGAGCAACGTATAAATACCTTGTTAAACTCTTTTTTACCTTCAAACACCCGCTAAGGATTTTTTGTGTCGACTGCACGTTTGTATAACATCACCAAAACTTTACTTCGCTATGGGCTAGACGAGCTAATTCCTAAACATAAGATCCCTTGGTTTGGTAAAGTAGCTCGTTGCAGTTTGTTTTGGCTGC
Organism: Pseudoalteromonas sp. AS71; assembly: GCF_038900275.1. Lineage (NCBI taxonomy): Bacteria > Pseudomonadati > Pseudomonadota > Gammaproteobacteria > Alteromonadales > Pseudoalteromonadaceae > Pseudoalteromonas > Pseudoalteromonas sp. AS71. The sequence continues at coordinate 66,295 of NZ_JBBMQZ010000022.1, read as the reverse complement.
GTAATCAGCACAAAGAAAAACCTGCAGGACTACGTTTACGTTTGGCACTACAAGAGCTTGGTCCCGTTTGGATTAAGTTTGGCCAAATGCTCTCTACTCGTCGTGACTTACTCCCTCATGATATCGCTTTAGAGCTTGCCTTTTTACAAGATCAAGTTCAGCCATTTGAAGGCAAACTTGCACAAAAAATAATAGAAAAAGCGCTAGAAATTAACGATATAAGTGAATTGTTTAGTGAGTTTTCACAAACTCCTCTAGCTTCTGCATCTATAGCGCAAGTGCATACAGCAAAGCTTATTGATGAGCAAAGCATTGAGCAAGATGTAGTAATTAAGGTTATTAGACCAAATATTTACGAGCAAATTAATGCCGATTTAGCGTTAATGGAAAAGCTCGCTAAGGTACTTGCAAAAGTCCATAACGAATCAAAACGCCTGCGTCCTGTAGAAGTGGTTAAAGAATATAAAAAAACACTCCTAGACGAGCTCGACTTAATGCGCGAAGGTGCCAATGGCATTCAACTTAAGCGCAACTTTGAAGGCTCTGAATCATTGTATATCCCTGCAGTTTACAGTGATTATAGCCGTAGTAATGTCCTAGTAATGGAGCGTATTTACGGTATACCCGTCTCTGATACCGATTCACTTCTGGCGCAAAACACGAATATGAAATTACTTGCTGAGCGCGGCGTAGAAGTGTTTTTTACGCAAGTGTTTAGAGACAGCTTTTTTCATGCCGACATGCATCCGGGTAATATATTCGTCTCTCGCGAGCATCCTGAAAATCCAATGTATATCGGTATTGACTGCGGTATTGTTGGTACTTTGAGCAAAGAAGACAAACGTTATCTAGCTGAAAACTTTATTGCCTTTTTTAATCGTGATTATCGCCAAGTTGCACAGCTACACGTTGATTCTGGCTGGGTACCACACGATACCAGCATTGAAGAATTTGAATTTGCGATTCGCACAGTGTGCGAGCCTATATTCAATAAACCGCTTGCTGAAATTTCATTTGGTCACGTGCTCGTAAATCTATTTAATACCGCACGTCGTTTTAACATGCAGGTTCAACCGCAATTAGTATTACTGCAAAAGACCTTATTATACGTTGAAGGATTAGGGCGTCAGCTATATCCACAACTCGACTTATGGAAAACAGCCAAACCCTTTTTAGAAGATTGGGTTAAGCAGCAAGTTGGACCGCTATCAGTACTGAAGCAAATGTATGCTAACTTGCCATTTTGGGCTGAAAAAATGCCTGAACTACCTGATCTAATTTACCAGAATTTAAAGCGTGCACCACACGCTCATAAACCTCAAGAACAAAAGATATCTCATAAACCTTTAATATTGAGTTTATTTGGTAGTGCTACAATGATTATGGCAACACTTTGTTATTTACAGCACGATTTAATGGCTGCGAGTATTACTATAAGCTTATCGGCTATTAGTTTTATAACAGCATGGCGCAACGCATAAACTGAGTGCTATTTGCGCTATTGGGCGTATAATTAGTATTTAAAATATACATTTAACCGTTTATATATTGGAGAAAACCATGGGTTTTGGTGGTATTAGTATTTGGCAATTATTAATTGTTTTAGCGATCATAGTTTTACTTTTCGGTACAAAAAAACTACGCGGTATGGGTGGAGACATTGGTGGCGCTGTTAAAGGCTTTAAAAAAGCAATGTCGGACGACACAGCGAGTGAACAAGAAAAATCAGAGCAAATTCAACAATCAGAAAAAAGCACCGTTGACGGCTCAACCAATACTGAAAAAAACAAAGATAGCAATAAGGTTTAATTAGTATGGGGATGTGGGAACTTGTTGTTATTTTTATTGTTGGCTTAGTAGTGCTTGGCCCTGAGCGCTTACCTGTTGCTATTAGAACAGTAAGTAAATGGGTTAAAACAGCTAAGTCACTTGCCAACTCGGTAAAAGCCGAAGTAAGTGAGGAACTGCGTATTCACGAACTTCACGAAAACCTTAAAAAAGCAGAACAACAAGAACTAAAAGATTTAAGCCCTGAGTTACAAAGTTCATTAACAGAGTTACAAAAAGCGGCTGAGTCAGTTACTCACAGCTACAAGAAAAAACAACCTGATACATCAAATAACCAACAACTTGATGAAAAAAAGTGAAATTTATCTCTCACTTTGTGGTCAACTTATTACATGGTATAAAAAATAATGGCTGAGGAAGTAAAATCGGGATTTGTAGCTCATTTAATTGAGTTGCGTGATCGGCTAATAAAAGCACTATTGAGCATTTTCATTATTTTTATTGCCATAGTATATTTTGCGAATGACATTTATGCCTTTGTTGCACAGCCGTTAGTTTCGCATTTGCCAAGTACTGCAACTATGATTGCAACCGACGTTACTGCCCCCTTTTTTGCACCTTTCAAACTAACTTTATTTGTCGCTTTATTTGCGTCAATTCCGTGGATATTGCATCAAATTTGGGGGTTTATAGCGCCGGGTTTATATAAGCATGAAAAGAAAATGCTCATGCCTATTCTCGCCTCAAGTATAGTATTATTTTATGGCGGTATAGCCTTTTGTTATTTTGTAGTTCTGCCAATTATTTTAGGCTTTTTTACAAGTACTGGTCCAGAGATGATGACTCTTGCGCCCGACATAAGTAGCTATTTAGGGTTTGTATTAAAACTGTTTTTTGCATTTGGTGTCGCTTTCGAAATTCCTGTGGCAATTATGCTGCTATGTTGGAGTGGTGCAACAACAACAAAAAGCTTAAAAGAAAAGCGCCCATATATTGTCGTAGGCGTTTTTGTAGTGGCGATGTTTTTAACACCGCCCGATGTGTTATCACAAACTTTACTAGCATTTCCGATGCTTCTTTTGTTTGAGCTAGGCCTAATTTTAGCAAAATTCTATACCGCTAAACCACAAAAAGAATCTGAGGAATAAAATGAAAAAACAACTACTCTCACTATTGGTTTTATTAAGTGCGCCTACTTTTGCTGCGCAAACACAATTTAATACTCAAGCGTTACAAGCATGTAGCTTTATTGAAAACGATTTTAATCGCTTACTTTGCTATGACAATACAGTTGCTGGTAAATCACTAACAAAGCCAACAGTAACAAAAACGCTTACTCCACCAACGGCTAACAATGTACCTCAAGTCGTAGCTGCTGCACCAATTCAAGCAAAGGCAAAAGCTGACGATTTTGGCTTAGAGCACAAAGAATCACAGGTAGAAAAAGAAACTGAAATCAAAGCTATGGTTACATCAGTTGATGAGGCTGCTTATGGTGAATTAATTATTTCGCTAGATAACGGTCAACAATGGCGTCAAATTGGCTCTGACAGCATGCGTTTAAAAGAAGACGATACAATTGTAATTAGCCGCGGTGCATTCAGCTCTTTCCTATTGAAGAAAGACGGTAAAAACCGCTCTATTCGCGTTAAACGTACTAAATAATGTCATACACATTAATTGATGCTGGGGTTAACTTAACTAACCATCAGTTTGATGAGCAGCATCATGATGTAGTTACCCGCGCAAGTGAAGCCGGTGTTACAAATATGCTTATTATAGGTTGTGACATTGCAAGCAGTCAGCAATCACTCGAGCTTGCGATAAAGCACCTTCAATATTCTACGGCGGGTGTGCACCCGCATGATGCAAAATCAGCGACTAGTGGACTCGAAGCACAACTAACTGCCCTTACAAATAATAAGCAAGTTATTGCCATTGGTGAGTGCGGCCTTGATTATAACCGTGACTTTTCACCTCGCGATGTACAACGTGATGTTTTTAGACGCCAGTTAGTACTTGCTAAAAAGTTAGATTTACCTGTTTACTTACATGAACGTGATGCAAGTGACGACATGCTAAGTATTTTAAAAGAGTTTAATATTCGCGGTGTACTCCACTGCTTTACGGGTAACTCAGCAGCTCTAAAGCAATATTTAGATTTAGGTCTGTATATTGGTATAACGGGTTGGGTATGTGATGAAAGGCGTGGTAAAGATTTACAACAACTAGTGCCTAGCATTCCTCTAGATCGATTATTAATAGAAACTGATGCACCATTTTTAATTCCACGAACAGTTAAGCCAAAACCTAAATCGCGTAAAAATGAACCTGCTCTGCTTCCTTATATTTGCCAAACAGTTGCGCAACTTTATCAAATAGATGAAGAAGTTGTGGCCCGCAAAACTACAGAAAACTTTTACAATGTTTTTGGTTTAAAGAGCTGCTGATGGCGTGCGCAAAAGCATTACTAAGTCTATTGATGCTTCTTTGCACTTTTTGCTCTTTCGCAAGCCCTGTAATAATAAAACATGATTTTAACTCCCAAAACATTAATAACCTGCATTACTCTTTTGAACCAACTTCGCTATTAGATGCACAACAAAGTAGCCATATACAGTGGCAAAAAAACACAGGTAAACCTCTTAACCTAGGTCTTGAGCAGCGTTCTGTATGGGTGAAATTTAAAATAAAAAACACGCTTAGTTATAATACCGAACAACTGTTGTCGCTAAACAACCCTCTGCTAAACGACGTTCAAGTATATCAGTTACATAACTCGCAATTACTTTCTTACACCCAAATTGGCGATGCATACCCCCTTGATAAGCGTGCGATCAGAAGTGAATCTTTATTAGTTAAACTAATTAGCCCTGCAAATAGCGAAACGATTATTATACTGAAGGTGATGAATAGCTCAGGCTTGCGAGTCCCTTTAACTTTGTGGCAACCAGAAGCTTATTTAGCGCATAAAGGTAAACTTAATTTACTCTATGGCTTATTGATTGGTTTTATATTTTCTTTAGGTGTGAGCTGCTTAGTTTTATATGGTTTTTCGCGTAAACGTTATTTTATTTGTGCTGGTTTAATCACACTCACATTGGGGGGGGTCTTAGCCTACCTTTGTGGCTTTGGCTTAAAATATATTCACCCTAATTTGCCGGCGTTACAGCAAGTTATGATCCCTATACTACTTATGCTTATTACTTTAATGTTTTTGCCTTTGCAAAAGCAAATTTGCCATCCAAAGCCCTCTTTTTTACTAACGGTTCAAAAGGTAGTGGTTAACGTATTAGGTGTCTCGTTATTATTTATTTGGTTATTTCCAAACCATATAGTGACACTATTTTGCTTAACGGCTACCCCAATCGCTTTAGGCTTTTATATTGCAACTACATTTACGTGCATGCGTTTAGCGCCTTCTAAACCTAATAAAGCGCTATTGCTCGTATTAGTTTTTTTCTTGGTGGTAATGCTTTATTTTATTGTGGCAGTAATGGGGCTATACGCCTTTAGCAGAAGTACATTAGCATTTGTATTTGCATGCTTTTTTAGCTGCACTTTCTGTCTATGTTACAGTGTAATGAAGTTATTTATTTTACAACGCGATGAAGAAGTAATAGCTCAGCAAACCTTGATTGCTGAAAATGCAGCCCAAGATACACTGCTTAAAGAGCGCTTAAAGTTACAAGAAAAAACGCGTCAAGAACTCGAATCACAAGTCGACGAACGCACCTTTGAATTACAAGTTACACTTAGAGAACTTGAAGAAAAAAATCGTTCACTTGAGTTACTCAATACCGAAGACGCTTTAACCGGAATAAAAAACAGACGTTTTTTTGATAAGAAACTCGTCATGGAACTTCGTCGGTCTCGCCGAGAGCAAACACCACTTAGTATTGTTATGCTTGATATAGACCGGTTCAAAAGCATTAACGATATGTACGGACACATAATTGGCGATCAAGTTATTAAAGCTGTATCTAACCTAATAAAAGATCATTTAAAGCGCCCACTAGATGAGGTTGCTCGTTATGGCGGTGAAGAGTTTGTGGTGCTATTACCTAATACCCCCAGTGAAGGCGCACAAGACATAGCTGAAAAAATACGAGCAGCTATCTCAACCAGTACAGTAACGGTTGCCAATAATGATATTCAATTTACAATTAGCGCTGGTGTATACACCAGCATTGCTGATGATGTTAGCAACCCTCAAATTTTTACTGAGTGCGCCGACAAAGCACTTTATTACGCAAAACAACATGGCCGTAATCAAGTAATTACTTTTCCATTACCACAGTAGGAGCATATTAATATGGCCCAATCAGGATTAGACCTTTTCCCGTATACTCGCATGCGCAGAATGCGCCGCAGCGACTTTTCTCGCCGCTTAATGGCTGAAAATCAACTTAGCGTAAACGATTTAATTTACCCTGTATTTGTACTTGAAGGTAAAAATCGCCGCGAAGCAATTGAATCAATGCCGGGTATCGAGCGTTTATCAATAGATTTGCTGTTGCTTGAAGCAAAAGAACTTGTTGAACTTGGTGTACCTGCCTTAGCTATTTTTCCGGTAACCCCTGCGGATAAAAAATCATTATCTGCCGAAGAAGCATATAATGATGATGGCTTAGTTCAACGCACTGTTCGTGCTTTAAAAGAAGCATTTCCTGAGTTGGGTGTAATTACTGATGGTGCACTTGATCCATTCACAACGCACGGTCAAGACGGTATTATTGATGACACTGGCTATGTGATAAACGACGTAACCACCGAAATTTTAGTTAAACAAGCACTCTCACATGCAGAAGCAGGCGCTGATGTAATTGCCCCTTCAGACATGATGGATGGCCGTATTGCTGCAATTCGTGAAGCGCTTGAAGCTGATGGGTTTGTGCATACCCGTATTATGGCCTACTCAGCTAAATACGCATCTAGCTACTATGGCCCATTTAGAGATGCAATAGGTTCTGCTAGTAACTTAAAAGGTGCCGATAAAAAAACCTACCAAATGGACCCTGCAAACTCTGATGAAGCAATACGTGAAGTCGCATTAGACTTACAAGAAGGCGCTGATATGGTCATGGTTAAGCCTGGCATGCCTTATTTAGATATTGTACGTCGTGTTAAAGACGAGTTTGGCGTACCTACTTTCGCATATCAGGTAAGTGGCGAGTATGCAATGCACAAAGCAGCTATCGATAACGGTTGGTTAAGTGAGGAAGCTACTATAATGGAGTCTTTACTTGCATTTAAGCGTGCAGGCGCTGATGGAATATTGACCTACTTTGCTAAGCAAGCCGCACAATACCTAGCTAAAAAGTAAGGGTTTTATAAAAAGGCGGTTAAACCGCCTTTTATTTACATTCGTTTACATTTTTGTATTATTTTCGTCATATTTATTCTCTAAACTGGTGTCCCATTTTGGGATTAATACACGGGAATAATAAAAAAATGTTTAAAACAAAAATAACACCACTCGCACTTGTTATAGCCAGTCTCAGTGCACCAGCATCCGCTGATCTAATCATTTCTGAATATATAGAAGGAAGTGGTTACAATAAAGCCATTGAACTTTACAATAATGCAACAACAGACATTGACCTTAGTGAATACTCATTACAGCGCTATTCAAATGGCTCTGCTAGCGTATCTACAGAAATTACATTAAGCGGTACTTTAGCTGCAAATAGTACCTATGTAATTGTCAATGCGGACACTAGAGCTTCTACCGACCTTTCAGGTAAAGCTGATCTATTAGATAGCGTAGTTAACTTTAATGGTGATGATGCAATCGTATTGACTAAGGATGGATCTGTTGTTGATAGTTTTGGACAAGTTGGTTTCGATCCTGGTTCATCGTGGTCAGAAGGCGGAGTAACCACAGCGAATCAAACTTTACGCAGAAAAGATGAAATTACTACAGGAAGAACAACACCTGATGCAGCATTTAACCCAAGTGAAGAATGGGTACAGTTCGACCAAGATGAGTTTGGCGGCTTAGGCTCACATGCAGGTAATGGTGGAACAACACCTGAACCAATTCCAGAACCAGAACCACTTGAACCACTAGTTTGTGGTGCAGAAAAAACACTAATAAATGCTATTCAAGGTGACGGCTCTGCTAGCCCACTTGTAGGTACATTAGTAGAACTTGAAGGTGTGGTAACCGCAGACTTCCAAGGTGATGATCAATTAAAAGGCTTTTTTGTTAGCTCACTTGCTACAGACATAGATGCCAACCCACTAACTTCTGAAGGTGTGTTTGTTTATTTTGCAGATACTGATGTAAATGTTGGTGACCATGTGCGCGTACAAGGTACTGTTGAAGAGTATTTTGATGCAACACAAATTGGCAGCGTAAGCCAAGTAGCAATTTGTGATACAGGTTTACCTGTAGCAGCTACAAAAATTACTTTACCTTTAGCTGATACAACGGATTTAGAATCTTTTGAAGGTATGCTAGTTACTTTGGAGCAACCATTAGTAGTAACTAATAACTTTGGCCTAGGTCGATATGGTGAAGTTGAGTTAGCAACAGAGCGCTTGTATCAAGGTACACAGGTTGCACTACCTGGAGATACGGCTAATGCAGTTGAAACAGAAAACCTGCTTAAAAAGATCCTACTAGATGATGGCTCTACTGTACAAAACTTAGACCCAACAGCGTACCCAACTCCAGGCTTGTCAGCAGAAAATACATTACGTACTGGTGACACTGTAAACACAGTTACAGGTGCACTTGCTTATAGCTTTAGCCTTTACAGAATACACCCAACTTTAGCACCTCAGTTTATTGCAACAAATGCACGTGAAGATGCGCCTGAACTTAATGCTGAAGCAGATTTACGCGTAGCTAGCTTCAACGTACTTAATTACTTTAATGGTGATGGCCAAGGCGAAGGATTCCCTACCGCTCGAGGTGCAGATTCAGAAGCTGAACTTATTCGTCAAGAAGCTAAAATTGTAAGTGCAATTAGCGCTATCCAGGCCGACGTTGTTGGTTTAATGGAAATAGAAAATGATGGCTTTGGCGAATTTAGCGCTATTGCGAGCTTAGTAAATGCATTAAACGAAGCTGATTCAGCTAACCAGTACGCATTTGTTGACTTTAACGTAGATCAAATTGGTACAGATGCAATTACTACCGCATTAATTTATCGTGCTAACAAAGTAGAAGAAGTAGGTACTGCTGCCATTACAACTGAAGCACCATTTGATTTTAGTAATCGTGCTCCAATTGCACAAAGCTTTAAATCATTAGAAACTGATGAAATATTTACTGTTGCTGTGTCACACCTTAAATCTAAAAGCTGTGGTAGTGCTTCGGGTAATAATGCAGATTCGGGCGATGGTCAAGGCTGTTGGAATGAAATACGCACAGAGGGTGCTAATGCATTCGCTGATTGGCTTGATAGCAAACCAACCGGTATTGACGACGAAGATACTATTTTAGTCGGCGATATGAATGCTTACGCAATGGAAGACCCAATACGTGCATTTGCTGATAAAGGCTACAAAAATGTAGTTGCAGAAATTGATGGGGATACACTTGGTTACTCTTACAGCTTTTCTGGTCGCGCTGGTAGTTTAGATCACGCAGTAGCTACCCAATCACTACTTAGTAAAATTGTTGCAGCAACAGATTGGCACATCAACGCAGATGAACCTATTTCTCTTGATTACAATGTAGAGTTTAAAAGCGAAGGTCAACAATCTAGTTTGTACTCTGAAAGTGCATACCGCGCATCAGATCACGACCCTGTAATTATTGATATTAAATCTGAAATTACTTTAACACCTGAAGAGCAAACGCCTGTTATTACAGCTGATCAAGTTTTTGCAGTCGATGAAAACAGCGCAATTGGTACAGTTATCGGCACGCTCGATTTTAGTGATCCAAATGCCGATGAATCACCTGTTGTTAAATTTATTACATCTGATAATGATAGCGTTTCAATTAACAATCAGGGGCAGTTAATTGTTGCTGGAGAGATTGATTACGAATTCGAAAATCGTATTACTTTAACAGTGCAAGCTCAAGATAGCGTGGGTAACTTATCTAACGTTGAAAAAGTAGCTGTGAAAGTAAATAACTTACGCTCAGATGACGATAATGATGCAGGTTCATTATTATGGTTATCACTTCTTTTAGCACCACTATCAATAGTGCGTCGATTTAAAAAGAAATAACTAAGTTAAATCCAAACATTTAAAAAGCCGCTCTTGCGGCTTTTTTATTTTATACAAATGTAATTCAGACAAGCTTCATTAAACCCCCCGTAATATGTTCAGACGATCTGTGAATCTTCTAGTAATTAACCAGTAACAACTACATACATTTGAGTGAATTTTACACAATGAAACTCTTTTTATTATGTATATCGGTTTTACCTATTGAAAAGTATGAACTTTTATATGGGTTCACATTTTGCTTTAAATAATTAAGAAGATACTTACTAAACAAAATCAATATTTACCCTAAACGTAAAAATAAGTCGTGTTTTTATAAAGGAATGAGAATGAAACAATTAACCCAAAATCTGCCTAAATGGCAAAAAAAGTCAGCACCACTACTGGGTCTACTTATTATTTTTTCGACTTGGGGCAATAGCAACCAAGCGATTGCTGCAACCGTTGATGTAGCAATCCCACAAAGTAGCTTATTTGATGTAATTAGCGCTCGCGCTAAAAAGTTAGCAAGCGAAGAATACGTGGCGCCTAAAAACATTGAGCTTGAAGCACTAAATAATATTGATTATCAAGATTACCGTTCAATTCGATTTAAAAAAGACAAAGCGGTATGGAAAGATGAAGGCCTGTACGAGCTACAATTATTCCACCCTGGTTTTTTATATAAAACACCTGTGACAATAAATACCGTTGATAGCGACTCTAAACGCAGTCGCTTACCTTTCAGTACTGACTTTTACCAATATGATGGCACAGCTGCACCACTACAAGAAGAAATAGCTAAAAGTGTTGCGGGTACTCAACTAGGCCATGCTGGATTTCGCATACATTACCCATTGAATACTAACGAGTATAAAGATGAAGTAATGGTATTTCAGGGTGCATCGTATTTTAGAGTCGTTGGCCCTCAACAGGTTTATGGCTTATCAGCTAGAGGCCTTGCCATTGATACTGCAGAAAATTCGGGTGAAGAATTTCCAGTTTTTAAAGAATTCTGGTTAGTTAAACCAAAGGCCGACCAAACACAAATTACCATTTTTGCATTATTAGATAGCCCATCTATATCGGGTGCATACAAGTTCAGTGTTGACCCTACCACTAATATGCTAGTTGATGTTGATATGCAGATATTTGCGCGTAAAGATATTAAAAAACTGGGTGTAGCACCATTAACGAGTATGTTTTATCACGGCGAAAACAGCACCAAATTTTTTGATGACTACCGCCCTGAAGTTCATGACTCGGATGGTCTATTAACTCAATCTACTGATGACAAATGGGTATGGCGCCCTCTTAACAATCCTTCGCAGTTAAGTGTTACTTCATTTTCGTACAATAACCCAAAAGGTTTTGGGTTAGCTCAGCGAGATCGAGATTTTAATAACTATTTAGACACAGAAGCACATTACCACAACCGCCCCAGCCTATGGATCGAACCACAAGGTGAATGGGGAAATGGTCGTGTAGAACTTGTAGAAATACCTACTGATACAGAAACTAACGACAATATCGTGAGTTACTGGGTACCAGAAAAGCCAATGAAAGCCGGAGATTCATTAAAGCTGAGCTACAAAATGACAACCTTTAATGCAGCTTTAACTCAGCACGAAAAAGCGCGAGTATTACGTACAAGGATTGGTAGCGCCGCTTTACCTGGTGAAGACAACCCACCACCAAAAAGTCATCGCCAATTTACTGTTGATTTTACTGGGTCAGAAATAAATCAACTTTCAGAACAATTAAAATTAGATGCCGACATTCAACTTACAACAGGCGAAGTAACCGACATAAATATCCAAAAACTGCCTGATTCACGAGGATGGCGTGTAGCTTTCAAAATTGCACCACAGGACGATCAACCCGTTGATATGCGTTTATCGTTAAAACTACGAGACAAAGAAATTAGCGAGGTATGGAGCTATGTTTGGTACCCAAATGACATCAAGTAATAAAGGGAAGGGCACTCCTATGCCATTCAAAACACTAAGAGTATGGCTATTTGCTATTGCGGCACTTGGCACATCTGGCTACGGCATATCTATTATGTTTGAGATTTTAAGCTCAAACGGTATGACATTACTTGAATACGCTCTTTTAGTATTATTCTCAATCACTTTTGCCTGGATTGTAACGGCCTTTTGTAGTGGAACAATTGGCTTTGTATTACAGCTATTACGAATTGATCCACTTACATTGAAACGTATTAAACCAATTGAGTTTGACGAGGAGGCAATTAACGCCCAAAAAACCGCCGTTGTAATGCCTATTTATAACGAAGATACCCACCGTGTTATCGCGGGTTTTGAAGTCAGCCTGCAATCGTTAAAAGAAACAGGTCAACTTGCAAACTTTGATTTTTACTTATTAAGCGACACCCAAGACCCACAAATAGCTAAAAATGAGCTAAGTGCGTGGCATGCATTGTGTGAGCGTTTAGGTGATACGGCAAAGCACGTATTCTATCGCCGTCGCGAAGATAACAAACATCGTAAAGTAGGTAACCTAACCGACTTTTGTGAGCGCTGGGGCAGCCAGTACGACCATATGATTGTGCTTGATGCAGATAGCGTAATGACCGGAAAATGTATGTTAGAGCTTACTACAAGTATGCTCAACAACCCACAAGCAGGTCTGATCCAAACTATTCCGATCCCTGTTCGTCAAGATACCTTTTTTGGCCGTTTTTTACAGTTTGCGTCAGTACTTTATAGTCCAATGCTCGCGACTGGCTCAGCTTTTTGGCAAACTGATAAAGCAAACTATTGGGGTCATAATGCAATCATTAGAGTTGAGGCATTTATAACGTGCTGTGGTTTGCCAACACTAAAAGGTAATGCACCTTTTGGCGGCGAAATTTTAAGTCATGACTTTGTAGAAGCTTCACTACTTCATAGTGCTGGTTGGGATGTATTGTTGCTATCAGATATTGAAGGTAGCTATGAAGAAGTACCAAGTAACATTCTAGACTACGCTGTACGCGATAGACGTTGGGTGCAAGGTAATATTCAGCACTTAGGTTTACTATCGTCATCCAAATTAAAATTAATGAGTAAGTTGCATTTTCTACTCGGTGCCACAGCCTATATTTCATCGCTAATTTGGCTCTCAATGTTGGCGCTAAGTACTATTGATGCAGTAACTCGCGCATTAAATAGTGATGTGTACTTTAACCGTGTTTACCAATTATTCCCCACATGGCAAATAGCTAAAACCGATCTTATTGATTCACTCTTGTATCTAACTATTATTATTTTATTAATGCCTAAATTAATGGGCATAATAGTAACCCTAATACATAGAAACAAACGCTTTGGTGGTTCAATTAAGCTAATACTAGGTTCAATCATTGAAACTGTATTTGCTATTATTGTTGCCCCATTAATGATGGTATTTCATGCTTACTTTGTACTTTGTGTGTTTTTAGGCAAAAAAGTGAAGTGGGATGCACAACCTCGTGAAGGTCGCATGGTCCCTTGGAAGGAAGCGTTTGGTTATACGTTATTCTCAACTATTGTGGCTATTGCATGGGGTAGTACAGCTTATTACTTCACACCAGTGTTCTTTTGGTGGTTATCGCCTATATTATTAGGCTTAGTGTTAGGCGCTCCAATTATCCGTTATACCAGTAGCATTAAGCTCGGTGTACAGCTTAGAAAGTTAGGTATATTTATTTGCCCTAGCGAAGTTGATAACGATTCAACGCTAGAAGCGCTTAAAACGCACCTAAAAGAAATTTCGATACCTGAGGAAGGTGCTTATCCACAAACTATACCGACACTACCACAAGAGCAATTGGTAACAATGCCTATCCAGTCCTTTAAAAAGCCAAGCAGGCTAAAGATGAAAGCGCTAAAAGCTAAGGCTATAAAAAAGTTTAATTAGCGCGTTATAAAATACAAAAACTAAAAAGGAGCGATTAATCGCTCCTTTTTGCTATCTTAATTAAAAATCAAGCGTTGCATTTATCGCTAATATTTTCCACTTTGTCAGCTAACTTATTACAGTACATTTCAGAAATAGCTGACTGCGCTTCATCATCAAGTTGCCAGTTATAGAAATGGAAATTTTTGCCATTATCTAGCTTCACCTTAAAAATGGTGAAAAGAAAAAACGAACTAAATGATACGCAACTAATTTCCTCACTATTGATATAGCGCTCTGTGCACAAACGTGTATAACAAATACCTGCTTTATAACAATGTAAAAAACGAAGATGAAGAATATTAAAAGCAATGATAATTAGTAGAGCTGGCATTACAGTGAGAAAAACAATCTTTAGGTTCACAGTAAACATAATATGAATTAAAAATATTATGCTGAATGCTAAAATACATTTTGTGAATTGTAGCCACCAGTTTGGTGCTAATTTAATAGATTTCATGATCGTTACGTCTTATATAGAATTAATATGTAAACGTCTCTGCTGCGGAGACTTCCCTATCTGACTTTAGAGCTCTAGTCTGAAAGTGCTGGTATTCTACATTACGCACATAGAAGCATCAACAGAAGTTCTTAAAATTCAGTAGGTTACATAGCATTTACAATTAACTCCTTACAAACCAACTGATTAAGTAAATGAAGTAAATAAAATGCTCTCTAATACCTTTTTACTAACTGATAATATAGGACTACTTAATAATAAAATGTAGCTATAAACAACTACAAAAAAAACTAAATTATAGGCAATAAAAAACCCGCAACATGTGCGGGTTTTTTTTAAAGAGTTAAAGAGCTAATTATTTAGCAGCTTTTTTCTCTTTTTCTGCAGCGATTACTGTATCAGCAACGTTTTGCGGACATGCAGCGTAGTGTGAGAACTCCATAGAGAACTGACCACGACCTGATGTCATTGTACGTAGTGTACCGATGTAACCGAACATTTCTGATAACGGTACGTCAGCTTTAATACGGCTGCCTGTTAAACCAGCTTCTTGGTCTTTCATCATACCACGACGACGGTTAAGGTCACCGATTACGTCACCAACGTGATCTTCTGGAGTGAACACGTCAACATTCATGATTGGCTCAAGAAGTTGTGCGCCCGCTTTAGGGATCGATTGACGGAAAGCGCCTTTAGCAGCGATTTCGAACGCGATTGCAGATGAATCCACGGCATGGAAACCACCGTCGAAAAGTTCAATTTCAACGTCAAGTACAGGGAAGCCAGCTAGAACACCAGTACCCATCATTGACTTGAAGCCTTTCTCAACTGCAGGCCAGAATTCTTTAGGTACGTTACCACCAACAACAGATGATTTAAACGTAAAGCCTGAAGCAACTTCGCCTGGCTTGATACGGTAATCAATTTTACCGAACTGACCAGAACCACCAGATTGTTTCTTATGCGTGTAGCTATCTTCAATTTCTTTAGTGATAGTTTCACGGTAAGCAACTTGTGGTTGACCAACAATAAGGTCTACGCCATAAGTACGCTTAAGAATATCTACTTTGATATCTAAGTGAAGCTCACCCATACCTTTAAGGATAGTCTCGCCTGAATCTTCATCAGTCTCAACTTGGAAAGATGGATCTTCTGCAACCATTTTACCGATAGCAACACCCATTTTCTCATTACCGCCTTTATCTTTAGGCTGTACAGCAATCGAGATTACTGGAGTTGGGAATACCATTGGCTCAAGTGTTACTGGGTGCTTAGGATCACATAATGTGTGACCAGTTTGCACGTTTTTCATGCCTACGATAGCAATGATGTCACCAGCTTGTGCGCTAGTTAATTCGTTACGGTCATCTGCTTGCATCTCAACCATACGGCCAACACGCTCAGTTTTACCAGTAAACGAGTTAAGGATAGTATCACCCTTGTTTAGTTTACCTGAGTAAATACGTACGAATGTTAATGCACCAAAACGGTCATCCATTATCTTGAATGCCAATGCTTTGAAAGGTTCATCTGCAGATACGATTGCAAATTCACCATTTTCGTTACCTTCTTCATCCATAAGAGGTTGAGGGTCAACTTCTGTAGGAGCTGGTAAGTAATCAACAACAGCGTCAAGAATAAGCTGCATACCTTTGTTCTTAAACGCAGAACCACAGTATGTAGGGAAGAAAGCAAGGTCACGAGTACCTTTACGGATACAACGTTTGATGTCTTCTACAGAAGGTGCTTCACCTTCCATGTAAGCTTCAAGTAGTTCATCGTCTTGCTCAAGGGCAGTTTCAACAAGCATTTCATAATACTCGTCAGTTTTTTCTACCATGTCTGCAGGAACATCTGTGATTTCGTAGTTTTCAGGAAGACCAGTGTCATCCCAAACGTATGCTTTTTTAGTTAAAACATCAACAACACCAACAAACTCATCTTCAATACCAATTGGTAAAGTCATGATTAGTGGTACAGCACCAAGTACTTTACGTACTTGCTCAGTTACACGGTAAAAATCAGCACCCATACGGTCTAATTTGTTTACGAAGATAATACGTGCAACTTCTGAGTCATTAGCATAACGCCAGTTAGTTTCTGATTGTGGTTCAACACCACCAGAACCACAGAACACACCAACACCGCCATCTAATACTTTAAGTGAACGGTAAACTTCAACTGTGAAGTCAACGTGTCCAGGAGTATCGATAACGTTAAAACGGTGATCTTTCCAGAAACAGCTTACAGCCGCAGACTGAATAGTAATACCGCGCTCAGCTTCTTGTTCCATGAAGTCAGTAGTAGATTCACCATCATGAACCTCACCTGTTTTATGGATTTGACCAGTAAGCTTTAGGATACGCTCAGTAGTCGTGGTTTTACCCGCATCAACGTGCGCGAAAATACCAATGTTTCTGTACTTCGATAAATCTGCCATTAATTTTACTCTTAATAAAGTCGATAAATTATTCGGCAGGAGTATAACATCACTTAAAGCGAACATCACCATACAAGCCGCTTAAAATGCAATCAATTCAACATATTTTTTTATATGCCAGAATCTATTAAATATCAAACATAACAAAAAACATGCAAGACCTTGAAATAAATGGAATTTAATGCATTTACTTCAAATGCACGAAGTTACTTCGTTATTTTATAGCAGCGTTCAGGGCGGCCAATACTACCGTAGCTTTGATCCGCAGTTAACTTGCCTGACTCCAGTAAATACTCCAAGTAACGGCGCGCTGTAGAGCGGCTTACGCCAACTAAATCGCCCATTTGTTGAGCGGTAAATGCAGTGGTTCCGTGCTCTACAAAAGCATTATGTATTTTTTGTAGGGTAAGTTGATCGACCCCTTTTGGTAAACGAATAGACGTGTTGGTTTGTTGCTTTGAGCCAAATAATGTATCAACCATCGACTGTGTTACTTCACTCGCATCAGAAAAACATTGCTGACGTGATTCAAAACGTGCAAGAGCTTGATCAAGACGGCTTAGCATTAACGGCTTTACTAAAAAGTCGCACGCGCCTAACTGCATTGCTTTTTCAAGGGTTTCGACCTCTTTAGCTGCTGTTAACAACATAACTTCACTTTTAATCGCCCGTCGTCGTAAATCGCTTAACAAATCTAAGCCATTGCCATCTGGCAAATGTATATCGAGTAGAATTAAATCGGGTTCAATAGCATGCAACAAAGCTGTTGCCGTACTTAAATTACCGGCAATGCCTACTACCTGATACTGAGCTTGTCTTAAGCTCTGCTTTGG
The DNA here is from genome assembly GCF_038900275.1 of Pseudoalteromonas sp. AS71. Lineage (NCBI taxonomy): Bacteria > Pseudomonadati > Pseudomonadota > Gammaproteobacteria > Alteromonadales > Pseudoalteromonadaceae > Pseudoalteromonas > Pseudoalteromonas sp. AS71. The sequence continues at coordinate 48,660 of NZ_JBBMQZ010000022.1, read as the reverse complement.
CGTTTGGCTACCGGCCACACCATTTGGTAATAACAAGTACTGCGCTAATAGCTGTGCTACCTCTACTTCGTCTTCAATTATTACTACTGAATACGTCATATTTAATGCTCTTATTATTTTGGAATATAAATACTTAGCCTTGCACCAAGCAAGTCTGACTCACCAATTTCTAACGTGCCACCACATGAGTCCAAATTTGTTTTTACTAAATATAACCCAATACCATGCCCCGCTCCCGATTTAGAGCTGTATTGAGGAGTAAAAATAACATCATGGTCAGAGCCTAACCCAAAGCCAGTATCTTCTACATCAAATAAAAGTGTTTGACTGGTTTCATCAACGGTTACACGTACTTTTGCAGAGCGAGAATCTGATGCTCTAATTGCAGCTTCAATGGCATTGTCTATTAAGTTTCCTAAAATAGACACTACTCGCTCTAGCATATCTTTGCGTGCAATAACGCCAAGTAGACTGTCAGGATTAAGCTCAAGCACAACATTTAATTCTCGCGCTTTATGATATTTACCCACTAACAAACCAGCAAGCACTGGGTCTTGTATGCACTCTAACAAGTTATGAATTTGTGCTTGGGAGCCTTGGCTTTCTTGCCCTATAATTTCTATAGCTTGCTCATTTTTCCCCATTTGCACTAACGCGCCAATTAAGTTGAGCTTATTGGAGTAGTCATGAGTTTGTACCCTTAAAAGCTCTGCAAAAGCCTGAACTTTAGTAAGTTGCTGGCTTAAATATTCAAGTTCATCAGAGGGGCGCATACTTAGTAAAATACCATCTGCCTGCCCTTGCACCTGTAAAGAAAACCTCGATAAAATGAGTCGTTTATCGGCGGCAAACAATTCAAAACCCACTATTTTACGCCGCTGATTTCGTAATAGAAACTCTGCGTGCTCTGGCAGTAAATCGTTTAAGCTGAGGTTCTGATTAATAATTGAAGTTGGTTTATCTAATATTTCGCAGGCGCGTTGGTTGAGTTTTCGTACTTTTCCGTCCGGGTCGAGTGCAATAATACCGCTGCGTACCGTATTTAAAATTGCATCTTGCTCTGAAAACAAACGTGCAATTTCATCTGGCTGCAGGCCAAAAATAGCATTTCTGACACGCTGTCCAATATAAATAGCCGCCAGTATACTTAAACCTACAAGTATTAAGCCCCATATTAAAATTTCACTACTGCGAGAGAGAATAAGCGGATCGATTGATTGTACTAAAAAACCAACCGACACAACGCCTACTATTTCATTATTACCTGCGTACACCGGCACTTTGCCACGAATTGATTCACCTAAACTACCATGAGCTACCGAAATATAGCGTTTACCTTTTAGCGCAGCTTGGCTATCACCACCAACCATTTTCTTGCCAATTTTATCTTCATCAGGATGTACAATACGAAATGCATTCTCATCGCCAATAACAATAAAGTCAGCACCTACAAGTTGTCGTAAATCTTCAATTTGCACGTTGATAGCGTTTAAGTCACTAGGGGTTTGCAATGCATTAATTACATCAGCACGTGTCGCTACACTACTAGCCACAGCTAATGCCTTATCGCCAATATGGCTATGTAAACTTTGCGCTGTAAGTTGATACACCAACGCGCCAAATAATAAAGCCTGCAATACACATAATCCTGTTACCCAAATAATTAATCGTGTTTCTAAACGTTTAGGTTTTGTGACCATGTTTTGCAATGGATTTAGCTTGTTGGTGTTTTTCATTTCATTCTCAATTATGCATTTGCTTTGTCTTCACGGCGTTGCATTAAATAATCTTTTAAAGGAAATAACAGCACTAAAATTGAAATTATAAATATGCTCAATGTTAGCGGGCGATCCCATAAAAAGCTTAATGAACCATCGGAAATCATCATTGAACGACGGAAGTTTCGCTCAATCATATCTCCTAATATAAAACCTAATAATAATGGTGCCATAGGAAACGACAGTAATCGCAATATTAGCGCAACCACTGCAAACCCCACCATCATAAATAAGTCGAAGGTATTGAAGGACACTAAGTAAACACCAATTAAGCTAAAGAACAAAATCATCACAGTAAGTACTGACTTAGGCATTGCTAACACTTTTGCAAAGTAAGGGATAAGCGGAAGATTTAAAATAAGCAGCACAATGTTACCAAAGTACATACTTACAATAACCGCCCAAAATACACTTGGGTTTTCTTGCATAAGCATTGGACCTGGCTGAATGCCGTAAGCAATTAAAGCGCCTAGCATAATTGCAGTTGTTCCTGAGCCCGGAATACCAAGCGTTAACAGCGGTACAAACGATCCTGTACACGCGGCATTATTTGCTGATTCTGGGGCAGCTAAGCCACGTAATGAGCCTTTACCAAACTTTTCTTTTAAACCTTTTGGCGCTAAATTTCGCTCTGTTGCATAAGCCATAAAGCTCGCAATAGTTGCACCTGCACCCGGTAGCACTCCCACTATAAAACCTAAAATAGACGAGCGACCAATTACTGGTGCTATTTCTTTAACCTCGGCTTTACTTAACTTGGTTGAACCTATTTGCGGAGTGTCGGAATCATTAATATTTTTAGCATCTTTTTTCTCTGGCTTTACAACATTTACAAGTGCCTCGGCTAATGCAAACGTTGCCATAGCAACTAATAAAAAGCTTATTCCGTCGAGTAAATCAGGTTGTCCAAAGGTAAATCGGTCAGTACCTGATGACGGATCGATTCCAACCGTTGCTAGCATTAAGCCAAACACGGTCATCATCATTGCTTTTAAAAATTGCCCTTTATTTGAAAATGCTGCAATAGCTGTTAAGCCTAAAAACATCAGTACTACATAATCAGGGGATTGAAAACTCAATGACACCTTTGCTAATAAAGGCGCAGCAACCATTAATAATATGGCGCCAATTGTTCCGCCTATAAAGGAGGAATAAGCAGCAATTGCCAATGCTTTACCTGCATGACCTTGTTTTGCCAGCGGATAGCCATCAAAGGAAGAAGCCACAGTGCCTGCAACCCCTGGTGCATTAATTAAAATAGACGACGTAGAGCCACCAAAAATTGCTCCATAATAAACACCCGCCATTAAAATCATGCCCGAGTCGGCGCCAATGCTATAAGTAATAGGGATCATTAAGGCAATTGCGGTAATTGGCCCCAATCCTGGTAACATGCCTATAAAGGTGCCAACAAGGCAACCCGCAATAACATACATTAAATTATTAAAGTCGAGCACGGTCGACAAACCAAGCATAATTCCATCAAACATAACTTAACTCCACAAATCGCCCGGAACCAAGTAAATACCTAATACTTGAGTCATCAAAAACCAAAACACCACTGCAACCGGAATCGATGTAAATAGCAAAATTCCCTTACGTCTTTCGCCCATCACAAAAAAACCCGCAAGCAAAAATGCACTAGTCGAAATTAAAAAACCAATTGGCTCAAGTGCAGCGCTATAAATCACCATTAATATTAATAAACCAAAAGTGCGCAGCATGTGTGATTTTTCAAGAACATCACCTGCATTCGTTTTTTCTCTTGGTTTAAGCAATGTTGAACCAATAGACAGTAAGCACACCACAATACCAAACCCAGCATATACTTTAGGAAGAGTCGCTGAGGTAACTGTTTCGTATTCTTCAAACGGTAATAGTGGAATTTGCCATGCAACCACGGCATATAAAGTAAATAGTGCCAAGAATAAACTTGGCCCTAGTAATTCGCGATTCATCATTTTAAACCTCGATTAACGTGCTGCACGGATAAAACCAAGCTCTTCCATAACCACTTTAAGTTGTGCTTCCTGCGCTTCTAGTGACTTAATAAATTCATCTTTTTCTTGAAACAGATTTAGCCAACCATTACGAGCTCTCACAGCCTCCCACTCAGGAGTACTTTGCAACTCACGAAGCTTTTTTGTGTACTGTGCTAACTTTTCAGCGGGTAAATTAGGCGCAGCAAAAAGACCACGCCAATTTACAAATTCCATATCGTAACCAAGTGACTTAAGCGTAGGGATTTCTGGGTAATCAGGTAAAGGTTTACCAGATGTAACCGCTAAAATGCGTGCTTGACCACCGTTAGCCACTTCAAGCGCTTCACTTAAACCTGTTGAAAGTAAATTCACTTCGCCTGAAAGCAACCCTGCTTTCGCTTTTCCACCTGCATCGTAAGGAATATAACGCAAGCGTCGACCATCTATACCCGCCGCTTTAACAGCTTGAGCCGCCACTAAGTGATCCATACTGCCGCGAGCAGAACCGCCCGCCACTTTTATCGAACTTGGATCTTCTTTTATTGATTTAATAACATCCTCCCAAGTTTTAAATGGAGAATCGTTACGTACAACAAATGCGCCGTAATCTGCAACCATGCTGGCTACAGGGGTTAAATCACGGTAGCTATAAGGAATTCGCCCGCTTAAAGCACGCAATACAATAGGCGTTGAGTTAACCATTAAAATATCGCCCTTTTTTGTACCCGACTCGATTAAGTATGCAATAGCGCGACCGCCACCACCGCCAGACATATTTTGAAAAGATGCGTTACCTTCAATACCCGACTTAACTAAACCTTCACCTATACCTCGGGCTGTTGTATCCCAACCACCACCAGGACCGCCTGGAATTAAAAAGTGAGTGTCGGCTATTGCCAATGGACTGCTAAGCACTAACGATGCTGCAATTATGGTCGTTTTTACTGATTTAAATGACTTAAATAATTTCATTGTGTATCCTTAAAATAAATACTGCATACGTGCACTAAAGCCCATGCCAGAGTCTTCATCGCCAACAAGTGCTGGAGTGCCGGCACCTTCTACATCGCTGTAAATTAGATTGCCCATAAATTTAATATCACTACTTACGTAATAAGATGTACCTAATGTATAAGTTGTTGCTTTTGTGCCTTGTAAGCTACTTGTAGCGTCTACTTCTGAAACACGTGCCACCAACTCCCATGCATCTTTAATATTTTTAGGTTGTACAAATAATGCAGAGCTCGCTTTGTATTGGCGCTGCTCGCCCCCTAAAAAGTAACTTGCCGATACATGAAAACTATCAAAGCGCTCGCCATCTAAAAAATCAGTACTATTAGCGGCATCAAGTGAGCGGCTTGCATATTCAGCCTCAAGTGTTAAAGAATCCGCCTGATAAGCAAACTCAAAACCGGTTTGCGATAAGCTATCAAGTGAGCTTGTTACACCACCGGCGGCATAATCAACAAGGCGGGTATTGGCTTCGCGCACTTCACCACGCGCAAAACGTGCTCCTAATTCATTGCCTCCCATGTCGCGATATGAATGCCACACGCCTAAATGAATTACATCGCCAGGTGCTGCTCTCGACCATGTAGCACGCCCAGTAATAGCAAGAGTAAGCTTGTCGTTTTCATCACTACCTGTTGCACCAAATGCATCATTTTTATAAACGCCTATCGCGTAACGAAAGCCAGAGTCTTTAAAATATTGATAAGCAGAAGCGCCCCAACGAAAAAATGGAGAGAAAGTATTGGCTAGCGAACTACGCTCAATCGTATTAATGTGCTTTGAACTGGTTAATGCATTTAGCGATATATCTTCGCGAATTTTACCTGCTTTAACTTTAAGTCCGTTATCAAAAGCATAACGAACACGCGCCATCACTATTTCAGCAGTGCCTTCAGCAAATTCGAGTAATAACTTGTGATCCCAATTTCCGTGCTCACTTTCAACGTAAGTACGAATACGACGAGGAAAAAAATCGCTGCCGCCAGAGCCCTCGTTATCGGCGTTGTAAGCACCGTCAAAATAGTTGTAGTCGAGCTGAAACCGTCCACCAAACTCTAAATTAAAACCGCTGGTAGTTTTTAATGCACTTACTTCTTTTTGTAGCGCATCTAATTGCTCTTGTAGTTTTTGCGTATCGTTATTGGCTAAAACGGATGTACTTGCTAATGCAGCAGCAACTGCCAAAGCGAGTTGTGTGTTACTTGCTTTCATTATTTTCTCCACGCTTGTGTGTATATTTATTGTCAGGTAGATAAGCGACGACAAACTGCTATCTAACGCGCAGCTTATTGTTAACGGGAAATTAACGAAATATTTAGAAGGTAAGGTGCATTGATGATCGTTATGTGCTTTTTGCTCATAAAGTTCATGAACAAAAAGAGCAAAAACAGTTACTGTTATATTTTGATTTATAAACACTTTTAAGGGTTTTAATGATTACCGTACGAATAAACAGATAGGATTTTTGCAGATCTAACGAAACCAGTAATAAAGTAGGTTTAACTAATTATGGTTTGGAAATACCACTAAAAAATTATTTCAAGAACATTTTAGGGGAAGCTAAGCGTTTCGCAATCACATAGCAGTTCATTTATATACTATTAATTAACTACTCACGTACGGGCCTGTTAACATCTCATTGTCAAAAAAGTCTAAATTTGGTACATTCTTTCCTCGATAGTATTTATAAAAACAACTATAAGACCCTACAATGAAATGGAACTTTCTTCGACTCAGCTCTTGGCTACTTGCACTTACCTTATTAATTTTCTCTCATAATATTTTTGCGCAGCAATATAAAATAGATAAGCCAGCTAATTGGGTTAATACACATATTATTGAGCAACCCAAGCATTCCGACATAACCAAAGTGCGTGACGGTACACTGTATTTGTTACTCGATAACCAAACTTATGTTCCAAATAAACAAAAGCAACAACGCTATACCCGCCTAGTTATGAAAGCTTTAAATCAAAGTGGTGTTGATTATATAAGCCAGCTTAATCTTGATTTTGATCCAAGTTACGAGTCGCTAACATTAAACAGCTTAACAATTATTAGAAATAGCGAGCGCATTGATAAGCTTGGTAGCGCGAGAATGACGGTTATACAAAGTGAATCTGAATTAGCAGATCGTATTTATAACGGTAGCCTGTCACTCAATATTATTATTGATGATATGCGCAGTGGCGACATACTTGACTACAGCTACACAGTGACAGGTAGCAACCCTATATATGCTAATAAATTTAGTACAAGACGCACGCTGAACTGGTCGGTACCCGTAGTGCAACAAAATATGCGTGTACTTTGGGGTAAACAAACACCTCTACATATAAATACAATAAACGGCGCAGCCGATATTCAAGAAACGCTTAATAAATATGGCAAAGATTATTCTATAACTCTTTTTGAAGAACCTTTACTGGAGCAGAATTCTCAAACCCCAACGTGGTATGACCCATATACACAAGTTTACTTTTCTGAGTTTGACGATTGGGGTCAGGTAGTTAACTGGGCATATCCACTTTATCAATCAGCCATAGAAACCCCAAATAGCATTTTGGATGTAGCTGAAAACATAAAAGCAACACACACAAAAACATCAGATAAAATTTCCGCAGCACTGCGCTTTAGCCAAGACGAAGTTCGATATTTAGGGCTTGAAATGGGCACTAACTCGCATCAACCAACGTCAGCTTCAGAAACGCTTTCGCTACGATACGGCGATTGTAAAGATAAAACGGTACTGCTTATTTCGTTATTAAAAGCGATGGGTATAGAGGCTTTCCCTGCGCTGGTTGATACTGAAGAAACCAAACGTTTAATAGAACTACCGGCTACTGCAAGTGTGTTTAATCACGTAATTGTTACGCTTAAGCAAGACGGAAAGCGCTACTGGCTCGATCCTACGGTGAACTACCAACGAGGTACACTTGAATATTTAGCACAACCTGATTATGGCTATGCCCTAATTATTGATAAAGGTGAAACTGCTTTAACCTCTATGGCACAAAAGCCTGTACATACAAATGTATCTGTAGAAGATAACTTTTTTATTGCAGAAAAAGTATCTGAGCCATCACGTTTTGAAACCCAATACACTTATGCCGGATTTGAAGCAATTAACCGAAGAAGTAATATCGCCAGCAGTGGTCTAAATAGCGTTGCTAAGTCTTACTTTGAGTATTACCAAGGATTTTTAAATGGTTTATCAATAAATGAAACAATGGCAATTAGTGAGCAAGAGCAAACGGGTAAACTAATAACCAAAGAATCGTATTTAATTGATGAATTTTGGGAAAAAACGGACGAAGGCTACGAAGCTAGTTTTTATGCAAGTGAAATACAAAACAGTGTTTACGAACCAAAACAAGTAAACAGAACTGACCCGCTTTACTTCAGCTATCCCAATATAATTAACACCACAATAAAACTACATTTTACAGAAAAAGATTGGGGATTTGATAGCGAAAAAGAAGAAATTGATAACGACTACTTTAATTTAAAAACAGCCACTGAATTTAATAATAACATTTTAACACTGACCTATAGCTATTACGCAAAACAAGATCATATAAAAGCCACTCAAATAGATGATTATTTAGCACAGCGTAAAAAGTTAATATCAGTAACTCATTACCCTATTCTAAAATATGCAAAGGCGAGCGAAACGCCTCAAACAACAGCTGATGTGTTAGATAGCTTCGGTTATAGCTGGCTTAAATATGTGTTGGCTGGTTATATTTTAGTACTCATATTCTTTTTCGCCGATTGGCGATTAGAGTCAGCAAAAAAAGCGAAATTTGAAGATAGTCCATTTTATGCCGTATCTGTAAGTAAGTTTATTATTTACAGTATTTTGAGTTTAGGCATATTTGTTAACTACTGGAGTTATCGTAACTTTAAAGCCATTAAAGAACGCGATAACTCAAGTATTATGCCTATTGCTCGAGGTATATTTGCATTTTTATGGTATTACCCTTTGTATCTCGCACTTGCAGAGCACAGCCAACAACAGCTAAACAAAAATAAAGTAATGCCTAACTGGACTGCCTTAACACTCTGGCTAATGGTACTTGCCAGCGCCTTTGCTTATCGAATGGACGAATACGCAACCATAGTGATTTGTATAATGCCATTTTTATGGTTGCCTCTAGTTAGTTACATTGAGCAAACCGATACAAGTAAAGAAGCCTTACATTACAACTCGTACTGGCGAATTAGACAGTATTTAATCTCGCTTGCGTTTGCACCTCTATTATTTTTGGGCGTACTTCAAGAAGTAAATATTTTACCCAATGCTGCAATTATCAAAGGGGATAGTTTATGGCCTTACCAAGTACACTTTTTAAAACGTAATCGCCTAACACCTGAAAACGAAGAAATACTTTATTTTTATAGCGATGCAGTATTTGATTACCGAGAAGACGGTAACGGAATAACCGAAAACTATATTTTTAGTTACTACAAAAACGATGACGGTAAGCTTGAATCGGATCTTAGTCACTTTAAAGATATAGAAAAAATAGAAGCCTCGTACGGTAAAACCAAGCTTGATAACACAAGTATAAAAGTAATAAAAACTGACGGTAGTGACTTCTTACTCATTGTAGGGCGTCTAAACAAGCAGGATAAAGTACTAGTGGAGCAGATTAATTTACGTATAACAGCAAATAAAGTGCGTTAGTGGCTTAAAATATCCAATTAGTACGAATATTTTTAGCCACTAATTAAAGGCTGTTAATCTTTGGGGGCTAAGACTTTACAAGAGACTATTTGATTATATATCAAAGCAGTCGCTGTCTTGGAAGGCGATAAAATCATTCCTAGCTTGAATTTATTTTAACTCTGAAAGATCAATGCTTTTATACTAAAAATCCATATCAAATTATTTAATAAGTATTAAAAACCTATTCTTAATTGTTTAACCAAGATAAGTATTTTTATGAAATGGCAGTGCTAACTAGCCGATTTATATATGAATAAAAAACAAGCGCCACAATAATAAGAATTATTTGCATTTAGGTATTGACAGACAGTTAGATCTAACTGATAATCAATATCAACAAGACGGATTGCATACCACTTGTTAAGGAATGAATTGATTTGTTTCTCGACCCTGAAACAACGTGTGGCGCACGTAAACAGCTATGGTTACTTGTTATGAACCGCAACGCCCCTTGATGTTGATGATGAGTAACCGCCCTACTATTTTACTTGCTACATTGCTCATATCGGTGACGGTAGATATGAAACTAAAAAAGCCCTTACGGGCTTTTTTTATGTCTGTAATTTAGTTGGTTAAATTAAACTAATTAACGACGATTTTTACGTGCTCGTGCCCGGCGTTGAAGCTTTTCTTCTTCTTTAGCTGCTTTTTTAGCTTCTGCAGCGGCGCGTAAACCAGCAACCATTACTTCTTCTTCCTCACGCATTTGCGGAGTTTCCATCGTAATACGGCCAATAATACCATCGCGCAATTCGTTGATTAGTATTTCAGACATTTTGTATGTGTCTATTTGATTACCACCACGGATACAGCCGCGTTTTTTACCCGCCATTTCAACAAATTCCCAATCACTTTCAGGCAGTTCGGCAATTTTATAACGCGCTTTTAAAAGCTCAGGGTAAGCACGCAATAAGTACTCAGCGGTGTAACTTGCTACTTCTTCATACTCAAGTGCAGTATCACGAATAGCACCGGTAGCGCCTAAGCGATAACCTGAGTTTTCGTTTTCTACTTTTGGCCACAACATACCTGGCGTATCGTAAAGCATAATACCGTCTTCAAGCTTAATGCGTTGTTGCGCTTTAGTAACAGCAGGCTCATTACCTGTTTTTGCAACTATACGTCCAGCCAATACATTAATTAACGTAGATTTACCCACGTTAGGAATCCCCATGATCATGGCTTTAATTTGCTTATCGGCACCCACTTTATGCGGCACTAGCTTTTTACAAAGCTCATTAATACGGTGTACTTCAGCTGCTTTATCATGTCCAAAAGAAATCGCTTTAACACCGTTTTCTTGCTCAAAATAATCTTTCCAAATTTGAGTCATTTTAGGATCAGCTAAATCAGCCTTATTTAAAATTTTGATGACTGGCTTGCCTTCACGCAAGGTTGCCACCATCGGGTTTTCACTACTGTAGGGAATGCGCGCATCAAGCACTTCAATGATCACATCCATTTGTGGCATTATTTCTTTAATTTCATTGCGGGCTTTATTCATATGCCCAGGGAACCACTGGATAGCCATTTTTAACTCCTAACGTATAATTAACCGCTATTTTAACTGGCAATTCATTTAATTGCGCTATACTGACGCAAATTTTTTCAGATTAGTTGTTATGGCTCTTAAATCCACCATTATGAAAGTGCAGTTATCGCTTAGCGATATGGACCGCCACGTTTATCAAGATTTTAATTTAACCTTGGCTCAACACCCATCAGAGACCGATCAACGGTTGATGATTCGCTTACTCGCTTTTGCTCTAAATAGCTGTGATGGTTTAGAATTTACTAAAGGATTAAGCGCTGATGATGAGCCTGAACTTTGGCATGTTAGCTATAGTGAAGAGATAGAGCTGTGGGTTGAGCTTGGCTTACCAGATGAAAAACGCCTTAAAAAAGCCTGCAATAAATCTAAAAAAGTGGTCCTATATACTTATGGTGAAAACAATCAAGCAATTTGGTGGCAAAAACATCAACCTAAATTGTATGAATTTAAAAATCTAAGTATTTTTAGCCTTGATTATGCAGCAACACAAGCACTTGCTGCTTTAGTTGATCGTGGAATTAAGCTCGCCATTACCATTCAAGATGGTGAAATATGGGTAAATACCGATACAACCAATATTGAAATAAAACCGCTACAGTTAATGTAATTACGGTAGTTATACCAATTGCATTAAATTAGTTATCTATTATAGCGACAAATAAATAAGTCGATAACAAGGCGAAAATTATGACATATAGTTGTTCTATATAAATAATTTTTAACGCAGGTAGCGGATTATTTAATACGCAAGAATGATCATGTTTTTAATAAAATTGGTATTAGGGAGCATATGAAAGTTAAACACGTTATTGTTTTACATGGCTTGTATATGTCTGGCTTTGTTATGCGCCCACTTTGTTCACGGCTTGAAGAATCGGGGATGACAGTATTAAACATTACCTATAATACGCTCGACCCTCACCGCGATACCATATTTGCACAAATTGATGAGTGTATTTCTAACGAGCCTGCAGCGCTTGTATGCCACTCTATGGGAGGGCTGATTGCACGTGCTTACCTAGAGGCAAACTCCCCTGCTAGCCAGAATGTTACGAAGGTAATTACGCTTGGTACTCCACACAAAGGCAGCCATATTGCGCAAAAGATGAAACAAAAAGGGTTTGAATCATTTTTAAAAAATAGTGTTGAATTTTTACTCACTAAAAATGGTAATTGGCCTTTTAAAGCTAAGCTTTACAGTATTGCAGGCGATTTACCTATTGGGCTTATGCCCTTAATAGTTAAAGGTAGCCAATCAGATGGCACTGTATTACTAGATGAAACCAAACTTAAAGGTATGGCCGAACATAAAGTGTTTCATTTAAGCCATACCAGTATGATTTACTCGCGCCAAGTACTCGATTACATTTTAAAGTGCTTAAACGAAAGCGATTAATCCTCAGCATTGGCTGCTATTTTATAACTAATTAAAAATACTACTGCCAATATAAGCGGAATCGGCGCCGCAATGTAGCCAAAAACATCCGAATTCGCAAAGCTTGCTCCTGCTAAGTGGGCTACTAACCCTAATACAAATGCGATGACTGCAAGACCTACCACTATTAACTCTGCTTTATTTTGTTTCGCTGTTTTTGCATGCATGTTATCTCTCCTAATTATTTCGACACACTTATTATGCGCCGTTAGGGTGGATGATTTTTGACCTGCATCAATAAAAAAACAGCTAAATTATCGCCTTGAATAAAGTTTGTTTTAGATCATAATTTAGAGTTTATTTACTTTTAAGGGGTGGTATTTTTATTAATCAGACCCATTTCTATTAATAGTTAAAGGTGCGTATTGGTATCAAAAGCAGTTAATAGGTTAAAGCTATTAACTAGATATATTTAAACGATTTTACTAAACAATAAAAATCCGCGATACTTATCACAAGTTCACAAACAAACGGTTATTCAGGAGCAAGTTATGTCACATGTAAACGCAATTGGTCTAAACAGTGCAAAAAGCGAAGACATTATAAAGTCACTCAATACATTATTGAGTAGCTACCAGATTCAATACATGAACGCGCGTGGCTTTCACTGGAACATTAAAGGCCGTAACTTTTTTGAACTACACGTTAAATTTGAAGAAATTTATAACTTACTACTTCTAAAAGTAGACGAAGTTGCAGAACGTATTTTAACGTTAGATGGTGCGCCTCTACATGCATTTTCTGATTACCTTGAAGTAAGTAAAATTAAAGAAGCTAAAGGTATTAGTGATGGCGTTACAGCCGTAGAAAACCTACTTGCTGGTTACAGCACATTAATTCACATGCAGCGTGATATCTTAAGCCAAGCTGGTGATGCAGATGATGAAGGTACTGCCTCACTAATGAGCGATTACATCTCAGAGCAAGAAAAACTGGTTTGGATGCTAAAGGCTTACTTAGACTAAACTAGCAAAAAAAAGCCCTCAATGAAGAGGGCCACAAATAGGGATAAATCGTTAAATAATCAAGCGATTCGGTTACTATATTAGCCTGCTCCCAATACTAAACAACGCCCCTGTTACCAGTGGCGTTGTTTTTGGTTTAAGTGGGTAGAATGCTCATATATTGGGATAAACAATATATGGGCATTACTGCTCTCATTATTTTTTCCAATAAAAAAGCCCCAACGATACTGGGGCTTTGTGAACGTAACTAATTAAGTAACTATATTAGTGTCGTTATTGCTGGTTAGAACTTACTTCTAAAACCGATGTAGAATGATTGACCAATTGGGTCGTACGTACCTGCATCAGTTTCAGTACCAGTACTTGAACCACTTACACCCGATAAAATGCGCGGTGGCTCTTTATCAAATAAGTTACTTGCACCAGCGTAAAGCTCTGTTGAATCGCTGATATGGTAACTTGCTTGAACATCATGATACGTTACTGAACCAATCCCTACTCCACCTGGAGCAATACCAAAACCACTTAAGAATTGATCATCAAAGTCTGCAGCGCCAATGTAAGTTAAGCTCCAGTTAAAATCAAAGTCGTTAAGTTTATAACCAAAGTTCCAGTTAGCTTTATGCTCTGATGCACCAATTTCTCCAGCAAACTCATCTTTATCAGCGCCTGGAAGTGGAATGCTATAACCATCGATTAGGTAAGTATAAGCAAGGCGAGTTCTAAACGCACCTGGACCAATATCAGTAGAGTACGTTAGTGTTAAATCAACACCTTCTGTACCTAAACCACCACTGTTAGATACACCACTGTCGATAAATTCTAGTGAACCAGCACTATTATTACCTGATGGCGCACTACGACGAGTTACAAAGTCACAAAAACTTGTATCGCCGCCGCCATAACATTGGTCAAGAATAAACTGACGAGGTGTTGATACTATTGCATCTGTAATTTCGATATCAAAGTAATCAAGCGTAATGTCTAGTCCTGAAATTAGGTTTTCTGGTGTAAATACCAAACCTACTGTTACAGAGTCACCAACTTCTTCTTTTAAATCTTGGTTGCCACGGTTAAAGCCACTAATACCTTGTAAGTCAGACTGGTTAAGCGTGAACTCACCATTTGAAGCGATATTAGTTGTAACACCACCATCTGTACGACAAGCATCACCAGCAGCACCACCGCCACTATTAGTAACACCTAAACATGGATCGTTTAAACCACTTGGGAACGTTTGTGAAGGCGGAGAAAATAGTTCATCGATATTTGGAGCACGCGTTGAACGAGCACGAGTAGCACGTAAACGTAAGCTATCCATTACTTCCCAATCAACACCCACATTCCAACTTTCGGTGTTACCGACTGTTGAATAATCAGATAAACGAACTGCTGCATTCATCGTTACAGTATCAAGTACTGGGATGTTTGCTTCTACATAGTACTCTGTTACGTCAAACGAGCCTTCTGTTGCTGGGATTGCATTACCTGCATTAAGACCGGCTTGCTGTAGTGCATCAAATTCACTGCGTGAAAATTCTTCGCGGTATTCAAAACCAGCAGCAATACCCACCGTACCTGCTGGTAAATCAAATAAATCACCTGAGATATTACCACCAATGATCTCTTGCTCAACTGACGTTGAAAGAGAGCTAGGTGCACTTACAAAATCAATAGCTCCTTGTGATAACGAATTAAAACCATAAATGTCTACAGGCGCACAGTTAAAGCCGCGAGCTGTCGCATCGATACAGATAGCCTCGTCAGTAATACCATCACCATCTAAATCTTGGCTATCAATAACAGCTTCTAAACCTTGACGGAAGCTTTGCACGTTGACTAAACCTCCAGAAACTTGCTGCTCTTTTGTTTTACCATATACGTAGTAAGTATCGTAAAACCAACCATCTGCTATTTCACCTTGAAAACCAAGCGCTAAACGGAATGTATCACGCTCTGCTCGTGCTCCACGGTTACCAATGTCACTCAAACGTTTTGCAAAAAAGATATCACGCATACCATCACCATCGGTGTCGGTTGCTGCGTTATATATATCGTCTGGTACAAATGCATTACGTAATATTTCACCGTTTACATTAAATTCAATCGGTACTTGGCCATTTGCATAAATATCATCAGAAGCAAAAGGGAACGGCTCTAATTCAGAAACAGTTGTTGTTGCAGCGTAAGTGCCTTCATAAAAAAAGCTATGCTTGTCACTTAACTCATAGCTACCATTTGATGCGAATAAGTAGCGCTCTGTAGGTATTGCTATTGTACGTACGCCGCTTCGGTTAAAACCATTTGCATCTACGCCATCGCCACCATTAGTACTAAATGAGTTTTGTAGGTTGTTTGCATCATTAAACGTAAATGTTTCATCCCCTGCGCTAAAACGACCTTGTGGTGGGAATGAAGATAAAAATGGGCTTACCGCATCAAATACAGAGCCTGGGTTTGCTACAGGATCATCTTCAAAGAAAATACCTGAAAATTGGTCTACTGCCGAGCGGTCACGATCACGTGAGAAAACAGCACCTTGATCAGAGTAACCCAGGTGAAACATGGCGTGCCCTTTACCATCTGAGCTTGATAAGCCTGAGGTAAAGTTAAATTGGCGTGACTCATCATCACCTTCACTCGATTCACCGTACTGACCTTCAAACTCAACGCCTTCAAAATCATCTTTTAGTACAAAGTTAACTACACCAGCAACAGCGTCAGAGCCATAAACTGATGAAGCACCACCGGTCATAATTTCAACACGTTCGATAAATTGACTAGGAATAGTATTTAAATCGACAGCAGAGCTGCCAGGTACACCAGAAACATAACGGCGACCATTAACTAAAACCAATGTACGGTTAGAGCCTAAATTACGTAAATCAACTGTAGCAACCCCCGCACTGGCTGTATTAAAGTTTGAATTAGTACGGCTAATAGCTGGCGAACCAAATGCTGGGTTCTCTAGCAGTAAATCTTGAATATTTAATGATCCCGATGCATCAATAGCGGCACTATCTACAACTTGGATAGGCGCTGATGACATCGCCTCAGCTGAACGAATACGAGAACCTGTAACTTGTACACGTTCTATTTTAGTAATTTCGTCATCTTCTGCAGCCACACCTTGAAATGAAATGCTTGCAAGTATTGCACTGCTTAGCGCAACTGTTAACGACGATTTTTTAAATAATCGCGCGCTACCTTTGTTAGTTAATGTCATATAATTCCCCTGAATTGTTATTTTTGTAACTAAATAGTTACTTCGCGGATTACAGTAAGGGGATTTATTTAAACACTCTACATGCATTATTTATGAGGCGTAATCTTTGGTATGAATAGCTAGTTTGATGGGATTAATTAGTACGTCACAATTATTTTATAAATATATTGTACTTTTCATAACAGTTTTTCCGCTAAGCACGGTCTTTGTTACTATATACAGCAAGAGATATAAAATAATGGTCGCTTCTTTTCATGCATTAACTTTTGTTAGTAACACTAAGTTTGCAACATTTTTAACAAAGCGCGTGCAAGAGCACCGACACTTTGAATCTCAATCTTTTATTCAGGCAAACAGATTAGATCAAATAGATACAGATCAATACAACGTACTTTTTTACGAACTAACCAATCTGGCTGATCCTATGCAAATAGTGCATTTAACAGAGCTCGCTAAAAAGCTTAAGTTAGTCATTATTGCCCAGTCGGGTCATTTTGCGAGTTTTGCTTTTGAAGTTGGCGCTGTTGATTTTTTAATAGTAGATTCTACAGCACCGCGTATTGATAAATGCTTTGATAAACTAATTCACCTTTGCCCGATTGCAAGCGCGGCTGAGAGCCAATATCAACAGAGCACACAAACCGAAAAACCATCATCACATATTGTAGTTAAAGATGTAGGTAAGGTAAGGCTAATTGATATAAAAGATATTATTTGGATTAATGGTGCGGGCAATTATGTAGAGCTGCATTTTACCAAAGGTAGTACACCGGTATTACACCGCGAAACCATGAAAAATATTGAACAGCAGCTAGAGCCAGAAGGGTTTATTCGTATTCATCGCTCGACGCTGGTAAGAAAACAAGCTATCTGCGAACTGATGCCTACCGACAGTGGCGATTATAAAGTAAGACTTAAAAACGACATGTGCTTAAACCTTTCAAGGCGCTATAAAGGGTGTTTAGAGAGTATTATAAGCCCTCTTCAGTAGCGGTTTATAATACTCATATTAATTACCAGTTCTGTTTTATATAACTATCACTTGGATGCACTAATAAATAGCTTTCGGTATCTTTATAAAAATTAACTTCTACATCGCTATTTTTCCATACCTTTTCAAACATATCTTTAGCTATGATATTAATGTTTATATAGTCAACACGTTGATAGCCACGCTCTTTTACACCCGCAAAATAGGCCTCTAACGAATCAAGACTATCTAAAGTTAACAGTTCAAACTCTTTTAAGTTAACAACCACAAACTTAATTGTATTTTTAGGATGAAAGCTCAATTCTTGAATAACACCATTAGTTAACGATGTTATACCTTCATTGTTAAAGCTCCCCTTCAACTTCAAATACATATGAGGGGGCTGTGAACAAATCTGAAATTCGCCATGTGCTCCAAACATAAATTACCTTATATATATCAACTTCTATATATAGAGTAATACAATTTTCCGATTTTGCAGTTAATTTAACAGCGCAATAAAAAAGGCCATTTCGAGGGCTTTTTCTTCTAAGCTTTTAAAACGACCTGATGCACCGCCATGACCTGCATCCATATCCGTTTTAAAGACTAAAATGTTACTGTCTGTTTTAAGTTCACGCATTTTTGCAACCCACTTCATAGGCTCCCAATACTGTACTTGTGAATCATGAAGACCGGTAGTAACGAGTATGTTCGGATAGTTTTGTGCGCTAATATTGTCATAAGGCGAGTAAGCTTCTATCACATCATAAAATTGAGGCTCATTTGGATTACCCCATTCATCGTATTCATTTGTTGTGAGTGGAATACTCTCATCAAGCATTGTGGTTAATACGTCTAAAAATGGTACATGACAGCCAACACCGCAATATAACTCTGGTGCCTGGTTTACAACCGCCCCCATTAATAAGCCACCGGCACTGCCGCCTGAGGCAAACACCTTATTGCTATCACAATAACCTTGATCAACAAGCGCTTTTGTCACATCAATAAAGTCACTAAAGCTATTTTGTTTATGCTCTTTTTTACCTTGCTCATACCATTCGCGGCCTAGCATTTCAGAGCCTCGGACATGCGCTATTACATAAACAAAACCACGATCGAGCAAGCTCAGTGATGAGCTTGAAAAACTAGGATCAATCGTATAACCATAGGCGCCATAGCCGTATTGAAATAACGGATTTGTACCCTCTTTTTTAAAGCTGTCTTTTCGATAAACAACAGATACAGGTACTTCAACTCCGTCGCGAGCAGTTATCATTAACCGCTCCGACTGATAGTCATCAGCATTAAAACTACCGAGTACTTTTTGCTGTTTAAGTAATGTTTTTTCGCCCGTTGCTAAATCAACATCATATAAAGAGCCCGGTGTTGTTAAGCTCGAGTAATAAATACGCGCAGTGCGAGTGTCTGGCTCTGGGTTCATTGCTATTGCTGCATAATAACAAGGATCGGCAAACTCAAGTGCCATACGATCCCCTTGCTTATTAACAACTACAAATCGAGCTTGCCCTTGCTCGCGTTCACTTAATACTAAAAAGTCATTAAATAACTCTACACCTTCAAGCAGTACATTTTCTCTGTGAACTGTATGCTCAAGCCATTGTGTTTTATCAGCAATTGTTTCGTTTGTTGCCGTCATTAATCTAAAGTTTTTAGCTTGCCAGTTAGTCACAATATAAAATGTGTCACCTAGCTTATCTACGTCAAACTCGTGGCCATCTTCACGCGGCATTAATGCTTTAAATTCGCCAGTGGGCTTATTAGCATCAAGCACCCATGTATCGTTGGTCTCTGTCGATGCTAAATCAATAATAATTAAGCTTTCATCGCGGCTTTTACCAAGTCCCATAAAAAAGCTGCTGTCTTGCTCTTCGTAGACCATTACGTCTTGGCTTTGCTCGCTGCCAAGCTCATGCCTAAATACTTGGTATCCTAATAGCGTTTTTAAATCTTTTTTTACATAAAAAACAGTTTTATTGTCGTTAGCCCAAACAACTTGTCCTTCTGTATTTTCAAGCACATCAGGAAGCATTTCACCGGTCGCTAAGCTTTTAAAGCGAACATTATAAATACGACGACCTTCAGTATCTTCAGAGTAAGCCATAAGCTGCTCGCATGGACTTAGTGCGACTTCGCCTAGCTCAAAAAACTCAAATCCTTCAGCTAAGACATTCACATCGAGTAAAAGCTCTTTATTATCGGCCTTTATGCTCGTACTTCTATAGTGACGCGAGTATTCATCATCACCACGAACTTCTGAGTGATACCAGTATTTCCCGTCTTTAACGGGTACCGAATTATCATCTTTTACAATGCGTGCTTTTAACTCTTCAAAAAGTGTATTTTGTAGTGGCTTCATAGCAGCTAACTGTTCATCGCAGTACGCATTTTCAGCATGTAAATGCGCAAGTACTTGCTCATCCTGGCGATCGTCATCACGCATCCAATAGTAATTATCGGTACGTATCTTATTATGAGTACTTAATGTATGGGCTTGCTGTTTAGCAATCGGGAAATTAGGTAATAAACTTAAAGAGTAGTCAGGACGAGACACAACAAAACCAATTAAAAAAATAATGTGATTTGCAGTTTATCATAAAAATAAAAAAGCCCATCCAATAGTTGGATGGGCTAAAACGGTAAACGCTTCATTATTAAAACCGCTATACCTTTGGGAAGATAATTCACTAACAACCTTATATTTGCTGCCAAGCCATAGCCCAACTTTGTCCAACACCGGGCTCGAACATAAACTTTTTATCGTCACTCGCGCGGCAAAACTCATTAAATGGCCAAGGCCTACATTGATAAACATGCCCTGTTTTTGGCTGCAATACCTTTGTACCCGCATTATAGTTTTCACAATTTTCAGGGTACACGTAATCATAAGAATCAAGGTTATTAACAACACGCTCGTCGCATTTTTCAATACAATGAAAATCGACATGCGCTTTACATATACCACTGCTTTGCAATGCAAAAATTTCATTATTTCTATAGGCTACAATTAAGCCTTGCTCGGTCATTTTACCTGCGCTAACCAGAGGAACATGCACGTTAATATACTCGGCAACTAAGCGTGGCCATGCGTGAGGTTCACCTTGCTCAAGCGAGGTGATTTTGTAATCAAATGATAAACTAACTAGCTCTCCTTGCATGTCGTAAAAGGTTACACTCACCACATCGCCAATAAACAATTGGGTATGATGATTTAAGCAACCTATTGTTGACCACTTTCCACAGGCCAACGACGTATGCATAAACACGGCAACACCTTAAGAGTTACAAAATCTTATCCATACACTATGGATACACAAAAAATACACTGAGGGCAAGTGATACATAACAACACGTTATGCAGTAGTCCCGCTACCATAGCTTTATAAAAAGCCTTAGACCGGAAACTTTGCGCCCTAATCTTTCGATTAGTTTGCCAGCAATGCGGCGATTATAATTCGGCCCCGCATAACAATCAAACAAAAGAATGTAACCAAAAACAAAAACCAACCCTTTAAGGTTGGTTTAATGTATTTTTAACTAAATAAATAAGTTAAAGGTTCTTTCGCCCACGTAAATATCAGCAACACCAATAAAGATATAAATATTAGCCACGCTGGCCAAGACGCTTTTGTTACTTTAGCCTCAGAGTCATCTACTTTTAACTCTTTTGAGCCTGTGATCATCGCCTTAACTAGCGGCTTACCTTTTATTCTATAAACAATAATAGCTAATACATGTAAACCAATAGCATAAAGTAAAATGTCAAAATTCAGCTCATGTAGCCAATTTGCAAAATCAATTGTATCGCTAGACACATATTGAGCAAGCGGGCCATCAGTTAAAATGCCATCGCTACTCATTAACCCGGTAATAAGCTGCGTAATTATAATTATAAAAAATACCATTACCATACAACTGCCAGGTGCTGAATGGCCTAGCGAGTCACTTGGTGTCTTTAGTGCCTTTAAAATAGCACGAGGAGAGTGCAGCAACCCACTTAATCTCGCGGTTTTACTTCCGATAATGCCCCATATTAAACGCGTTACGATAAGTGCTAAAGTAAAGAACCCAGCAACAAAATGAAGCTCAATCATGCCCTCTTCAATACTAAAATAAAGCACCGCAATACTTACAACCAAAAACCAATGAAAGCATCTAATAAACCCATCCCACACTTTTAACGTCGTCATTGCGCCTATCCTTAAAAAAACAGTATTATCTAATTCGTTAACTACTTTAACATCATAATATTAAGGTATCCTTATGAGCCATTCTACAAGCCGTGAGAGTAAATATCATGCAACCAGTTAAAAAAGCTATTTTAAAAGGCTTTTTAGATATGCTACCACTGTGTTTAGCGGTTATTCCTTGGGGTATTTTATGTGGCTCTTTAGCGATTCAAAATGGCTTTAGTGCACTAGAAACCCAAGCAATGTCGTTATTAGTATTTGCAGGCTCTGCACAGCTTGTTGCAATTGAACTTATAGCGGGCAACACACCATTGCTTACAATTTTATTCACAACATTTATTATTAGCTCTCGACACTTTTTATACGGTTTAGCCGTGCGTCATAAGGTCATTGATCAACCTATGCGTTGGCGCTTACCAGTAAGTTTTGTATTAACCGATGAGCTATTTGCATTTTCTCACCATAGAAAAGCATACAGAACAAAAACACGTTTAATATACGCATTGAGCGCTGGTTTTAGCTTTTATATTGCATGGAATATTTGGACGTTAATTGGCATTGTAGCAGGCACAATGCTGCCCGATTTAACTAATTTAGGGCTCGACTTTGCCATTGCTGCCACGTTTATAGCGTTGGTTATTCCGGGCATTAAAAATTTAGCCTCACTCGTTACGGTAATTGTAGCAGGCATTAGTGCAACGCTTTTAAAAAGCACAGGATTTGAGTTATGGCTTGTTTGCTCAGCGCTGCTGGCAATGGCAGCAGGTTACAGCACAGCAAGACTAACCACTAAAAAGGAAGTAACGCCATGATGACGACTATCTTACTCATGGCGTGCATTACATTTTTTACGCGTTATTTATTTTTGCACCGTGCTTTACCGTTTAAAGTAGGCCCTAAAATGCAGCAATTTTTAAGCTTTAGTGCACCGGCAGTGCTTACAGCAATTTGGGTGCCTATCGTGTTTTTGAATGAAGATGGCATTAACTTAAACTGGCAAAATCCTTATTTAAGCGCCGCGATAGTTGCCATTATTGTTGCCTACAAAACACATAATATCTATTACACAACGCTTGCCGGTATGGGGCTATTTCTAATTTTAAATTAGTGCGATCTTTATACTTTATGAAATACTGCACTCAGGTTAAAATGCGGCTAACAACAATAAAAAGACACCAATATGCACGCATTTCATCAATTAAGCGCAACGAGCTTACAGGGTCAGCCTATCAACTTTAATGATTTTGAAGGTAGGGTTGTGCTTATTGTTAATACCGCAAGTAAATGTGGATTTACCTACCAATACGAGTCACTGCAAGCTTTGCACAATAAGTATGCCAGCCAAGGTTTAGTTATTCTGGGATTTCCGTGCAATCAATTTGGTCAACAAGAACCCGGCGACGCTACACAAATAGAGCAAGGGTGCTTAATTAATTTTGGTGTGAGTTTTTTAATGGCGGCCAAAGTAGATGTAAACGGTAAGCATGCTCATCCAGTCTTTCGTTATTTAAAATCAGCCTTGCCTGGTTTTTTAACACGCAAAATAAAGTGGAATTTTACTAAGTTTTTAATTGCAGCAGATGGCACGCCAATTAAACGCTATGCACCTTTCACTAAACCCGAAAAGCTAGAGCTTACAATGCAAAAAGCATTAGCACAGGCTAAAAGCACGCTTTAAAAAGTAATAAAGAGGCGCAAGGCCTCTTTATTGCCAATACTATTGAGACTTAAACATACACATAACTGCACATTTAAATTCTCAATATTAATTGGTATTTTATTTATACTAGTGAAATTTAATCGGTGTAATCGCTTAAATCGTCTTCGCCTAGATTTTTACGCAAGCGTTTTTGCTCAAGGTAGTCTTCCAACTTCTTCTTAACCTTTTGCTTGTTCTTATCGTGTTGATTACGTCCGAGCATTTCGTACTCGTCTTCAACAAAATCGTCATCTAGCGCATCGTAACTAAATGTCTTACCCACAACCCACTCCATAAAGTGTTTGAGACCAACCAAGGATTTTATTATCGCAATAGCCGGTAAAATTAAAAATGTTTAATGCCAAAGTGCTCTGCAAATTAACATCAAAATAAAGCCACGTGACTACTGTAAATAGTCTTCATGTCAGTAATGTGAATAAATAGCGCTAAATTTGAATTGAGGAAAGTGAGAGTTTTTTATCGTATCGATAAATAAAATTTATTAATTTTTATTAGTTAGCCAATTTGACTAAAAAATAGTTATTTATTAATTATTTTGACTTGCTAAAAAACAAAGAAAAACACTTAATTAATTGTTTTTTATAGAAAAATAAAACTGGCATCAAACTTGTTATTAATTAATCGTCATCAACAAAAAGTAGAGAACAAACATGAAAAAATTACTATTAGTTAGCGCATTAATTTGTACGCCAGCCGCTATGGCTCATAACGACAACGATTCTACAATTTCATTTAGTAATGATGAATGTAACGTCGAATTTAAAAACGATGTACGTATTAAACCAAACGAATTAGAAATTTTTACTGCCAATAATAAAACTATGCAATTTAATTCCCATGGTGACTTAACCGTTAATGGCGAGCTTGTAGCGCTTAATAGCTCACAACGCGAAGCACTGAATAAGTACTCTGATAGCTTACGCACTCAATTACCTGAAGTAGCTAATATAGCGTTAGAGGGGGTTAAAATTGCCGGTGTGGCATTAGAAGAAGTAGGCAATGCATTTAATATTGACGGTCTTGATAATATGTCTGAGCTTATGGACGACATTAAAATTGAGGTAGAAAACACATTTTACCAGCAAGGTACATTTGTAATGGGCCAACAAAGTTTTAATCAATTTGGCGAAAACTTTGAACAACAATTTGAGCAGCAGATAGAAACAGCGGTTGAATCAGCAGTAATGCAATCAATGGGCAGTATTTTAGTGGCTTTAGGTTCTGAGTTACTTGGTTCAGGCGGCGATATGGATGCCTTTGAACAACGCATGGAAAATATGGGTGCACAAATAGAAGAAAAAGTAGAGCTACATGCAAGCGCACTTGAAGAGAGAGCTAACTCTTTATGTGAAACCTTTGCTGATATTGCAAAACAAGAAGAGCAATTAGTAATGCAAGTGCCAGAGCTTAAAGGTTACCAGTTATTTAGCTTTAAACAAAATTAGTACAGCAAACGTTATTTAACATCCCTTTGGCAGCACTTAAGTTTACTTAAATGCTGCTTTTTTGTGTTTCCCAAACTTACTTTTTAGCTAATAAAGTGAGCTTACCCAGAGTAATAATGGCTTGCTCTATCTGCTCGCTCCACGGCACACCATAACTTAACCTTACGCAGCTTTTATACTTATTAGAGGCTGAAAAAATAAGCCCAGGGGTAATACTAATACCAACCTCAAGAGCAAGTAAAAATAATTTTTGACTATCGTACTCGCTTCCTAAATCTAGCCACATTACACAGCCTCCTTTTGGATCGCTTATACGTGTGTTTTTTGGCATAGCTTGTTGTAAGCACCATCGCATACGCTCTTTATTATCGCGCAAGCGTTGCCTAAGTACTTTTAAATTTCGGTCGTACTCACCACTGGCAATAAACTCAGATAACGTCCATTGGTTTATTAACGAAGCAGAGCAACTTAGTGCTCTTTTATATCGCCTTGCTTGCGTTGCAAATTTACCCGCAACTAACCAACCTACACGATAGCTCGGCGCTGCCGTTTTAGAAAAAGATGAGCAACTAATCACTAATCCTTTTTTAGAGTACGCTAAAGCAGGTGTGCCTCGTTTCGCCGTAAAATATAAATCGCCGTATACGTCATCTTCAATAAGCACTACGTCGTGGCTTTCGAGTAACTCCACCAGCTGCTGCCTGTTTGTATCTGGCATAAAGCTGCCTACAGGGTTGCTAATTGCTGTCGAGAATAAACACGCTTTTATGTCATGCTCATTTAAAGCTCGCTCCAAATCGCTTAACCAAATGCCATTATCTGGACACAGTGGTATTTCGAGCGCTTTAAGCCCTAGGCTTTCTATTAACTCTATAATTCCGTGATAACAAGGAGTCTCAATAGCCACTACATCGCCTGGCTTTGTCACGCACTTAAGCGCAATAGCCATAGCCTCTTGCGCACCATTGGTGATCACAAGCTCGTCCATATCAATACCAATGCCAAAATCTAAATAGCGATGCACTAATTGTTTTTTCAGTGTTACAAACCCATCAGTTGGGCCATAATTTATGGCTTTACTGCCCGCAATTGTCATTACACGGCGCATGTTTCTGGCGAGTGCTTTATCGGTAGGTGCTGCTGCAATTGGGTTGGCGATACCAAAGGGGACTACGTTAGCTTGATGGATCGCGCTATACACCTGCTCTATTAAGGCTTGTTTATTTACCACAACAGGTTCACGACTTAATTTAACTCGCTTAGGTAAATTATGAGCCATGCTAACGACTTTTAAAAAATATCCTGATTTTTCACGCGCCTCTACCAACCCTTGATCTTCAAGTGACTGGTAAGCCTGTTTTACAGTGGGGATACTTATATTTAAGTTATCTGCCATTTTACGCAGTGATGGAAGTTTTTCGCCGGGGAGTAAAACTTGTTGAGCGCTCATATCTCTAATCAACTGAATAACTTGCTGATATAAAAACTCATGCCCTTGGCTATTTTTTTGTCTTATCATCACACACCAAATCTGTATAGGTTACATTTTTACTTTTCTGTATATGGTAAGTATACAGATAGGTCTTAAAATAGCCATTCAATCGGGCTTTGGAGACTAACCATGAAAAGTGCAGCGCTATACATTACAACCGTTTTAATTTGGGGCTCAACTTGGTTAGCCATAGAGTTTCAGTTAGGTGATATTGCGGTAGAGTTATCGTTATTTTATCGCTTTGCTATTGCAGCGCTTTTAATGTGGTTATATGTAGCGTACAAAAAACCCGACATGCGATTTAAGTTACTGGATCATGGCTTTTTTGTTTTATTAGCTATTTGTAATTTTGGATTAAATTATTTAATGCTTTACTGGGCACAAAATCACCTTACCTCAGCCATGACCTCTATTGCCTTTTCAATGCTGCTGGTTATGAACATAGTCAATACTCGGTTATTTTTTGGTAAGCCAATCTCAAAACGAATTTATACAGGTGCTGTTCTCGCTGTATTAGGTATTACGTGTCTGTTTTGGCCACAGTTACAGCAGTTCGACTTGAGTAATGGTGCGTTGGTCGGGTTACTACTTGCCCTTGGTGGCACCTTTGTGGCTTCATTAGGAAACATGGTAAGCGTTCGTAATTCTCGTAAACAAATTGGTGTATTGCAAGGCAATGCATGGGGCATGCTATACAGCGCTATAGGTTTAGCTTTATATGTATTAATGAACGATGTGCAATTTAGTTTGAATGCTCCACCAAGTTACTGGTTATCACTACTTTATCTATCAATATTTGGCACTGTAATCGCTTTTGGTTGCTACTTTGCTCTACTAAGAAATATAGGCCCTGAAAAAGCCAGCTACGTTATTGTTTTATTCCCATTAGTGGCAGTAACACTGAGTAGCTTTTTTGAAGGCTTTGAATGGCACGCAAATACCTTTGCAGGATTTAGCCTAGTGCTATTAGGTAACGCCATTGTGCTTACCCCAACAAAACGAATTAACGCCTTTTTAGCTAATAGAGCAGTAGCTAAAAGTGGCTCCGTCCCCAGTTAGACGCGTTATTAACGCAACTAACACAAAAGCGCCTACCCTACTGTAGGCGCTTTTTTATTGGCATATGAAAAAGTAAAGCCTGCCCATGCACACTAATAACGGCTGGAGTTTTACCTACCAGTTCACCATCTGCTTCAATCAATAACCCTTCAGTTTTTATAGAAGCTGTATTTAAGCGACTGTAGTTAAGATTTTTTATATGCTGATGGCTCTTAAAAAATAACTTCATAAAGCTTATTACATTATAAAAAAGCCCACCTGTTCGCATTTGATAACACTCAAGCAACCCATCAGTTAAATCTGCTTTTGGCGCTATTTCTAGACCACCACCAAAGTACTTATGATTAGCAAATACGGTAATCAAATTTTGATACTGCTGAGCATCGTTATTAAACGTACCTTGTAACTGCTGAGCTTGATAATAAAATAGCTCTTTAATGCTCGTCCAACTGTAATCAAAAGATGAAAAACTAGCTTTAGCATTAATCGCTTTAACTACATGAGCATCAAACCCTACCCCTGCAATATTAATAAAATAGCGGCTATTAATTTTTCCTACATCAATTGCTATCGGTGTATTAAATAATGCCTTTCGCCAATCATCTTCTTTGCAATTAAACCCTCTCGAGAAATCATTACCTGTACCGCAAGGCAATAATGCTAACGTACAGCTACTCCCTATTAACGCATTAACCGCCAAGCTCAATGTACCGTCTCCGCCAAGTACAACTACTTTGGTAAATTTACTCAGTAGCAACCTTATTTGAGCGCAGTCATCGTTAAAGCTTCCCGTTGTAGTAAACATACAATAAGAAAAACTGCGTTTTTTACAGATGCTTTTAAGCCACATTAGTGGTTTTTCACTCTGTTTTTTTGTACTTGGTTTAATAATTATTAGTAGCGACAAGCTTTTTGTTTCCAACAATGCATTTAAGAACGAATAAAAAGAGTTTAATTGAATTTTTTTAATCTGAATAACTAGTCAAAAAAGATTGTGTAAAATGCATAAAAATAAATACAAACACTCACAAGTATCAGTATTAAAGCGACTAAAGCCGACTTCATTGTAACTATTTATGCAAAAACGATCATAAAAAACACTGAACCGCACGTTAATAAAACAAACAAGGATTAGTTTAACTAATCCGTCAGGCTCAATTTTTATCGTTGTCTTTTTAATCAAACAACGTGCAAAATGCACGCGATTTCAACATATACAACCGGAGCAAAATAATGAAACCAATTAACACATTAAATCAAACAGCAGCAGCTCAAGTAGCAGTTAAACCAACTAACCGTAAAGCAAGAATGTTAGCTAAACTTAACACTATTGGTAAAAGACTAGCACTTAGCGGCGCAGCTCAATATAAATAATCACCCAACCATGATTATTTTTCGGTGCAGCGAACACTCAACCACTAAATGAAGTCACTTATTTAGCTCCCCCTTGTTTGCTGCAACCTATTTATTTTATTAAAAATTGCCTTAATTTCCCCTTATTTACAAAAAAAACCTCATTTACGTACGTTTTTTAGGCAAACAGTCATTTTGCTATTTACACAGCGGTATCACCTAAGTATTATTCTGCGTCACGGAGAGATGGCAGAGTGGTCGAATGCACCGGTCTTGAAAACCGGCATGGGTTTATAGCCCATCTAGGGTTCAAATCCCTATCTCTCCACCATATTTTAATTGGTGGCTTTTTTACTTCCATCAATACAAACGGTTATGCGTTGGAGAGGTGTCCGAGTGGCCGAAGGAGCTCCCCTGCTAAGGGAGTATAGAGTTTGTAGCTCTATCGAGGGTTCGAATCCCTCCCTCTCCACCATACTTAATTTAAACCACTTAATTGTGGTTTTTTTGTGCCTAAAATTTAACACCTATACTAAATTGGGAGGGTGAGAACCCTCGACAGGGTTCGACAAAATGTCTGGAACATTTTGGGCCGCTGCAAGCGTCGCGCAGCGATTGATTACATGGATGTAAGCAAGTCTATCCCTCCCTCTGGACCATACTTAATTTAAACCACTTAATTGTGTTTTTTTTTGTGCCTAAAAATTATAAAAACTAAACAAATTGTGCCTAGTAATAACTTAGGGCATTATTAACACAACTTTAGCCACTTTAGGTTTAGCTATGATCCGGTTCATATTGCTATCAGTTTGCGCGGCAGCACCATTTTTTACCTTGGCACAAAGTACAACAGTGTATAAGTGTGTAATTAAGGGCGTTCCTACCTTTAGCCAAACGCCTTGCGCTAAAGATGCACAAGTTATTACTCTTAAAGATATAAACGTAATTGAAGCATATAAAAGCTCTACGCCCGGTAAAGGTATTACCGACACCTCTGTGGATGACTTCTTAGAAGTTCAACAAATAGAGCGTGAAATAAAGCGCCTTGAGCTATCGATTGCACAAAGCCAAAAAGAATACGCAGCTAAAAAACAGCAGATAGATTACATGACTCAAGATAAAGCCAATCGTTTAGGCGCTTCGTCTATTGCTGATGCTATCGCAACTAAAACAAATTCGTTAAAACAAGCTTACGACGCATCAATTAATCAAACGCAGCAAAAAATAGAGTCATTAAAACAAAGAAAGCAGCAGCTTAGCCAAAACCCTTAAGCGCTCGTTTTACTATCGAAATAAACTGCCCAACGTCTTCTTGAGTATTATAAATATGTGGCGATACTCGTATCCCAAATTTACGGGCATCTACACTGACTTTCGCTTTATTAAGCGCTGTAAGTACATGGTCTTGCTGCTTGTTAAAAAACAAAATAACAGTCCCGCTGCATTTATCACTACTCATAGGTGATGCAACATATTTGCCTAGTTGCTCATGAATAAGCGTAAGCATAGCTAAATTATGATCTCTTACCTTGTGAGCTGTTAGCTCTGCAAAGTAGGCAATGCTATTTGCGGCGATAATATAAGGCGCTACAGAAGGGGTGCCACCCCAAAACTTGAGCGCACTGGCGCTATATTCAAAGTGGTTAATATCGAACTCAAATGGATTTTGATGCGAAAACCAACCCACATCTTTAGGCTTACAATACTCTATTTGGTTTTTGTTAACCCATAAATAAGCTGCACCTGGACCACCACATAGCCATTTAACGCTCGAGCCAATCATAAAGTCAGCATCAAGTACGCTTAAATCAAGCGGTATAACACCCGCTGACTGAGCAACATCAACTATTGATAAACTATTGGTTAATTTACTTATAGCTACAATATCGTATACAGGCGCCTGTACACCTGTATTTGAATACACATGGCTTATAAAAACCAAGTCGATATCGCAAGTTATATAGCGCTGCCAAACATTAATATCAGTTAGGTTTTCGTGCTCTGGTATAAACATAATTTGTGCGCACTCTGGTAATGCTTTTTGCATTGCAAAGCCCATGCTCGGAAAATCACTTTGCGCCATAAGCACTTTACAATTTTTTTGCTGTAATCGAGGGTGCGACATAAGCAACTTTGTTAAGCCACTTGATAAATTAACTTGAGGACAAAACTGCGAACTAGGCGCATTAAATAACTTACTAAGTGCGCTAGTAAATTGCTCAACTGCGGGAAGCCATTGCTGCCAAGGTTCTTTACTTGAGCTCTCCCATGGTAAAAAATAGTGCTGTGCTAAATATTGCTGTGTATTTTTAAGAGGACGCCCTACCGAGTGGTTTAATAAGTAACAGCCATCGGCCATACAAAAATCGTTTTTAAGCATGCTATTTAATCCATTTTTTAAGTGTATTTAGATCGTCAAAACGTGTTTTTATATCGTCGCGTTTTGCGCTGGCTCGCCTATCTCTTAGTTTTTCGAGCGAATCAAGCAATACATGAAGCGGCGGACCACTTGCTGTTACCTTACTCATATACTGCTGTTGCATATTTTTTGAAGGCTGAGCAATAAACTTTTCAACCAGTTGATTATGATGACCGACCGCGGTGTCACCATGTAATTTACACACTTGGATAAATAAATTTGCGTGGTTTTTAAACCAACCTGTATTTTTATATTGCTCTGCTTGTAAAAAGTCATCCATAAAGCTTTGCATACGCATGGCCTCTCGTAGTATTTGCTGATCCTCTGGCATCATATATAAAAACTTATCCACCAGCATTTGCGAGTAACTAGGCTCGTTTGCGCTACAAAGGCCTAGTAACATATCAATCACGTTAATACCTGCAAAGTCACCAGCATTTGCACCTCTGTAAACCTCTTTACCTACACGATACGGTTTATAATAAGGGCGAACGCAGTTAAAAAAGCGATCTGTATCGAGCTCAGAATAAAGTGCATTATTTGATTCAATAACATCTATAAGCGCTTGTTTAGCTACTTTTAATAACTCACCACACAAGGGGTGTGAAATGCCTAACGGCAGTATTTTTAATAAAGCATCACTTGCTCGTTTATAGGCCAAAATACCTTGGGTGTTGTAATCAATAAATAGCTTTTCATCGGGTAAATTAGTAAATCGTTTATAAATACCGTTAAGTGCTTTGTTATGAGTAGTTAAATGGGCGGTAGCAAAACGAGGGGTTACGCCAATGGATGCACCAATATGCATAGCAAGCGCTGAGGCTTCTATTAGTGG
The DNA here is from genome assembly GCF_038900275.1 of Pseudoalteromonas sp. AS71. Classification (NCBI taxonomy): domain Bacteria; kingdom Pseudomonadati; phylum Pseudomonadota; class Gammaproteobacteria; order Alteromonadales; family Pseudoalteromonadaceae; genus Pseudoalteromonas; species Pseudoalteromonas sp. AS71. Next base: position 16,472 of record NZ_JBBMQZ010000022.1, on the reverse strand, counting down.
AGAGGTTGTTTCTCTGCTTGGCTCAGTAATTTCATGGCGCCTACACGCTGCCATAAACAATCCTACGTTACCGAGTAAGTCAAAAGCGCTATCAAAACCTTGATCTGTGTTGCCCTCGGCTAATAAATTGCTAATTAATGCGTTGCCTTTTTTTTCTAATTGTTGCTTTAAGGCCTCGCCTACCCCTTCTACATTTGCTTTATCGGTTTGCTGCCAATAAAGCTGCTCTAATTCACTATTTAAAGTGACAAACTCTGTTCGTATCCAGTGATCGAAAATAGCGGTATGTGTGTTCATTGTTGTGCTCTATTATTTTTATAGTTAAATGCTAACAGAGTTCAATGAGGGTAAAACGCCAAAAAAATTAGTAAAAACTGCAATACTTAGCAATAATCACTACAAATATAAAAATAATTAATAAAAGCCGACAACTATGTTAGATAAAAAAGATCAGCAATTACTCGTTGCACTGCAAAGCCAAGCTCGTATGTCGGTTTCAGACTTGGCCAGTAGTATTAACCTATCGGATACACCTTGCCTAAGACGTATAAAAAAGTTAGAGCAAGAAAACATTATTACCGGCTACCACGCCGCCATAAACCCTAAAGCACTTAACCTTAATGTGTTGGTATATGCGTTTGTGCGATTAAGCCAAAACTCGGTAAGTGCTGCAGAGCAATTTGAGCAACATGTAGAAAAATTACCACATGTATTAGAGTGTTGTGTAATATCAGGGAGCTATGATTATTTATTAAAAATAATTGCACATGATCTTGAGAGCTACGAAACATTTGTAAAACATCAACTAGGTGGCTTAAGTTGTATCGCAAATATAGAATCAACAGTTGTGCTTAAACAATCATTTAGCAAAAAACAGTTACCATTATAAAAATAACCCAAATAACTTACTGTTAGCTATACTGATATTTCAAAACGACAATAATAATTGCTTGGACCTTATGTGAAAAATTTTAACTCTAAAAATCATTCTATTATTTTTTACATCATGTTTGCTTTAGCATATTTTTTAGTGGGTATAGCACTCACTAAACTTGCTTTTAATTCGCAAATAATTCCAATTTGGTTACCTGCTGGTATAGCTTTGGTCGGTTGTTATATTTGGTGGTGGCGCTTTATCCCGCCTTTATTTGTAGCTGCAATTGCATTTAATTTAAATATTTTTGATAGTTCAGCTCATGAGCTAGTCCTTGTCGGTAACTCATTTAACGAGGCTATGTATATCGCCTTTGGTGTGGTTATACAGGCAATGGTGGGCGCTGCTTTACTAAAATTTTGGCTTGGCCACCCACTACGCTTTAAAAAGCGTAAAAACATAATTTACTTTATTCTCGTCATAGCCATATTAGTCAGTTTAATTTCGGCTAACTTTGGCGTGTTCGCTCTTAGTCAATTTAACTCAGTTTACAGTATTGATAATCATTGGAAGAATGTTATTTACTGGTGGCTTGGCGATACATTAGGAGTAATAATTGCAACTCCGTTTTTACTTTCTTTATTACCACAAAAGTCTAACCAACATAATATATCGGCGTTTCCAACAATTGCAGTATGTTCTATTTTATTTGTGTCGGTTGCGGTCACAACACAGCTATACGATCAAGAAAACCGTATAAGCACAATTAAAATCGCCGAACGTGAAGTACACGTTATAGAAAATAGCCTTTATAGATATACAAATCGCAATATTATTGCAGTGCAGAGCCTAGCAAGTCAGGTTCAATCATCTTCAACATTAAGCCAACAAGATTTTTATTCTTATGCTAGCCAATTACTAACCCAGCATGCGTTTATTCACGCTTTATCGTGGAATGCAAAAATACCTCAAGATCAACGAGACGTCTTTGCTCAAGAGATATCAAACATTTACCATTTAGATGTTGATGTAGTAGGTGAGCCTCTTGAAATTAGCGATCCCCTTGTTATAGTAAAATACATAGCTCCTTTTAATGGTAATCAAAAAGCTATTGGCTTTAATGTATTTTCAAACCCTGATCGAAAAAATTCCCTGCTTAACCCCGCTATAAAATATATGCCCGTAGGTACTAAGATAATTCAACTAGTACAGACCAAACAGCCTAAGCCAGCTTATTTATTATTTGCTCCTGTGTATTCTCAAAGTAACGATAAAGAAACAATTAAAGGCTATGCCACAGGTGTATTTTTAGTACGAAGTATTATTGAACAAGCTATTACTAAACAGCAGTCTGATATGTTTTCGATTGGTATATATGAAGATACAAACACACCGCCGTTTTATAGTAATTACTCTCAAGATGTTCAGCAAGCCAAAGGCAGCCGTTTAATGTCGTTTGACGTGGACTTTGCAGGGCAAAAATGGATTGTAAAACTATCCCTTAAAGAAAGCTTTTTAACACAACATAATAGTCAGCTAACTTTATTATTACTCATACTTCAAGTTGCCGTATGTTCTTTAATTTTAATGGTTTTACTACTGTTTAATCAGCAACAAATAGCGCTTACACGTCAAGTTGCAGAGCGTACACACTCACTCGCACAAGCAAAACAGCAGTCCGATTTAGCTAATCAAGCTAAAAGCCAATTTTTAGCTAATATGAGTCACGAAATACGAACACCGCTCAATGCCGTTATTGGTTTTTCTTCACTTGCTCGCGAAACAGACACTGCAACTACACTCATTGGCTATTTAGATAAAATAAACTCATCATCTAAAAGTTTATTAAACTTAATTAATGACATTCTTGATATATCAAAAATAGAATCCCAAAAGTTAGTTATTGAATCTATTGCATTCGACCTAGGTGCCTTAATAACACGCATAAACAATATGTTTGAACAAAGCGCTGTTAACAAAGGTATTAAATGGCAAGTTAACTCAAAGCTACCTTTAGATACCTGGTTTATTGGTGATCCGATGCGAATTGAGCAGATATTACTTAATTTATGTAGTAACGCGATTAAATTTACAAGCCAAGGCAGCGTTACTTTAAACATAGAAACAGAGTTTACTGCCGCCAATAAAGTACAGCTTGTTATAACCATTAGGGATACCGGAATAGGTATAAAGCCAAGCCAACATAAAAAATTATTTAATGCATTTACCCAAGCTGATAGCTCTACCTCTAGGCAATTTGGTGGTACAGGGCTGGGCTTAACAATAGCAAAAGAGCTAAGCCAATTAATGGGGGGAGAAATAGCACTTGAAAGTGAAATAGATAAAGGCTCTACGTTTACATTTTCAATGCAATTAGAAACAACAGAGCCTAAAAAAGAACATGTTATTACATTTGATAATACTAATATTACTTCGCTAGACATTTTGGTCGCAGAAGACAACCCAGTGAATCAAATGGTTATTAAAGCGATGCTTGGCTCGCTGGGGATTGTGCCGTATATAGTAGAAAATGGCGAACTGGCCGTTGATATAGTTAAAAAGCAGCATTTTGATTTAGTTCTTATGGATTGCCAAATGCCTATAATGGATGGCTATAGAGCAACTGCATTGATCAGGCAATTTAAAACTGAACAAGAACTCCCGATTATTGCTTTAACTGCCGACGTTATGCCAGAGGATAAAGCACATGCACAAGCAGTTGGATTTAACCAACATCTTGCAAAACCGCTTGAACTCATTAAGCTAACTGAGTGTCTTGCCCAATATGCAGTAGTTAATGAATAATAGTGATTTAATTTTAAGAATAGTTTTAAGAGTAGCTTTTGGTTTTGTTTTAAGTATTTTTTCGCATATTACCGTCGCTCAAAACTGTATATCGCAGGCGAGCGACTTTAAATTTATAACAAAAAGTAAGCAACAAGGCTTATTACGCTTTGAAAATGAGCACAACCACCAGCGCTTTAATTACCACGCCCTTTTACCATTTAACGATTACTTAGATTTTGCATATAAACATATAAATAAAGCCAATCCACGTTCAAATATGCCATGCCCTGTTATTACACAAACGTATCAGCAATTAGTAACACAAGGTACGCGAAAACCTGACCCTACTATTGCAGATATTATTGCTCCTTTTGAGCTAACGCATTCAAACAGTAATAAAGTTGCACTACTAATCCACGGACTAACTGACTCCCCCTTTACGTATCACGATTTAGCACAAGTGTATTATCAGCAAGGCTATACTGTGCGTACTATTTTATTACCAGGACATGGAAGCGCCGTAAGTGCTTTACTCAATGTAGACGTTAGCCAATGGCAACAAGCAATAAAATACGGTATTGAGCGCTCGGTGCAAGACTTTGATGAGGTGATACTCGCAGGTTACTCTACCGGTGCAGCGTTACTTATTGATTACGCAACCAAACACACTGTTTCGCCAAAAATTAAAGCGCTTATGCTTTATTCGCCCGGCTCCGAACCTCACAATAAATACGGCTGGATAGCAAAGTGGATTGACGCTATACCGTTTGTTAATTGGATTGATAAAGATGCCGATGTAGACTTTGCTAAGTATGAATCATTTCCTTTAAATGCAGCGGCAGCATCATACGATGCAATGTCACTTGCAAGCGTAAGTAGTTTAAGCAAACGCCCTCCACTTAAATTACCTATTTTTAGTGTGCTTAGCGATATTGATACCACGATAGATACACGGGCCACTCTAAAGTTATTAAGTGCATTACACAAAGATAATTCAGTAAAATATAAGCCGCTCGATACTTTAGTACTTTATGGAAGCACTGATATTTTACCGCCAGACTTTGCTAGTGACTACACAGTAAATAACCCGCAATGCACAACGCCTCAATGTAAAACGGTTCATGGTATATCGCATATTGCGGTTGTTAACTCACCGCAAAATCCACATTATGGAATTAACGCAACCTATCGTAATTGTGGCAGCTTTATTAATGACGAGTCCCTATATAAAACATATAAAACAACTAAAAACCCACAATTAGGAGAGCGTACAAGCGCTAACTTAAAACACTATCCGGCTTTACAGCGCTTAACTTATAATCCTCATTTTACCGAGCTTAAAATGCAAATTAGTACGTTTATTAAAAACGTAGAACAGCTTAAAACAACTACAAGGTAAGTAGTCATGGGAACGTTTTCGCACCAATGGTTTAGCGGTATTAATGAGATTGATCAGCCGCAGTGGCAACGTTTATTTGGTGATGAACCATTTACTCAACATGCTTTTTTATATGCCCTTGAACAAAGCCAATGCGTAACACAAAAAAGCGGTTGGCAACCCCATCACCTCGCTATTTTTGAAGGTGATACACTCGTTGCACTTGCACCCGGGTATTTAAAAAGTCATTCATACGGCGAGTACGTATTTGACTGGGCATGGGCTGAGGCATACGAAAAACATGGTTTAGCGTATTATCCAAAATGGCTATCTGGCATTCCCTTTAGCCCTATTGAGGGTAAGCGTATTGCTATCGAGCACATGAATCCAAATGCGGTGTATCAATACATTACAGAGCAACTGAGCATACACAGTGCTCAGCAAGGATGGTCGGGATGGCATGTTAATTTTTGCGACCAAGCTCAAGCCACATCATTAACTGAGCAACACGCTATGTTAAGAGTGGGTGTGCAGTTTCAGTGGTTTAATAAAGGTTATGAATCCTTTGACGACTTTTTGCAAATGCTTAGCTCGCGTAAACGCAGGTCACTTAAAAAAGAACGAGCTAAAATAGCACAACAAAATATTGATATTGAATGGCTGCAAGGCACACAAATTACGCCCGAGATAATGCAATTGTTTTGTGAGTTTTATCAGCGTACGTATTTAAAACGCTCTGGTCATTTAGGCTATTTAAATATGGAGTTTTTTACGCTTTTACATGCATTAATGGCCAATAACCTTGTTATTATGCTGGCCAAAAAAGACGACAGCGTGATTGCTGCAACCCTTAGTTTAATTGGTGAAAATACGCTTTATGGGCGCTACTGGGGAGCAAGTGAAGAAGTAGACTCGCTTCACTTTGAGTTGTGCTATTACCAAGGTATTGAGTTTGCAATAAAACATAAACTCAGCTGTTTTCATTCAGGCGCACAAGGTGAGCACAAAATAGCGCGCGGATTTGAACCCGTACTTACCTACTCTGCTCACCATATTGTTGATGGCGACTTTAGTCATGCAATAAGCGACTACTTAAAGCGTGAACGCGGCCATATTGATATATATAAAGAGCAATGTAGATCATTACTGCCGTTTAAAAACGAGTAACTGATTATTTGCAGGCATGGCTGTATCGCTAATAAGCGAAAGCCCTGCTTGCTTAGCTAGTTGTTCAACTGCTTCAAAATTTCTTATTCCACTTAACGGATCGCGCTCTGTTAAAAAGGCACTAAAGTCATCATTACTTGGGCTGGTAAATTCACCTTGGTATTTGAATGGCCCATAAATACATAACATACCTTCGTTATTTAAATGACGTTTAACACCGTCAAAAAAACGTTCAACTAATTGCCAACTAACAATATGAAATGTATTTGCCGTATAAATAGCGTCAACCTTATCTACTGGCCACTCATTATTTAAATCAAGCTCAAGCGGTGCATGTAAATTAGTTAAATTAGCTTCGCGGTGCCATAAGTTAATCCCTTCGTGGTTTATAGCGCGATCACTTGTATGCCACTGCAAATGAGGCAATTGCTCTGCAAAAAACACACTATGTTGGCCGGTTCCTGAGCCAACTTCGAGTACTGTTTTAGTGTTTTTTAATACAGTTTTTAATTGCTTTAAAATAGGGGTTTTATTGTTTTCACAGGCTTGTGAAAATGGCTTTGTCATTACTGTGCACCAAAATTGTCGGTTAATGCACAACAGTAAAGCAAATTTGACTTATTTTGTCGTGTTCAAAAAATGATAATTTTTTAAATTTATAAATATCATGAGGTTAAATTTATTTATTATGATTGGTACATAATATGCTTTTATATAACTAACCCACTAAAGGGTTTAACTTATATTAAATTTCAAAGGATAAAATTATGCATATACCCCCTTATACAGCTGTAGACGCAGCTATTGCTATAACCGAAAAAACCACCGACGATCATAGTTACGCCATTGATATGAGAGCTACAGTAATCGATTTACTTTCGCACCCTAAACACAATCAACAGGCGATGACCAAACATGAAACAGATCAGATATTTATTCTTGGCTACAATTAAAACTCAAATTAGTATCGCAAATAATTTTTATAATAACTGTTTACACTGAAACCGATTAAATGTAATGATAACTATTATCGTTAACTTAAGTCGGTTTTTTTATGTCTTCAAATTATGCCCAGCATCGTTACCATCAAGAACTCTCTTGCCATTGCTTAAGACCTGGCCTACATGCACCCATGCTCGTTGCCGATTACATAGAAACCGCCCTTAACGTTGCCAAAAAATTTGAGCAACAACGTAATCCCTTGCTTCAAGAGTTTTATCTTAGGCGCACACACCATGAAATTATGAACAAAATGTGCGACCCTCTTATACATAATGCTATTCGTAAACAATGTTTAGAGCAGTTATACAAACCTTTATTAGCACTAAAACGGTTTTATAAGGTGCATAACAATACTGCACAATTTTTAATACTTGAGCGTGAAGCTCGTATTCTTAGTCACGAATTCAACCCTTTTTAAGGAGCACACTTATGAGCAACTTTAGAACAGAATCAGACAGCATGGGCGAGCTAAAAGTACCTACTGATGCACTCTATCAAGCGCAAACACAGCGAGCGGTTAATAATTTTGCCATTAGTGGCTTACCTATGCCGAAGCAATTTATAACTGCACTGGCTTATATAAAACAAGCCGCAGCACAAAGTAACTGTGAGCTTGGGCATTTAAGCAAAGCTAAAGCCAATGCTATTGAGCAAGCTTGCCAAAGTATTATTGATGGCGAGCACATTGAGCATTTCCCCGTTGATATTTTTCAAACCGGTTCGGGCACAAGCTCAAATATGAATGCCAATGAAGTTATTGCAACGCTTGCTAGCCGGATAGGCAGTGAAAGCATTCACCCTAATGATGATGTAAACATGGGGCAAAGTTCTAACGATGTAGTTCCTACTGCTATCGCACTCAGTAGTGCAATAAACGTAGTGTATGAATTACTTCCTTCGCTTGAAAACTTATCGCAAAGCCTGGAAAAGAAAAAAGCTGAAGTAGGCCATATAGTTAAAACGGGCCGTACGCATTTAATGGATGCAATGCCTGTAACGTTTGATCAAACTCTAAGTGCATGGCAGTCACAAGTTAACCATGCCGCTGCAGGAATTAGACATAGCTTAGAGCGTGTATGCGAGCTTGCACAAGGCGGTACAGCCGTTGGAACAGGAATAAATGCAGACCCTAAATTTGCAGCAAAATTTACAGAAAACCTGAGTGCCAATGTAGGCATTAGATTTACGCCTAGTAGTAACTTTTTTTATAACATAGGCTCACAAGACGCCATCGTCGCGCTTTCAGGGCAATTAAAAGTACTCGCTGTCGCACAAATGAAAATAGCGAACGACTTACGCTGGATGAACTCAGGCCCACTTGCAGGTTTAGGTGAAATAGAGCTTGAAGCGCTTCAACCAGGTTCATCTATTATGCCTGGCAAAGTAAATCCTGTTATACCTGAAGCAGCCGCAATGGTAAGTGCACAAGTAATAGGTAACGACGCCACTATTACGGTAGCCGGCCAGGCGGGTAATTTTGAGCTAAACGTTATGCTGCCAGTCATTGCGTATAATATTTTACAAAGCATAGAATTACTTGCCAATAGCGCGCAGGCATTGGGCGATAAAGCCATTGCCAGCTTTAAGGTAAATCAGCCTAATATAGATAAAGCGCTCGCTAAAAATCCAATTTTGGTAACGGCGCTTAATCCGGTGATCGGTTATGAAAAAGCAGCAAAAATAGCAAAGCAGGCTTATAAAGAAGCCCGCCCTATTATTGATGTAGCCGAACAAGAAACCGATTTACCGCGTGAAGAACTCGAAAAATTACTCAACCCTACCAAACTAACGCAGGGCGGACTTTAACAGAACAATATTTTTCACGTCTTTAATTACTTGATAATATAGTTTTTATTGCCGTAAAAAATGCACAGTGTATGATAGTGATGAATATTTCATCACTATCAAGGTTTTTTATGCGTACCCCATTGTTAGCCATACTTTTACCACTGTGTTTAACTGCATGTTTGGATAAAGAACCCGCTAAAACACAGCAAGTAACAATCACCTCAGAAGCTGAAGCACCAAAGCAAGAGCTACAAAAGCTAGAAGAAAACACTCAATTACAAGAAAATAAAAAAAATAGTGTGATTGCTGAAAAAGTACCAAAAGCTGATTTGAAAAACGTTTCAATAGACGATATAAAAGCAGCTAAAACCGAATTAAATACACTAATTGCAGATAAACAGTGTGATACAAGCACTCAATGTAGAGTAAATGCAGTAGGTAGTCGCGCATGTGGTGGGCCAAGCAGCTTTGTTGTGTACTCAACAAACGCAGCATCTGAGGAGCAAGTAGCAGCCCTTAGCGACAAAATTACTAAGCTTGAAAGTAGTTATAATTCACAAAAAGGAATGATGAGCATTTGTCAGCATTTAACAACGCCAAGCACGCAGTGTGTTGAAAATAAATGTGTTAAACTTGAAGGCTCAGCGGTAAGTGCATTTTAAGGATAACGTTATGAGTTGTTTACCATCAACAGTTAAACTGTCAATTATAAGCATTGTTAGCAGCATTTTATTACTAAGTGGTTGTGCTAGCACTGTGACGTCAAATGAGCAAAGTAAAAACTTGTCTGACTTGAACTATGATCTGAATAACATGGTGAGTAATAATAGCTGCACCGCTAGCTTTCAGTGCAAAGTCCTTGAAGTCGGCGCACGTGCTTGTGGCGGACCGAGTAAATATGCTGTTTATTCAACGCTAAACACCTCTCAAGAAGAAGCGGAACAGCTTGCTCAACAAATAACAAAACAAGAAGAGATACAAAATAAAGCGCAAGGCTTAACCGATTGCTCTCCTGTACTTGAAGTGCAATCGCTGTGTATTAATCAGCAGTGCCAGTCGTTTGATATAAAATAAAAACGGCCACCTTAACTTCAGCGTTAACTTAAATATGGAATTAACGCTGAAATTACTACCACCAATACCACGCAAATACCCGCTTTAATAATGTATTTCATGGGCATTGTTTTAAGCACCCAATATGCATAAATAAAGCGAACAAAATAACTCGCCGCAGTACCAAACAACGCAAAAATAATTAAGTAAGCAATTAAAATAATATTCATAAAAACCTAATTAAATTATTTCACTTTTTATTTTTAGTGTGAGCTATTAATAAATCAGCTACTTGTTGCTTTACGGCTCGCTTGTCATCACTTTGTACATCAAAGCGACTGGCTAGTTGCGCTATTTCATCATCATTTAAATTAAACGATAAACGTTGACGCGTTTTTTTAGACTTCACGTCTAAGCCAAGTATTTTTCGGATCATATCTGATGGAGTTAACTCTTGATCGATCGCTTGTTTTTTTATCAGCTTTTGAACTTCGCTGCTCAGATCAAATGCCATTTGCGTGGCACGTACAGCTTGTTCCTGACGTAACCACTTATCTTTAGCATCACTCACTTAGCATCTCCGGGAAACAAGTCTACAATGTCTGACATTGGACGCATGAGCGTTAGCGATACTTCGGTTTCGCCACCATCCCAAATTTCGATATTTAAACCAAAACCTTCGTTATCTGACGCTAAGCAAATCATTTCACATGGCTCACCACCTTCTTGCTCATAACGAGGCAAAGTTTGGTTGCGGTAGTCTTTATTATGGAAATAACACACATAAGGCGACTCGCTTTGTTGATAGCTTTTAGCTAAAAACTGCATAAAGCGCTCTGGTGTATTTTGCACTGTAATGTGGGTTAACGACTCCTCATCAAAAATACGCGCAAACTCATCAAGGCTAAATATTTCTTCAACTTCGTTTCGCTGAATTTTAATAGAAAAGTTAGCCCACTCTTCGCCGTCATCTTGCTCAATTTGTAAAAATACAACTTGCCCACTATTTGTCTCAAGTACAAATTCAGTATCGCTACTGTGCTGATATTGGTAAGTCTGAATATCAGTAACACGTAACGTTTCACCTTTTAACCATGCAGGATAGGCAAATGAGTCAATAACGCTAAACATGTCGCCTTTTTTAAGTTCGCTCGGATGATTAAGCTGACGTTCTGGCTCTTTTTTAGATTTGAAAAAATTAAACATAGGAAGGCTGCCTTCTAAGCAAAAAAGGTAACTGAGAAAAACTCGGTTACCTTTTTAAAGTATAAACGTAATGGTTAGCTATTTTGCTTCGCTTTAATACGAGCTAAAATATCAGCGCTTTTTGGACTTGTGTCGCCAATGCCTGCTTCAGCCATTTTTGCTTTTAAGTCATCGCCATTTACGTCTGACTCAAGTTGCTTTGCAGCACCAAGCTGGTCACTTCGATCTTGTTGGCGCTGTTTAATGCGTTCAAGCGATTGACGAGCCGATGTCATAGACGAGCTGTTTGTATTAAGTGTGCTGTTAACAGCCATTGTTGCTTGCTGTACGCTTTCAGTGGTTTTAACCATTGTAAGCTGACGCTGATTCTCTTTGATCGATTTTTCAGCATCTTTAACTTGCTGCTTAAGCGCAACAATGTGATTGCTAAAACCAGATAATACTTGCTCGTTTTCAGCTTTTTCAGCTTCAAAGTCACCAATTTTTTCTGCAATTTCTAATGCTAATGCTTCGTTGCCCTTTTCAAGCGCTTGGCCTGCATACGCTTCATGTTCAGCGATTGATGCATCTACAGCGCTAATTTTACGCTTAGTTTGCATTTCTTTAGCCATTACTTCAGTAAGGCTTTTTTTAGCACGGTGAAGTGCATTTTGCGCATCTGCAATTTCTTGCTCAAAAATACGGATGCCATTTTTGTCTACAATTGCTTCGCCTGCTTCACGAGCGCCGCCACGTACTGCTGTAAATAATTTTTTTAAAATACTCATAATCTTAACTCCACTAACTAGCTATTAATCGTTTAAATACAAGGTCACGGCTTCTAGTGCATCGATAGCGTTATCGGCTAATGTCACTAGTTCGTGGGTAACGTCATCTAATGATGAGTTTACCGACAGTGCACCAAAAATCGCGTATTTGTTATCGATTTTAGCAAATGCACTCAGTGGAATTGGCACGTTTAAACGTAGTAATGTTTCGTTTAACTCGTTGCGTAATTCACTCTTAACTTCATCTTCGTCAAACAAGTAGCTAATACATAAAAGCTGCTCTTGTGTTTGTGTAACAAAAATTGGAAGTTCATCATTTCCATCAACAATGACTTGTAAAACATCTTGCTCGCCAGGGTTGGCAATCAAGAAAGACTCAAAGTTAGCGCCTTCAGTTTCAAAAGAAGCTAATTTTATTGAAAGTTCATTTAATTCCATGTCTCTGCCTTTTGTCGTTTGACATATTATGTCTGAGTTAAGATTCTCATGGTCGACATATTATGTCAACCATGTTTTATTAGTTTTTATATAATTCGCTTTCTATTTCCCATGCAGTTCGGTAGTAATCATACAACTGACCAGACCCTAACCTATTGACCTCAATACTTTTAATTTTCTCAAAGTAGTGGTTAGGAAATACAAAACTTGCCAATAAATATTCTTTACTAATCCACCTTGATGGCACAGGCATAGCCGTCGCATCATTAATTCGACCACTGGCCGACTGCCCCATTTTAGTGGCTATAGTCCAGCCCCACTGCCCAAACGAAGGTATGTTTTGCTGATATTGCTCAACATACCCAAACCCTGCAGCTTTAACCGTTTTGCCTATACTTAAAAACGCTTTTTTAGCGTGATAAGGTGAGGTTGATTGAACCGCCATTGCGCCATCGGGTGCTAATAACTGGCGTACATGATTATAAAAGTAGTCACTGTACATTTTATTTAGATCAGGATGGTTAGGGTCAGGTAAATCAATTAAGATAGTGTCGAACTGCTTAGATTGGTCAAGTAGCCTTTCTACTTCTAAAAATGCATCACCCACAATTATATTGGCTCGCGAGTCATGCATCGATTTATTGTTTAACTGTAGTAATCGCTTATTGATGTGCTCTGGCGGCGTAAAGTCACCGTCTTTATGACCAAATAAATTGAGTAGTTGCGCGTCTAAATCTATTAGCGTTACTTCACTCACAGGCCATTTTAAAACATCTCTAAGTGCAAGCCCGTCACCACCACCAATTATTAATACACGGTCGTGTCTGTTAGAGGCAAGCATTGCAGGGTAAACCAGCATTGAATGATATATTTGCTCATCAATACTTGAGAACTGTAAACGCCCATTTAAATATAAATCGGTAATTGGCTGAGGTTGGTTTTTGCTTAAGCGCTCAGTTAATACTACGTGTTGGTATTTAGTGGCTTGTGAGTAAATTACTTTATCTTTGTATAAAACATTACTTAGATTGTTCATCCAACTACTACCAAATACTAAAATAAAGCCAAATAATGCCAACAGCACTATATGGCAAACTAAAAGTGCCTTAGCAAAGCGCACATGGGTATGATAGCGCCATAAAAATGCGAGCCCTGCGATAATATTAAATAACGCCGTCCACGCTGCAGCTTGCATTATAGGCATTGAGAGCATGATACTTACCCAAATGGCTGCACCGATACCAGCACCAATATAATCGGCACCATAGATAGTCCCTGCGTTGTTTTCTAAAAAACGCCCATAAACGTGCTGACGAATACGCGCTATAAGCGGTATTTCCATACCAATAAATAAGCCCAGTATTAAACCAAAAACATAAGGTAGAAAACGTGACCACTCTTGTAGCTTTTGAAATACGTAACCATTAAGTACAACATCAGGGGGTAAATTAAAAATGCTCGAAAATAAATGAGGAAGAGAATAACTAACTGCTATTACACCCGCTATCGCTAAAATGCAGCCCATGCCAATTAAAGCAATAATGCTTTCTAGCCAAGCAAAAGCGGTAAATGCATCTTTAAACCAACGTGCTAAAAAAGCGCCTAAGCCCATTGCTACAATCATAGTACCGATCATGGCGTAAATAGCGCTCTCTACTGAGCCAAGTACACGGCCAGCATAATGAGACAGTAAGTATTCATAAATAAGGCCGCACCCAGCAAGCACGGCCATAACAGTAATAAGTAATATATCGTGCCCAAGTAAGCGAGACTTACTTGGGCCAGTTGTGGTTGATGACACTGATTATGCGCCTAGTAATGTTGCCATAGTGATACCTACAGCAAATGATACTGCTGCAGAAATAGTAGCTACACCTACATTTTTTTGACGATTAACTTCATCGGAAATATCGCAACCAGATAAAATTATTTTAATTGTCACTAAGTGCAAAATAATAAATGCAACAAGGCTCACAACAGCGCTAATAGCCCAGTATAGTAAACTCGCATTAATATTATCAGCAGCGTAAGGTGCAACACCCGTTGCGGCTGTAATAGCTAATGCACTACCGACTAAAAATCCAGCGTAACGAATACCCACAGCTAAGTTACCATCAACAATTGCTTGTTGTAGGCAGTCGCCACTTTTATTTGTACGCTTAAATAACTGCACTCGGTACTGGCTAACAAGTAGTAATACAACGCTACCTATAATAAAGGCGGCAATTACAATTGGAAGACCATGCCAGCCATCAGTAGCCACCCATAATAGAGCTGAGCGAATAACGATAGCAACACTGACAACATGGCCAAAATCAATTATTGAAGCTGTAACGTTACCTTTAACGATTTCGTCGTGCAGACTTACCTTACGAAGTGCTACTTTATCTTGAAAAAAGTGACCCAACTTAATAAGTACAATTGCTAATGCGCCATAAGCTAACATTTGCAGTGCTTCTTGTTGCAGTGTTGCAGCAAAAGCTCCGCTACTTACACCCGTTAATACAATCGCCAGCGCCACCAAGCCAGCGGCAAAGCTAATACCAAAGGCAAAGTTATCACGCTCTGTTATTTCATCATTTGCATGTAAGTTTGAAACCCAGCCTTTTATATATTTAAGGCTTACAAATAATAAAACAATAATTGCAAAATCAATCGCCAGCGCTTGCAGCGACCACATAGTTATTCCATTAAATTCATACATATTATTCTAACTCCAACTTTATTCTTTTACTTACCACGGCTCACGCCACGAGAGGTTCTGCTACCACTATCACGCACCGATCCAGAGCTATTGCTATAACTGCTCGAACGAGAATAACTACTGCGGCTTTTTGGTGGCGTATAACTGCTGCGGCTTAAACCTGATGCACCTGTTTTCTTACTCGCATACGGGCTTGTAAACTGTTTACCTTGGCGTTGGTATGTTTGGCGCGTACGTGTTTCTAAAGCGCTTTGGGTTTTAATTTGTTTAGGGCTTGAATAACGTGAACGGCCATAGTCATTGTAATAGCTATACTTTCGGCGTTTGCTCCAGCTACCGTATTCAACACGATCAAATACATCGCCTAAAATACGGTACATTCCGTACCATTGCCAAAAGCTAATACCATTACTATTTGATTGCCAATTACCATAGTTAGGATTACCAACCATTTGGTTACCAACACCCTCACCTTCAGCTTGCTTACTAATTGCACCTACACGTGCTAAAGCACCTTTAGACATATCAGCTAGCATATTGATAGGATCGGTTAACGCATCAGAGAATAGCGTTGGTTTGGCTGCTTCACGCAACAAATCAATACTATGTAGCGTATCTTCATAAGGGGGAATTAAATAAGTACCTTTCACATCTTTAAGTCGCTGTGTTAAACCACTATAAAGTGCGCCTTGGCGCGTTGCATCAAGGGTAATTACATCAACAACCTTTGTAAGTTCTGGTTGTTGTTTTTTAAGAAGCTCGCCATATTCTTTAAGTAATACAGCATTGCGTACGCTTCCATTATCGAGTGCAATACCAAGCTGAGACAGCTCCGTATCTACCTTTTTAATAGACTCTTGAATTGTTTGTTGCAGCTGCTCTTCTTTAGATTGACAACCCATAAGCACTGCGAACAAACAAAACAGGCTCATAAGTTTCCAAGCTTTAATATTCGACATTCATGTCACCTGATTTACTAAATTAACTTAGCTAGTTTTACACAGGTCACTTATTAAACCAAGAATGAAATTGCAACAAAATGAGAAGAAACGAGAAGCGCTGAGATCTGAGTATAATTTAGTGAAAATATGAAGCTATATCGAGAGGTTAGAATTGAAGTTTAAGCGTTATAAGTGCGCACTTATGGTGATTCTAGCGTCGGGAGTCGCTACGCTCACCTGACCTACGCGATGGATGTTGATGTGAGTGTGTATTAATTGTGCGTATTTTGCTTTTCTGCAGACGTAAAAAAGCCCGAATCGTTAGATTCGGGCTTTCTACAATTTGAAGCCTGGTAATGTCCTACTT
>NZ_JBBMQZ010000021.1:0-90511 GCF_038900275.1 Pseudoalteromonas sp. AS71 | reverse complement strand
GTGGGGTCGCATTATAGGGAGATCCGAAAACAGATCAACCCTTTTTTGAAGAAAACTTGAAATAATGTGCTGTTCGCTGAGTATTTGAGCTAAACGCTCAAAAACACAACTAAACTACCAATGATAATAGGTTCTTATAACTATTTGAAATGAAAATTATGATAACTACTAACAGGTAGAGATATATTTCGATCACCTATGTGGAAAAACTAACCAATAGAGTAAGAGTCGTATTGCTATAAATCATTTAAATTAATCAAAAGCGGATAATTGGATTGATCAGGCTATATTTAATAATAGTTTTACATATTTAAGAAGGAAGTTTGCATGGGCCATAATAGTTAACTTTACTATGAGGTTCTTAGTACCGGTATATAGATAAGAGAGACCACGTTATATTTTCTAATCAGATCTATAAGTAAAAAGTTCGTTAGGCTTGCTTTAATTGTAGCTCAATTCGCAGCGGTATTATTAATAGCTGTAAATCACATATATAGTGGAAATGATCTTTGACTAGAATCTGATAGGCTATTTTGAATGAATGGTAAGTGAAGAGTAATTGGGTAGAGCTATTAAAGCAGCTGTCAAAACAACTTATCAATTCAGTATGTACTCACAATAGAAGGTAATTACTGGTTCATATAGTTTGACAAATTTTAGACAAGAAAAAGCCGAGCATAAGCTCGGCTTTTAGGTTTCTTTAAGACTTACTCTGCAGACTGTGCGTCTTCTTGAACTGCTTCGCTAGTCGCTGGGCGACCAACTAGTTCAATATAAGCCATTGGTGCATTATCACCAGTACGGAAGCCACACTTAAGAATACGAGTGTAACCGCCTGGACGATCCGCGTTACGTGGACCGATTTCACTGAATAACTTACCAACAACTTCATTATCACGCGTGCGAGCAAACGCTAAACGGCGATTTGCTACACTGTCAGTCTTAGCCAGTGTGATTAAAGGTTCAATTACACGACGTAACTCTTTCGCTTTAGGCAAAGTAGTTTTGATGATTTCATGTTTCACCAAAGAACCTGCCATATTGCTAAACATCGCTTTACGATGGCTACTGTTACGGTTTAATTGACGACCACTCTTACGATGGCGCATGACCCTATCCTTCTAACTAAACTAATATAGTGATTTAGATTATTCAGCTAAACTTGCAGGTGGCCAATTTTCTAGGCGCATGCCCAGAGAAAGTCCACGTGAAGCTAGCACGTCTTTAATTTCAGTTAGAGACTTCTTACCTAAATTAGGCGTTTTAAGAAGCTCAACTTCAGTGCGCTGAACTAAATCACCGATATATTGAATTTGCTCGGCTTTCAAACAATTTGCTGAGCGTACTGTTAATTCAAGATCATCAACTGGACGAAGTAGAATAGGATCGAATTCTGGCTTCTCTTCTTTCTCTTCTGGCTCAGTTACATCACGTAAATCTACGAATGCATCTAATTGCTCAGCTAAGATAGTAGACGCACGGCGGATCGCTTCTTCTGGATCTAAAGTGCCGTTTGTTTCCATATCAATGATTAACTTGTCTAAATCTGTACGTTGCTCAACTCGAGCTGATTCAACCGAGTACGCAATACGTTCAACTGGGCTAAATGATGCATCAAGCAACAATCTACCAATTGGACGCTCATCGTCATCAGAGGATAAACGACTAGATGCCGGCACATAACCACGACCGCGTTCAACACGAATACGCATGCTGATCTCGCTGTTATTTGTAGTTAAATTACAAATAACGTGATCTGGATTAGCAATTGTTACATCGCCATCGTGCTGAATATCAGCCGCAGTAACAGGGCCTACACCAGATTTAGTCAGGGTCAGAAAAACTTCATCTTTGCCTTCTAACGTTACTGCTAAACCCTTAAGGTTTAATAGTATTTCAATGATGTCTTCTTGAACGCCTTCTTTCGCGCTGTACTCATGTAAAACACCGTCGATTTCAACTTCAGTTACTGCACATCCAGGCATAGATGAAAGTAATATACGGCGTAAAGCATTACCCAGAGTATGACCAAAGCCACGCTCTAATGGTTCTAAAACTATTTTAGAACGCGTTGGGTTGATAGCGTCGATGTCGACTAACCTTGGTTTTAGAAATTCTGTAACAGAACCCTGCATGTTATCCTCTCTTAACTCTTAACTTTACTTAGAGTAAAGTTCGACGATTAGTTGTTCATTAATGTCCGCAGACAAATCTGAACGCTCAGGTAGGCGCTTGAAGCTGCCTTCCAGTTTCTTACCGTCAACTTCAACCCAAGTCGGCTTTTCACGTTGCTCAGCCAACTCTAGAGCAGCGATGATACGTGCTTGTGTCTTAGACTTCTCACGGATTACAACAGTATCTTCTGGAGTAATTACGTATGAAGGAATGTTCACAACACGACCATTAACTAGAATCGCTTTATGGCTTACTAACTGGCGTGCTTCAGCACGTGTGCTAGCAAAACCCATGCGATATACAACATTGTCTAAACGTTGCTCTAAAAGCTGTAACAAGTTTTCACCTGTGTTGCCTTTAAGGCGAGCAGCTTCTTTGTAGTAGTTACGGAATTGCTTTTCTAGTACACCGTAGATACGACGTACTTTTTGCTTTTCACGTAATTGTAAACCGTAATCAGATAAGCGACCTTTACGAGCGCCGTGCTGACCAGGTGCAGTCTCAAGTTTACACTTAGAGTCGATAGCTCTTACGCCGCTCTTAAGGAACAGGTCAGTACCTTCACGACGACTCAGCTTGAGCTTAGGGCCCAAATATCTTGCCATGTTATTTCTCCTAACCTATTGTTAAACGCGACGTTTCTTCGGTGGACGACAACCATTATGTGGTATTGGCGTCACGTCAGTTATGTTGGTAATACGGTAACCAGCAGCATTCAAAGCACGTACAGCAGATTCACGACCTGGACCTGGACCTTTGATGAAAACTTCTAGATTTTTTAAACCGTATTCTTGAGCAGCAGTACCTGCACGCTCTGCAGCAACTTGAGCAGCAAATGGTGTAGATTTACGTGAACCACGGAAACCTGAACCACCGGCAGTAGCCCATGATAGTGCATTACCTTGACGGTCGGTAATCGTTACAATAGTGTTGTTGAAAGACGCATGAACATGAGCCATACCATCAGCAACTTGTTTTTTAACCTTTTTACGACGAATTGGTGTCTTAGCCATAATACTATCCCCTTATCGCTTAATAGGCTTACGAGGACCCTTGCGGGTGCGCGCGTTAGTCTTAGTTCTTTGACCACGTAGTGGTAAAGAGCGACGGTGACGTAGGCCACGATAACAACCAAGGTCCATAAGGCGCTTGATATTTAAAGTAACTTCACGACGAAGATCACCTTCAACAGTGTACTTGCCAACTGCATCACGCAGTACGTCAAGAATTTCGTCTGAAAGTTCACCGATTTTTGTGGTTTCGGCGATACCAGTCGCTACTAAGATAGCCTTAGAGCGAGTCTTACCTATGCCATAAATAGCTGTTAAACCAATAACTGCATGTTTATGATCAGGGACGTTAATGCCAGCAATACGGGCCACTAACACATCTCCTATATTCGAATTTGGTAATCATCTGTTTGAAAAGCCCGTAAGGATACTCAAACGAAGACCAAATTACTACTAAAAACACAGGCCGAGAAAACTCAGCCTGCACGCTGTTTACTTAACCTTGCCTTTGCTTATGCTTAGGCTCACTGCAAATTACGCGTACTACACCAGCACGTTTAATAACTTTACAGTTACGGCATATTTTCTTAACGGAAGCACGTACTTTCATTGCTCAACTCCGTAAACTGACCTTATCGACCGTAGCCTTTAAGGTTCGCTTTTTTCAGCACAGAATCATACTGATGAGACATCAGGTGAGTCTGTACTTGTGCCATAAAGTCCATGATCACTACAACGATAATCAAAACTGATGTACCGCCGAAGTAGAATGGCGTTTGCCACGCCATCGTCATGAATTCAGGCACCAGACAGATAAAGGTTATATACAAAGCACCTGCCAATGTCAGGCGTGTCATCACTTTATCAATGTATTTAGATGTCTGCTCACCTGGACGAATACCTGGGATAAATGCGCCAGATTTCTTAAGGTTATCTGCAGTTTCACGTGGGTTAAACACCAACGCTGTATAGAAAAAGCAGAAGAAGATAATAGCCGCAGCTAAAACAAGCGAGTACAACGGTTGACCTGGGGTCAACGTAGTAGCAACAGCTTGTAATACATCAGCGACTGGACCTTCACCTTGGCCGAACCAGCTAGCAATTGTACCAGGGAACAGAATTATACTGCTAGCGAAGATTGGTGGAATAACACCCGCCATATTTACTTTTAGTGGTAAATGCGTGCTTTGGGCAGCAAATACTTGACGACCTTGTTGGCGTTTCGCGTAGTTAACAACAATACGACGTTGCCCACGTTCGAAAAACACTACAAGATAAGTAACAGCGAATACGATTACCGCAACCATCAACAGTACAAAAACATTCAAATCACCTTGGCGCGCCATTTCGACTGTCGAACCAATAGCAGACGGCAAGTTAGCTACAATACCAACAAATATTAGAACAGAGATACCGTTACCGATACCGCGCTCTGTTATTTGTTCACCCAACCACATAAGGAACATAGTACCAGTAACTAAACTCACCACTGCGGTGAAATAGAAACCCATACCAGGGTTAACAACTAACCCCTCCATCATGCCCGGTAAGCTAGAAGCAATACCGATTGATTGAATAGTAGCTAGCACAAGCGTGCCATAGCGTGTGTACTGGCTAATTTTTTTACGCCCTTGCTCACCTTCTTTCTTAAGCTCTATAAACGGAGGATACATATGCGTTAATAGTTGCGTAATAATCGAAGCCGAGATATACGGCATAATACCCAGTGCTAACACTGAAGCTCGCTCAAGAGCACCACCACTGAACATGTTGAACATCTCAACAATGGTGCCCTTTTGTTGCTCGAAGAAATCGGCAAGTACAGCGGCGTCAATCCCAGGGATCGGCACAAATGAACCTAGACGGTAAATTATGATAGCACCCAATACGAAGAGTAATCGGCGCTTCAATTCCGAAAGTCCACCTTGTGCACTTTGTGTATCTTGACCTGGTTTAGCCATTAGTACTTCCTTAGTCTTCTACCTTGCCTCCGGCAGCTTCAATAGCTTCGCGAGCACCTTTAGAGGCTTTAAGGCCTTTAACGGTAACAGCGCGTGAAACTTCGCCAGATTTAACAACTTTAACGAAAAGAACGTTCTTTTTAACTAGACCAGCTGCTTGTAACGCGCTTAGGTCTACCACATCGCCTTCAACTTTAGCGATTTCAAAAAGGTTTATTTCTGCAGATACTAAAGATTTGCGAGAAGTAAAACCAAATTTAGGTAGACGACGTTGCATAGGCATTTGACCGCCTTCAAAACCAACGCGTACTTTGCCGCCAGAACGTGATTTTTGACCTTTGTGACCACGACCGCCAGTCTTACCTAGACCAGAACCGATACCACGACCAACACGTTTTGGAGCAGTTTTTGAACCTGCAGCAGGTGAAAGTGTATTCAAATGCATCGAATTAACCCTCTACCTTAACCATGTAAGAAACCTTGTTTATCATACCACGTACACATGCTGTGTCTTCTAACTCAACAGTGTGGTTGATACGACGTAAACCAAGACCGCGTAATGTAGCTTTATGTTTCGGTAAACGACCGATAGAGCTTTTTACTTGTGTTACTTTTACAGTTTGATTTGCCATGGTTACCCCAGTATTTCGTCTACGCGAAGGCCACGTTTTGCAGCGATTGACTGTGGAGAATTCATATTCTCAAGAGCCGAAATCGTTGCACGTACCACGTTGATTGGGTTAGTAGAACCGTAACATTTAGAAAGTACGTTCTGCACACCAGTCACTTCAAGTACTGCACGCATAGCACCACCTGCAATGATACCAGTACCTTCAGATGCTGGTTTCATGAACACTAGTGAGCCAGCATGACGTCCCTTAACAGGATGCTGTAATGTGTTGCCATTTAGGTCTACGTTGATCATGTTACGACGTGCTTTTTCCATTGCTTTTTGAATAGCAGCTGGAACTTCACGTGCTTTACCATAACCAAAACCTACTTTACCTGCGCCATCACCAACTACAGTTAGTGCAGTAAAGCTAAAGATACGACCACCTTTAACTACTTTAGACACACGGTTCACCGCGATTAGCTTTTCAGCTAGATCAGGCTGTTGTTGCTTTGCTTCTACGTTAGCCATAGTCTACTCCTAGAATTGCAAACCGGCTTCACGCGCAGCATCAGCTAGCGCCTTCACACGGCCGTGATATTTAAAGCCACTGCGATCAAAAGCAATCTTTTCGATGCCTTTGTCAGCCGCACGTTCAGCAACCGCTTTGCCAACTGCTTGCGCAGCTTCAACGTTACCGGTGCCTTTAACTGTTTCGCTAATAGCCTTTTCAACAGTAGAAGCAGCAGCCAGTACATTACCCTCAGCATTTACAACTTGAGCGTAGATGTGACGTGGCGTGCGGTGGATAACAAGACGCGTTGTGCCTTGTTCAATATAATTTCTACGAGTGCGTTTAGCACGACGTAGACGAGCTGTTTTTTTATCCATCGTCTTACCTTACTTCTTCTTAGCCTCTTTACGGCGTACATTCTCATCTGAATAACGAACACCCTTACCTTTATAAGGCTCAGGTTTACGGTATGCACGAATGTTAGCAGCTGTTTGACCAACTAACTGCTTGTCTACGCCCTTAACTAGAACTTCTGTTTGGCTTGGAGTTTCAATCGTAATTCCTTCAGGAACTGCGAAATTAACTGGGTGTGAGAAGCCAAGAGTTAAATCTAATGTTTTACCCTTAGCTGCAGCACGGTAACCCACGCCTACTAACTGAAGTTTCTTCTCGTAACCTTCATGCGTACCAACAACCATGTTGTTGATTAGAGCGCGAGCAGTACCTGCTTGAGCCCATGCATTAGCTACGCCATCACGAGGTAAAGTAGTAATAACGTTGTCATTAACTTGCACTTCAACAGCGTTGTTGATAGTACGAGTAAGTTCACCGTTTTTGCCTTTAACTGTGATTTCCTGGCCTTTTAATGTAACTTCTACACCGGCAGGAACAGTAATTGGTGCCTTTGCTATGCGAGACATAGTTCCCCTCCGATTAAGCTACAAAACCAATGATTTCACCACCAACACCAGCACTACGTGCTGTGCGGTCTGTCATTAGGCCTTTAGAAGTTGATACGATAGCGATACCAAGACCACCCATTACCTTAGGTAATTGGTCACGTTTCTTATAGATACGTAGACCAGGGCGACTTACACGCTGGATATTTTCAATTACAGCTTTGCCTTCGAAGTACTTCAACTCGATAGAAAGCTCAGGTTTAGTTTCACCGTTAACGGCGAAATCTACGATATAACCTTCGTCTTTTAGTACTTTAGCTAATGCTACTTTCAGCTTTGAAGTTGGCATCGTTACAGATACTTTCTTCGCTGATTGACCGTTACGAATTCGTGTAAACAAATCCGCGATAGGATCTTGCAAGCTCATAGTCTTACTCCCATGATTCTATTACCAGCTAGCCTTTTTAAGGCCAGGAATTTCACCGCGCATAGCTGCTTCGCGAACTTTAATACGGCTCATGCCGAATTTGCGAAGGAAACCATGTGGGCGGCCCGTAATGTTACAACGATTACGTTGACGTGCAGGGCTAGAATCACGAGGTAAAGCTTGTAGCTTAAGTACCGCGTCCCAACGATCATCTTCAGATGTATTAACATCACTGATGATAGCTTTTAGTGCTGCGCGCTTTTCAGCGAACTGAGCAACTAGTTTTGTGCGCTTTGCTTCGCGCGCTTTCATAGAATTCTTTGCCATAACCCTACCCTTATTTCTTAAATGGGAAGTTAAACGCTTCTAACAACGCACGGCCTTCCTCATCAGATTTCGCAGAAGTAGTGATAGTAATATCCATACCGCGTACACGGTCTACTTTATCGTAATCGATTTCTGGGAAGATGATTTGTTCACGTACGCCCATGCTGTAGTTGCCACGTCCATCAAAAGACTTAGCACTTACGCCACGGAAGTCACGAATACGTGGGATAGCGATTGATACCAAACGCTCAAAAAAGTCCCACATACGCTCGCCGCGTAGGGTTACTTTACAACCAATCGGGTAACCTTCACGCACTTTGAAGCCAGCAACAGATTTGCGTGCTTTAGTGATTAGAGGTTTCTGACCAGAGATTGCTGCTAGATCCGCTACTGCGTTATCTAAAATCTTCTTGTCAGCTAGGGCTTCGCCCACGCCCATATTCAATGTGATCTTTTCGATCTGAGGGACTTGCATGACAGAGCTGAAACCAAACTTCTCTTGAAGTTCAGCAACTACTTTGTCTTTATATACTTCATGCAGTTTCGCCATCATTCTACTCCAACTATTAGATAGTTTTACCAGTAGATTTAAAGATACGTAATTTCTTACCATCTTCAATCTTGAAACCTACACGATCAGCTTTACTCGTTTCCGAGTTGAAGATCGCAACGTTTGATGCATCCATAGATGCTTCTTTCTCAACAATGCCGCCAGCTTGGTTCAATTGTGGAACCGGCTTTTGGTGTTTCTTGATCAAGTTTATGCCTTCGACAAAGATTCGACCAGATTCAGTAACAACTGAAAGCACTTTTCCGCGCTTACCTTTGTCTTTACCTGCTAGTACGATTACTTCGTCATCACGACGTATTTTTGCTGCCATGATTGGCTCCTTACAGTACTTCTGGGGCTAGTGAAACGATTTTCATGAACTTATCATTACGAAGTTCGCGAGTCACAGGGCCGAAAATACGTGTACCAATTGGCTGCAAGTTATCATTTAAGATAACAGCCGCGTTGCTGTCAAAACGGATCAGAGAACCATCTGGACGGCGAACACCTTTTCTGGTACGCACAACTACCGCGTTTTTAACATCACCTTTCTTCACTTTACCGCGAGGAATAGCTTCTTTTACAGAAACTTTAATGATGTCGCCAATCGCTGCGTAGCGACGGTGTGAACCACCAAGGACTTTTATACACTGCACTTTGCGAGCGCCGCTGTTATCAGCAACTTCCAGCTGAGTTTGCATTTGGATCATGTTAATGACCTCCGGTGTAGTAATTACAACGTGTCTAAAATTCGTTTAAAAATCAGACATTTCGATTAAATCCCAATCAAAAAACAAACGAGTTGTCTCTTAAGGGCGGGCAATTGTACCAGCATTGAGGGGGTAGTGATAGGTTATTTTTTAATTAATTTAGAGCGTACGGTTATTAAAGTTGAGTAATTACGGCTATGTAGCTATTTTACAGGTGGTTACAAAACAAACAAGGCACTATATAAGTGCCTTGTTTGTTTTAACTATAGATGATTAACCGAATAAACCTTTTAATTTATCTTTAATCTTATCCTTTGCTTTGTCTTTGGCTTTTTCTTTTGCCTCATCGACTTTTTGTTTAGCTTCATCTTTAAGCGCATTACCCACATCAAGCTTTATACCAACATCGTGGAAAGGCCCTTTTATACGTAGTGGTATTTTAAAACCAGTACTGTCATCAGTGGTTCCCTGTCCTTCGATTGATCCAACTATG
Source organism: Pseudoalteromonas sp. AS71 (assembly GCF_038900275.1). Classification (NCBI taxonomy): domain Bacteria; kingdom Pseudomonadati; phylum Pseudomonadota; class Gammaproteobacteria; order Alteromonadales; family Pseudoalteromonadaceae; genus Pseudoalteromonas; species Pseudoalteromonas sp. AS71. The sequence continues at coordinate 80,835 of NZ_JBBMQZ010000021.1, read as the reverse complement.
CCTGTAACCAAACGGTAGTTAACCGCTGTTTGCGGTAAATCAACATCGCCTTCACCTGATATTCTTATGAGTGGGCTAATAAGTGATAAATCAGTATTTTTACCAACACCATTAGTAAAATTAAAACTACCAGTTAGTGCAGAGAAATCTGTTTGCTCAGATTCTTCAAATCCGGTATCCAGCCCTTCAGACGCTGCACCAAAGTTTCCTGAAATGAGTTCCTTACCTTTACGAACCATCTCAGCTATATTCGCACCTTTTACAGCCCCATCAGCAAACTCAAATCCAAGTTTTCCGTTAAGCGCACCAATAAACGACTTTTGACTTTGGCCAGTTGTGTTTAGGTTCCAATTTAAAGAACCCTTACCCATTAGCTTGTCAAAACCTGCCGCATCAGTTAATAAAGGCTGTGCATCTATACCAGCTAAGTCAAAGTTAGTTGATATTTTATAAGGCACTTGTTGTGCGTTTACATTGATAACCCCTTTACCTGACCCTTCATAAGCAGAAAAGCTATCTAAGCTTAGTTTTGCAACGCTATTTTTTAAAGCAACAGTAAATTGATTTGCGCCCAACTTAATATCGTTAGCTTTTAATCCACTTGAACGAATAACTACATTCGCATCTAGTGAATTTAACGCACTTAGATCAATTTTAGTGTCATCCCATACTATTGGCTCTGCAGGTTTATCATTTTGCTCTACTGGCTCTTCTTGTTTTGCTACTGCTTCAGGTAGATACGGATTTAAATCAAGCATACCTAAATCAATATCAGCATTTACAGTTAAACGCTTACCTAGGTTAAGCTCGCTCTTACCTTTTATTTCCAATGCGTCTAACGTCGCAACTAAATCTTCTAAATTAAATTTCTCACCTGCTAGGTGCATTTTACCGTTTACACTAAATGCGTTAAAAGCATTATCTTTAGCGTCTAACTCTACACCTTGCCATTTCGCAATACGTTTAACAGACTCACCACTTAGTGCTAACTGACCTTTAATATCTTGGCCTTGCCCAGCGATGCTCCCTTCGAACGTTAAATCAACTAAACGAGAATCTAAGGTTTGTTTAACATTAAAAGTAGCACCTTCAATTGCTTTAGCAGGAGTATCTAATTTTATATCAAGCTCAAAACGCTCCTGCATATAAGTAATACCCCCTTTTACTTCTAATGTTTTACGAAGTGATGGAAGTAAAATAGCGAGTTCTAAATCACTAATTTGTTGCTTAGCACCTGTTAGACCATCTAGATAAGTAAATGTGCCGCCATAAATAGCAACCTCACCTAACTCAATATCAAAGTTATCTGGAAGCTTTATCGCTTCACCTGATTGGCTTTGCTCTTTAGGTTGCTCTGCAACTGCATCAAATAACTGCCAATTAGCTTTACCATTTTTGTCAGTTTCTAATAGGATATTTGGTTCGTTTATCACAAACTTATCTAATTTAAACTCACCACCAAATAATGAAAACCAAGGTATGTGTACAGCAAGCTGTTTCATACTCGCCATATCGGCGCGCGAACCTGATTCCATATTTGCAAAATGCACGTCGTTAAGTTCTAACTTTAATGCAGGGAATACGCTAAGTGTTTTATCACCTTTAATAGTAAGAGTGCGCCCAGTTGTTTGTTCTACCTGCTGCGACACTTTATTAAAAATAGTATCAGTAGGGATTAAAAACGGTGCGGCAACAATTAGTGCTATACATAATAAAAGTATTACACCTACAATTTTAAGTAAGGTTTTCATGATCGTCCTTTCAAACGTGCAAATAATGTTCTTATCATAGCGAGTGTTAGCCTTAAAATCATTGTAGTTGATGTAAAAAAGCCACTAAAACTACTTTACCTGTTCTATATGAATCTTTCCTGAAACATTTTGATACCTTTAGGTTACAAATAAGTATTGACCCGATGATACCCCAAGGTTACATTGATACCCAAAGGTTACAAAAAATAAAATACTATCACAGGATGAATACTATGAAACAACAGGATATTAAAACTGAAGAACAATTTATGGGTCAAAACATATGGATTAGTTTAAGCGCAGGGATAGTTTGTTTACTTCTCTGTGTTTACTCACTAATAAAACAAGATCAACATATTGGAGGGCTTTTAACTGTTGGAATGGGCGTTTTTTTTTATGTCGTTATAGTGATTATTTACCTCATTAAAGGGGGCTTTCCGTTAAAAATGTATTTTCAATACGCTTATAAAGATGAGTTTCTAAACACCATTGATACTAATGCCTATAAACATTTAAGTTTTGCATTTATATTTTGCCTTCTTGGAGTTTTTTATAAAGGTAATGAAATAGCTAGCGAGGTCTCGCATGCAACTATGGCAATATTCTACCTAGGTATCATGCTCTTGGTATATGGCGCTTCATTGCTTTGGCAAAATCGTGATTAGGAGAGGAAATGCAAAATAACATAGCAAAGTATCGAAAAGAAGCCAGGCTTTCACAGCAAGAACTTGCTGATGCTATTAACGTGTCGCGCAAAACAATAAGTACCGTAGAAACAAACCGGTTTACGCCGTCGGTAATAATTGCTCTAAAAATAGCAAAGCATTTTAATACCTCAGTCGAAGGTCTCTTTGTACTGGATGAAAATGATTGATACATGTTAAAGCATTAGTCTCATTTTATTAGCAAAAATACTGATTTAGTCACTTCAATTGCAACGTATGGAGGACAGCGCTGTTGTTATTAGCGTAATTGCGCTAAAATAGACCAGCAAAAAAATATATATCTAAACCGGAGATTCTACAAGGCATGAAAAAACTGCTAATTTCACCGTCAAAAATGACGCTAGGCGAACAAGAAAATCAAATCTATCAGAACATTCTGAAGCAATCTTCAGAGTTAAGCCTTAACCTTATGGCCGTGAAAGTAGAAAACCACCCTGATGATTTTTTACCTTGGTGTTACGAATTGCTAAGTGCAAGCAGAGATCGTATGAACTACGATTTACTAGAGCCACAGCAGTTACCAGTACTTAAGAAGCTACACGATCAGCTTATTTCAGCTATCAGCTTTTTACAGGTTAAAACTTTACGTATTGCTCCGTGGCCTGTTGTAAGTGTATTTGTAGAACAACACAAAGATGTTATTGCACTTGATGAACAGCTTCGTTTGGTAGACTACATCAAAAGCATTCGTGAACAGTCTCTTAAAGATATGATTCCTGAAGACTTACTTGCGTTTAGCGGTAAGCACATGGCATCACTTGATCCAAGCACATACAACTTTGACGTTGAATGGTTTGCATCTACAAAAAGTGCAAAGAGCTTCCATCAAATGCTTGGTGATTTACCAGGTGCTTTTGACGATGCACTAGTGAATATTCCACTTGAAGGTGATATTACTCAATACGAATATCAACAATTTGTTGCTGCTTATTCAAAAATATTCACCGACAACAACGAAAAACCAACACTTGCGCCTGCAACACGACTGCTTGCAATGCGTCGCCCTGATTTATTTACTCCGATTACAAATAATCGATTAGATGCATTATGTGGTGCCCTTGGTGTTTCTAAACTTAAAAATAGTGATTTTGAGCGTTACTGGCAAGATATCGTAAAAGGTATTCAAGCTATGTCATGGTACAAAATGGCTAAACCTAGTAATGAGTTAGAAGAACAATTGGTTGCTATTAAAGCATTAATTCCATGTTTCTTTCACTACGCTGATGCTAAAACACCAGATAACTCTAACTACATTAAACTGCTAACCAAGCCTAAACGTACTACAACTACTACAGGTAAAACTCAGCGTAGAGGTAAAGAGTCTGCAGAAATATTAGTAGACCGTGCACTTGCTGCTGACGATATTCCTGAGCATATTCGCAGTAAACGTGATTCAATTGTGAGTGAAGTACAAAAAGGTCGCAGCGTAAACGAAACAATTAGCCTTATGCGCACTATATTCGGTTAAAATCTTCTAATTTAGCCGTACTTTTATGGTGCGGCTAGGTTAATTTATGCACCAGCAATGTGCGCAACATCTTCCTTCATATTATACCCCCATCCTATTCATAAAATTCAAGCTCATGTTTTTAATAAATAAAAAATAATTTTTAATAAAAAATAATGAAGCTGGCACATACAGTGCAATTATCCCGTTAGTTAAACAATAAAAAGCCGTCAGCCTAAAGGTTCCGATTACATAATAAAAACCTTGGCGAGCAAAAATCATATAACGGGAAATGGACATGCTAAAACTAAAAAAAACAATCGCTATCAGTGCTATAGCATTAATGGGCGCAACATCTTTAACGTCAACAGCCGTACATGCTGAAGTAACAGCAAACGCAGCTGCAACATCAAACTACTTATGGCGTGGTCAAGAGCAAACTGGGGGCGATGCAGCTATTTCAGGCGGTATTGATTACGCTAATGAATCGGGCTTTTATGCAGGTACTTGGGCTTCAAATGCATCGTGGGCAGATGAAATGACCTATGAGCTTGATTTATATGCAGGCTTTGGTGGCGACATTAACGAAAGCGTTAGCTATGATGTTGGCTATATTTATTACGCTTACCCAGACGCAGCCTCTGAAGCTGACGCAGATTTCTCTGAAATTTACGGTAGCATCAGTGTTGAAGGCTTTACCTTTGGTGCTTCAGTACTAGCAACATCAGCTGCAAGTGGTGATGGTACAGACTTTGGTGATTCACTTTACCTGACAGCTGACTACGGTTTTGCTGTTGGCAGTAACGGCACTGAAATGGCACTTCACTTAGGCCACTACTCTGGTGACTTTATTGGTGATGACAATATCTTAGATTACGGTGTATCAATTTCGAAAGATGGGTTCACTTTTGGTTTATCTGATACAGATATGGATGACTCAGATATTAAAGCTTACGTTGCTTATTCTGTAGACTTTAATTTATAAGAAAGAATGTGTTACTTGCTGCAACACGAAGGGCCTTTTGGCCCTTTTCTTATTTTTGAACAAGCCCCTTCACACCTGTTAACAAACCGTTACAATTGAATGAAAACAATACATACATTTTCCTTTATTCTATTACCTAGTCACTGGGCATTTATAACTGCCTAGCCATAAAATAGGTATAAAGGAATAATAATGAAATCACCTAACGCGTTTAGCGCCCTACTCGATATTTATATAAGTCCTAGTAAAGCTTTCAATGGTGTTGAACACGCCAGAGGTTGGTCATGGCTTGCTTTTATAGTCATGTCTTTAGTTTCAATGGCGAGTATTTATATTTTTTATTCCACTGTTGATATGCAGTTTTTGATTAATGAGCAAGTAGCAGCATCAACTATTGATGCGACGATTGGCGAGCAAAAAATGATTCGCCAAAGTATAGAGCAAAATGCAGAAGGCCAAGTATGGTTTGGTTTGTTTGGCGGCGTAATTGCGCTGGCTATCATGAATGCATTAATGGCACTTTATTATATGCTTGTGGCTAAACAGGATCCTGCATCAGAACATAGCTACGGAGCTTGGTATGGATTCTCTACCTGGACAATGATGCCAGTTGTTATTTCAAGCCTAGGAACAATTGCTCTTGTACTAAGTGCAAGTACAGATCAAATATCTCAACAAGCCGTATTTAGCTATGCATCCATTAACCAATTAATAATAGGACTTGAAATTGGCCATCCTTTTTATAGCTTATTAGAATCAATAAACTTGTTTAGCTTTTGGAGCATTGCGCTGGGAATGATCGGCTTAAAATGCTGGACTAATTTTTCAACTAACAAAGCACTCCTATTCTCTGCTCTTCCTTCAATTATTATTTTTGGTATTTGGGCAATCATTGCAGCAAGTTAACTCTTAAGTGGAGGTAGATACTAGCTCCACATTACTTAATTCACGGATAGATAAAATGAAAAAAGCAATAATCATCACACTCGCTGTAGGCGCATTTATAGCCCTAATTGTGTCAAAGCAAATTTCTGGCGATGAAAAACAAGCCGAAGTAAATATTGCTCAAGTAGAGCTTGGCGACATTGCTGACTCAATAATGGCTTCAGGTAATTTAGTTTTTAATACACAAGTGCAATTACGCTCTGAAGTGACAGGCCGAGTGGATAAAATATTTGTTCAAGAAGGCCAAGGAGTTAAACAAGGCGATATGTTAATGCGCCTTGATACAACTGCTTTTGAATCAGAAGTTACCCGTAGTAAAGCAATCCTTCGCGCCACAGAGATTGAAATTAAACATAGTAGAACACGCCTGACCAATCTAGAGCGACAACTTAAAAGACAAAAAGACTTATACGATGTAGGTTTAGGTAATCAAGAAAGCTATGAGAACATTGAAAGCGCACGCGATCTAGCTAAAATCGATATTGAATCACGAATAGAGTCGTACAACCAAGCACAAGCGTCACTACAAATTGCGCAAGATCGCTTAAGTAAAAGTGTATTTAGAGCTCCAATGAGCGGCTTGCTTGCATCTGTAAATATTAAAGAAGGTGAAACCGTTATAGCCGGTACTACTAATATTATTGGCTCTGATTTAATGCTAGTAGCAGACCCAAGCGCTATTTTAGCCGAGCTACGTGTGGATGAAACTGACATTGCGAGTATTAAGCTTAACCAAAAAGCGAATATTTATGCGGCCGCATATCCTAATAAACCATTTAGTGGCACAGTAATCAATATTGGTACTTCAGCTAAAAACCAAGCCGGCTCTCAAGGTTTATCGTTTAAAGTAAAAGTATTACTCGATACTACTGAGCGCCAGCTATATGCAGGAATGAGTTGTAGAGCAGAGATCGCAACAAGCATTGCCGAAAACGGTTTAAAACTTCCAATAGAAGCAATCCAAAAAGAAGACGATAAAACATTTGTATGGCGACTAAATAGCGATAATACAGTTAGTAAAATTGCCATAACTGTTGGAATATCATCTGATATAGAGCAAGCAATTACTGACGGCTTAAATGAAGGCGACAACATTGTTATTGGTCCTGCGCGCCCAGTAAGTCTTTTGACTGAAGGTGATGTGGTAAAACTTAAGTCAGATGCAGACAAGGAAGAAGCTTAATGTCTGCGGTAATCAAACTTGAGCATATTAATAAACAATACAAAATGGGCTCAGAGGTATTTAAAGCACTTGATGATGTAAACGTACATATAATGCAAAACGAGTACGTGGCGATTATAGGACCTTCTGGTTCAGGCAAGTCGACCTTAATGAACTTACTCGGTTGTTTAGATACACCCAGCAGTGGCGAATACTACTTAAAAGATAAACTAGTAAAAAGTATGACCGAGACAGAGCTTGCTCATCAGCGTAATGAAAGTGTCGGGTTTATATTTCAAAGCTTTAACTTAATACCACGTGCAACCGCACTAGAAAATGTAATGCAGCCTTTAGTATATCGCTTTATTCCTAGTAAACAACGCAAGCAACAAGCTCTAGAAGCACTAAAGCGGGTAGGTCTCGGTGATAAAGTTAATCATTTATCTAGCCAGCTATCGGGCGGGCAACGTCAACGGGTTGCTATTGCCCGCGCTTTAGTCACAAAACCACATATATTATTAGGAGATGAACCCACAGGTAATCTTGATAGTAAAACGACCCGCGAAATTATGGATTTGTTTGATGAGCTGCATAACGAAGGTCACACTATTATTTTAGTAACACATGAGCAAGAAATTGCCGATCATTGCCAACGCGTAATTCGTTTAGTCGACGGTAAAGTGGTAAGTGATGTAACTAAAGATGAAGGAATCAAGCAGCATGTTTAAATCAGCTCTTGCGATAATGGAAGGCACTAAAGCCGCTTTTTCAGCTATTAAAGCTAATGCAATGCGCAGCGCACTGACCTGTTTGGGCATTATTATTGGTGTTGCCGCCGTAGTTACTGTAGTTGCAGTAATGCAGGGTTTTACAAAGCAAATAAATGATCAATTTGCTGATATGTCGCCAGATGTAACAACAATAAAGCCTTACACCAGTATTGAACTCGAAATGGTTGGTAAAAATGCCAAGCTTACCTACGACGATTTTTTAGCTTTAAAGTCGCGTATAAAAGAAGCTGAAACGCTAACTGCCCTAATGTTTACCTGGCGTTTTTCGGGAGGGGCTGAGTATGGAAATAAAAGCCATTCATCGCGTGTAATAGGTACTGAGCAAGACTATCAAAAAGCGTATCGTACTTACCCTGAACTTGGCCGCTTTATTCGTGCCGAAGATGATGATAAACGTAGAAGAGTCGCATTTATCGGCCCTTCAATCATAGAAAAGCTAAACCTTCCTGAAAACCCAGTAGGTGAATATATAAAACTAGGTGGTGAATGGTTTAGGATTATTGGTGTTGCTGAAAAACAAGGTAGCTTATTTGGCTTTGACCAAGACGATTACATTAATATTCCAATTAGTACTATGAGTGCTTTAGAAGGCGGAAGTACACAAACTAATGTGCAAATTATGTTTAGGTTAAATGAAGGTACTAACGAAGAACAAGTGCTTGCAAAAATAACCCGTGTATTACGCCAACTACATAAACTAAAAGAGAAAGATGAAAACGACTTTGAATTTGAAACCGCTGAAAAATCTCGTGCCCAAATAGATAAATTTACCAGCAGTGCTACCGCTATTACTGCAGGTATTGTTGGCATTAGCTTACTCGTTGGCGGTATTGGTGTAATGAATATAATGCTCGTGTCGGTAACTGAACGCACACGCGTTATTGGTACATTAAAAGCACTAGGCGCAACGCCTGGCTTTATTATGCTGCAGTTTTTAGTTGAAGCCGTTGTGCTTTCACTCTTTGGTGGCTTAATAGGACTCATTATAGGGTATGGCGCCGCAGGGCTAATTTCATTCTTAGTCCCGAGTATGCCTGATGCATATATACCAGCATGGGCTGTAATACTATCGTTCGGATTTACATCAATGATTGGAATTATATTTGGTTTAGCCCCCGCAATTAAAGCAGCAAGACTAAACCCTATAGATGCACTACGTTACGAGTGATAGTGATAATAATTACTCAGCTTTAAATGGTACCTTATTACATTGTACTTCTACTGTTTTAGGGTACCAAGCTGGGCCGATTTGATTCACAACCACCTCAGCTAAACTATTAGTAAACGATTTATACGTATGAACGCTTTGCCACTCCCCTTGTGGGCAATGTGTTGTTAAATCTAACGGCTCTGATCCCTCGTACAACGCAAGTGCAAAATTATGATGCCACCGTGAGCTTTTTAGTGCTTTATTGCTTACTTTGCTCTGCATACCGTTATCAAAGTAAATATTTGTACATCCAGTTAAAATAATTAGTGTGCAACCGGCTGCAAATAACTTGATGCTCATAATGCCTCCCCTAGTACTTGCTCTTGGCACCACACTTTAATGGTATGGGGCGAGTATATTCCAAGCGTAATTAAACTCAGCGCTCCATCACTAAACGTTTGTTGTGACTGCATTTGAATAACCGGTGTATCTAAGCAAACTTGTTTTACATCTACCCGCTGCTCACCCACTAATCCCCATAAATAAAATGGGCGGCTATCCTCGTAGGTCGCTTTACTTGTAATTTTTGCGATAGCTTGTGGCTGAATGGTTACCGCAGAACAAGCACTGAGGCTTAATGCTATCGCCCCTATAATTAATGGTTTCATACTCTTCCTTATAAACTAAATACCAGTAAGGTAACTTTATAAGAGAACATAAAATATTAGCGTAAAAAGCTGTGGGGAATATGTAGAAACGCTATGAAGTTTTATACAGTTTATTACACATAAAGGCCGCATAAATGCGGCCTTTAAAGTAGTCAACTTAAGTGGTTAGTAAATAAATAGACGTTAGAATTTAGCTAAATTATTTTTACTGTCTTTGTCGACCAGCTTAATGTAAGGATCTACCCCCGCAAATAATGGTTTTTCTTTTACTTTTAGCTCAATAGTATTGGTACCAGACACTATTTGATGCTTTTGCGAATAAATAACAAAGTCTTCAGCGAGTAAGTTTTCAGGATCATCGCTAAATAATGCAATATCAATTAGCTCATCGAGTGGTTGTTCGGTTTCTTCACCCTGGCCATCGGCATGCTGCTTAGTTGCTTCAACGCTCAGTGTTACCTTATAAAAACCTTCGCTATCAACATCATCTGTAACCGACACTTCTTTCATTTCAAGCTCATAAAGCGTTATATATTTAAACTGATCATCAATAAAACGTTGTTCAGCTTGTGTTGCATCTCGCTTTAAATAACTGAGTAAATCAAGTGTGGTTGGGTATGGCGTTGATTGGTATTTAAACTCATTCAAAAATGCTTTAAGTGCGGCATTTAAGCGTTTTTCGCCTAAGCGGTCATACAAAGCCATCATCGCAACTGAGCCTTTATTATAGTGAAGATACAGCTGACCCTGCGTTTTATATAGCGGCATTTCTTCAAAGGCTTCACCTGTACGGCCCATTAAGTATTTATCTAGCTCGTACTTTAAGAATTTACGAAGCTTCTCGGCGCCAAAGCGTTTTTTTAGCACCATTAGCGCACTGTATTGCGAAAGTGTTTCAGAAATAACAGCACTGCCCTCTACATTGGCCCCCGAAACTTGATGCCCCCACCATTGGTGCGCAACTTCATGTGCGGTTACATAGTAAGGTAGGTCAACTTTATTCTCATCTCTTAGGTCTGTAATAAAACCAATACTTTCAGAGTAAGGCACCGTATTGGCAAAACTTTGCGCAAACGAGCGATACTTAGGAAATTCAATAATACGTAACTGCTTATGCTGATACGGGCCAAAGGCTTGCGTGTAGTAATCTATTGAGTCTTGAACTGACTCAATCATGCGGTCAACATTCCATGCATGATCTTTGTGGTAGTACACCTCAATATTTACACCGTTATGCTCAACTTTTTTACTTTCAAGCTCTGCCGAAAGCACAGAATAAAAGTTTATAATAGGCGCATCCATTTCATAAACAAAAGTACGGCGCCCGTCTTTTACACTCTCACTTTTTAAGTAACCTGGTGTAATAGCAAATTGTGACTCATCGGTGGTTACCGTTGCCTTATAGTTTATAAAGCCATTAGCAGGCCCAAACTCATTTTGCGTATAATATCGGCTGTCTTCTAGTTTATGTGCGCGCTCAAGTTCAGGTAAATCGTGCTTGCGGCGCTCATACTTATCGGCAATTTGAAAATACTTTTGATAACCAAAATTTGGTAATAATTCTCCATTATTTACAAATGTCCCGTTGTGCACGAGTTGAGTATCAGATCTTCTATCAACAAAACCGTCGTGTTCACGAGAAACTAAAAGCTCACCTTCGCGTACTTCATTAGGCATTAGCGGTTGTTCAAACTCAAACCATACCATGCCAAAATCGGTTAAACGCTCTACTATTTTTCCGCCCGCCATTTTTACATCCCAGCTTTTAGATTGGCTAGGCTCGTTGATTAACACACGGGTTATTGGCTCGTTTGCGGTATTGGTAAACTTAATTTTAGCCACGGCATTTAAAGCACGCCTTTTAGGATAAATATCAATGTTTAAATCAACATCAGTTATTATAGGCAGTGGCAAGTCTTTGTATTGTGAAAACTCTTGCTCATACCTTACTTGTAGCGCTTCGCTATCATCACTTGTTACAAACTCGTTGATTACACGGGTGTTGTAATAAATGTTATAACCCGCGCCCACAAATACCAATAAACTTATAACGGCTGCAATCTGGCCTTTTAAAGACATGTTGTAACGTACTAAAGATAAACGAGTACGCAATGTTTGCGACGGGCCGCGATGCCATAAAGCAAACCCTACAATAGCTAAAAACACACTCAATGCCCCCCAATATAGGGTATACCAATGCGCGCCTTGTAAAAAATGTCCATAACCGTTTATATCTGAATACGGTACGCTACTGCTTTGCGAAAAATGATACATATGATGCTCAAACCCGTAAGCACCCATTACCATTTGAGCAATGTAATACAAAATAAATAAACCCATACCTATGTATTTATTAGGGCTAATTATTTGTAAAAAGAACGCCAATATAGCCATCATAATAAAAGGCAGTAATGTAAGGTAACCCAACCTAAATAAGTATTGGCCAAGCTCTAGGTTAAATTGCCCCTTAAACAGTTGCACTGCAATGGTAAACATCATGCCTACTAAATAAAGACCACAAACTGCAGTGATTAACGCAATAATTTTAGATACCCAAAACACACTGTTATGCACCGGGAAACTGTCAACAATATCACCCATACCACTGTGGCGTTCTCGCCAAACCAGCTCTGCGCTGTAATAAGCAATAATGATAAACATAAACAAAGCGGAGGAGTTTTGAATAATGCCCACCATGTTTTGTGTAAGCGGCCAATCTGTTGTGCCATACGCGCCAATAGGCGCAAAGAGTGGTGCGAGTAACATAGTAATACTGACACCCGCTAAAATCATAAAAGGGGCACTTAATATAACCTGCTTAAGTTCAAATAAGCTGCGCATTACTAATTGCGATTGCGTATTTACCCCTTTTGACTTGTAATTTTTAGCGCTGCTAATAAGTGCTGCTTGTTTATTTTTTACAAACGTTGAGACAGCAAATTGCTTTTTCTGTTTTTTACTTACTACGCGATTACCTAACTTTCCGAGGCCAAAAAACATCGCTAAACTTATTGCTACCCATAAAATACGGTTAATTAAAAAATCGCCCGAGAGCGTTAACACTTCGGTATTTTTATCACTTACAGTCCAGTAACGGGTTAAGTCAATTAACGAACCGAGGCCGAATGGATCTGCGTAAACAACAATATTCCTAAACGCTAAATCATCAAAATAGATACTCGCCAATTGGTAGGTTATATAAATCACTACGGCCGTTACATATACCGCCATCATGGTTTTAAAATAGACCGCCACACTATTAAAAATAGCACTGAGTACCAGTAAGCTGGGTATTGCTAAATATAAAAAAGGCGCTGCGTAATATATAAACTTATTAGGGCCTACTAGCTCACTATCAAGCCAGCCAACCAACAAGCCAAATTGAGATCCCAAAAATACGCCTAATGGCACAGTTAAAAAAACAACTAGCACAACCAAGTAAGCACCAAAAAAACGTCCTGATTGATAAACAAGAGGGTCAACGGGCTTACTAAATACCAGCTCATCCATTTTGCTTTCACTGTTGCGAATAGCGGAGCTGGCAACAAAATTAACCACTAAAAACATAGCGAGTGTACAAAATGTAACGGTTAAAAGCATAATAGAGAAAGGCGAGTTCATATGAACATTCGCCCCACCTAACGGGAACTTACTACTGGAGCTTATAAAAAACGCCATAAAAAAGAATATTAATGAGGTCACATAAAACGAAGGCTGACGCACAAAGTAGCGCAGCTCAAACGCGAGCATATTAAAAAACATAACGCCTCCTTATGCTACTTGGCTGTTACGATGATTAAGCAGAGTAGAAAAATACACATCTTCTAGGTTTGCATTACTTGCTTCAAAGCCCTCAGGTGCTTGCTCTGCTAATACATGTAATATGGTTTGCCCAGCAAATAAGCGTTTTGAAATAACAGGTAATTGTGGCTCCAGCTCTTGCGCTTCTTCTTGGCTCATGGCTTTGCGCCATATTTGGCCTTGGAGTTTATCGGTAAGGGCAATTGGGTTGCCCTCTAATAGTATTTTGCCGCCGGCCAGTACGGCCATGTTTGGGCAAAGCTCTGCTACATCTTCAACAATGTGAGTCGATAATATAACGACTTTTTGCTCACCTAAGCTTACTAACAGGTTATGGAAACGATTACGCTCTTCAGGATCTAACCCTGCTGTTGGTTCATCAACGATTAGTAAATCAGGGTCGCCTAATAACGCTTGAGCAATACCAAAACGCTGACGCATACCGCCCGAAAAGCCACTTACGGCTTTAGAGCGATGTTGATATAAATTAGTGTGCGCAAGTAATCCTTCAACCGACTCTTTACGCTCTGCTTTATTATGAATCCCCTTTAAAACAGCCATATGATCTAGCAAATCGTAAGCACTAACACGTGGATACACACCAAAATCTTGCGGGAGGTAACCTAAACGTTGGCGCAGTGCCTGTGGGTCTTTAAATACATCAATACCATCAAAAGTAATTGAACCTGAATCAGCCGACTGCAGTGTTGCAATGGTACGCATTAGCGATGATTTACCTGCGCCATTTGGCCCAAGTAATCCAAACATCCCTTTACCTATAGATAAATCAACACCTTGTAGTGCATGTACGCCGTTATCGTAGGTTTTAGATAACCCTGTTATTGATAGCATTTTTACTTCCTTGAATATGAGTAATTATTTTTATAATGTTTTATACCACAAGAAAAATAGGAACATAAGTTACTTGCTGGTTAAATTTGTAACAACAAATAAACATAATTTAAACTCATAACACTTGCCTGCACTGTATTCACTCGGTATAAAAACCACATATACTTTTTATAAGAAGCGAAAAGCCATGCAAGATCACCAAAGCCAGCCATTAAACGACTTTATAGAATACCCACACGACGAAATGCTAAATCGCGCTAACGAGTTTTTAACCACTAGCCAACGCCGCCATAGCATTCGCAGCTTTAGCGATCGCCCTGTACCAAAAAATATTATTGAAGCATGTATAAAAGCAGCTGGCACAGCACCTAGTGGAGCGAATCATCAGCCTTGGCATTTTGTGGCTATAAACAGTAGCGATGTAAAAAAACAAATAAGAGAAGCCGCAGAAAAACTAGAGCGTTCTTTTTACGAAGGCAGAGCAGGTGAAGAATGGTTAGATGCGCTAAAACCGTTAGGTACCGACGCCAATAAACCTTACTTAGAACATGCGCCTTGGCTTATAGCTGTATTTAGTCAAAAAAAGGGGGGCGTAAGCACCGATGATAAAAATACGAATTATTATGTGCATGAGTCTGTTGGCTTAGCTACCGGCTTTTTAATTCAGGCTTTGCATCGTGCTGGTTTGGCAACCCTTACTCATACTCCAAAACCAATGAGTTTTTTAACCGACATATGTGGTCGCGATAAAGATAACGAGCGCCCGTATATGCTACTTATTGCAGGCTACCCTAGTGACGATGCCACAATACCCGCGCATGCACTGGATAAGAAATCTATTGATGAAATAGCTACGTTTATTTGAGTTGGTATTCAACCGCAAATTTTCGCTTGAGTTAAATCTTGCGATAACATGCTGCTACATATCTATAGTTTGGTCTAAGCATAGTAGCTGTTTTCGTACGAGCTCTATTTACGTACAAACATTTTAAAAATTAATAGCACAAAAGTAATAGAGCTGAGGTTATTCTTTTGTGCTTTCACTGCGCTACTGACGCAACTAAAAGCGTTAGTCTTTACAAAATAAGCTATATAGCGTGCTAAGTAATTGCACTGCGTTATCGTCAATTACACGATAATAAATAGTTTGGCTTTCACGGCGAGTGGCAACAACATTCGCTTTTCGTAGTGCAGCTAAATGCTGAGAAAGTGCCGATTGTGCTAAAGGTACGGCTTCATTTAGTTGCGATACGCTCATTTCTTTATCTTGCAAAGAGCATAAAATCATTAAACGATTTTTATTCGCTAAAATTTTTAATAACTGCTCTGCCTGCGCCACATTCCCAGCCATTGCAATAAAGTCGATGTCCATAACATGCTCTTATTATAAAAAGTGATTGGAGTATAAATATATACATTGTTAATGTCTAACATTAGAATTTACTAATATAGAAAAAACGAATATAGTAAATAAAACACTAAATAAAGCTCAATAGCTCATTTTTTAATTGCGGAACTCATAATTACCGTATTTGTGTTGCTGCAATATTTTGATCCTAGATGAATATGGCTTACTGTTTTTACTACAATAAACTTAATTCAACTGCTATTAGTTGCTGGTATCTGATGATCACACTATTACGCAAACGTAACCTTAAGGAATAAAAAAGCATGCTTACATCAATCCCTGATTTACTTAAAATTATCACACCTAACCAACGCCGTATTGACGCAGCGCAAGCGAAACTCGAGCTTGAACAAAATAAAGGTTTACTTATTGATGTGCGAGAACCTGCAGAGCATGCAACAAAAGCAGCTGTTGGAGCAATAAATATTCCGCGTGGGTTACTCGAAATGAAACTAATGGAAATAGAAAAAGATGCAGCACGTCCAATTTACGTGCACTGCGCAAGTGGTGCTCGCGCAACGTTGGGAGCAGAAGCATTAACGCGTGTGGGTTATGAAAACGTGACCGTTATTACCTGTGATGCAAACCAAATATGTAGTGTGTTTTAAGCATCTACTTAAGTGCATGCAGTTATGCACCTAACAAAGGTAGGCGTTTAACGCTGTGATAAGTCAGTGCTAATTTAATACACGCTTTAAGTGGGTGTTCTGGTAATAGCTTTTCACTATTTAATACTATTGCTCTATTTCCTTCAAAGGTAAGATTATGAGAGTACAATTCTCTAAATGTGCTTACTAGCTTTGATTGGCAATGAAAAAACAAATAACACGATGAGCCCTTAAAGCCTATGCGAATGGGGCTGCCATTTATTACGCTATAACTTGGCTCTCCCCACTTTAGTGACTCTTCAACGGCTCCTAAGTTTTGCTCTTGTGCTACGATATAAATTAACTCTCGTAATTTTATGAGCTTACTTTTAATTAACTCAGGATAATTATTAAATATATTTTCGACACCCTTATTCATAAAAGCATCCTTCTTAGCAGAGCATTCGTTACATTTAAGGCTAAACTATTTTTGCTGCCTTTCATCAAGTAAAACTAGTAGCATCTGCTCAATATTTTTAACACTATAAGTAAGTGCTCTCAGTAGCTCTTTCTCACTTTGCTCTGTTGCCTGCTGCGACGTTTTACCTTGATTAGACAATACATCTTTTTGCTCAAGTATCGCCTCTCTAAACTCACTCGCATTAACTACACCAAGTAAAGATACTAAAGCGCCATTTCCTGATTGCCCAGCTGTTTCAAAACTTAAACGGTACAACCCAAACAATCGCATTAACGGGCCTTGGCTTAAACCTACATCGGTTATTTTTTCAAGCGGAATAGATTTCTCTTCTTTAAATAATATGCCACGTTTAACTACCAATTTTTGTGATAATAAGTCAGCCGACATAGCTGCGAGTATTCGCCCGCCCACTAGCCATACAATCGCCAAGACAATGGGTAACAACGGAATAGTCACCAGCGCTAGTACACTAAAAAAAGCGGCCATTAGCATCCAGTATTGCTGAACCTTCGGGTCGAAAGATGCACTTTTTAAAATATGTTTTGTCATTGTTTTAATCCTTTATCTATATAACTAAAATACACTCTGCAAGCTTCAATAATCTCTACTCAATCTTACAAGCTAATAACAACTTTTATAGCAAGAGCAATAAACACAACACCCAGTATTTTATCAAGCCATGGGTTTTGCTTAGTAAAACCAAAGCGGGTTTTAGAAACCTCGGTCAATAATGCCACCAGCAAATACCAGCCGGTATCAATGACAAACACCGTTAAACACATAATTATGCCCACACTTAAAGTAAGTGCCTGAGGGTCAATAAACTGTGAGAACAAGGCTAAAAAGAAAATAGCGAGCTTGGGGTTTAAAAGCGCAATGGCAAAACCATCTTGTAATGCTTTAGCTTCACTTACCTCACTTTTTTGTACTTCAAGTTCGTTATTACTTGGTTTTGCTAGCAATATTTTTATACCTAAATACGCCAAATAGGCCGCACCTAAGTAAACTAGTATTTGATAAACAGTTGGAAACTGCGTCATTAAAGCGCCTAACCCCAATAACGATGCACCGGCATACAAGCCAACGCCAATACCATGACTGAGCGCGGCAAGCATACCGTTTTTCATACTGCCATTAAGTGAGTGCTTTAAAACCACCGCTAAACTTGGCCCTGGTGACATTGCACCCATCATGCAGATAGCCGCTAGGCTTAACCATACTGAAAGTGTCATCTAAAGCTCGTCAGTTTCAATAAATAATGTATAACCGTGCACTTGCCCATAAAAGCCAGTTAATGGCACTGCGTTTATTACTTTCCAACCATCTTGGTTTAATTCCTGTATGCGATCATTCAGTGCGACTATATCTACGCCACCCAAAAAACGGGTCTTTCTAAATTCGATTACTTTTTGCATTTTAGTCCTTGTGTACTTTATAAAGTGTATTCAAAATCGTAGTAGTGAATTCCTTGCTCAATACGTATTTTCATACTGCCAGTTAACCCTTCTAGCTCATTAGTGCCTGAATCGGGTATTACATTTAAAATTAGGCTGTCTTGCCCTTTATCCATCGTGCCAAAATGCTGCAGTACAAAACTGCCTTTTTTGCCGTCAAGCTCACCTATCACTTGCTCTATGGCAACATAACCGGCACTGCCTTGGGTTGGTGTCATGGCGCTTAGCATTTCCCCCTGGCTGGTAGCATTAAGCACACCACTAAATGTTTTATCTATCGACATACGCCCTAAGTTAATACCATTTTGGCCGCTTGCGTAGCCTTCTATTGGCGCTAGATTTACATTAAATTCTCCACTTACGGTTGCAGTAGTCATAACGTTTCCTTATTGATGCTAACATTTAAGAGTATTGATTTTTATTATCTTAGTGCCATATCTATACCTTAACCTTTAAAAAGAATCCACTATGTCAAAAAACACCTCTGCATCCGAAAAAGCTGCGTTTAGCAGTTTATTACCTGTTTTTGCGTTTATTAAACCGTACAAATGGATG
The DNA here is from genome assembly GCF_038900275.1 of Pseudoalteromonas sp. AS71. Classification (NCBI taxonomy): domain Bacteria; kingdom Pseudomonadati; phylum Pseudomonadota; class Gammaproteobacteria; order Alteromonadales; family Pseudoalteromonadaceae; genus Pseudoalteromonas; species Pseudoalteromonas sp. AS71. The sequence goes on along the minus strand of NZ_JBBMQZ010000021.1, from coordinate 62,073 downwards.
GTAGTAGCCGCCCTAGCTGCGTTATTAGTTACCGCAGGCGTTAACTTGTCATTAGGGCAAGGTGTTAAATTTGTTATTGATCATGGCTTTATTGCAGGATCTAAGGCCCAATTACAGCAGGCCGTATTAGTACTTATTGGTTTAATCAGCTTATTAGCGATAGGTACCTTTAGCCGTTTTTATTTAATGTCGTGGATTGGCGAACGAGTCAGTAACGATATTCGAAAAGCCGTATTTAATCGTATTGTAACGCTGCACCCTAGCTATTTTGAAGAAAACCGCAGTGGCGAGCTTATGTCGCGTTTAACCACCGACACCACATTACTGCAATCAATTATCGGTTCATCTTTTTCTATGGCGCTGCGCAGTGTACTTATGTTGATTGGTGGCTTAGCTATGCTGTTGTTCACTAATTTAAAACTTACTTTAGTGGTTGTAGCCTGTGTACCACTGGTACTTGTACCCATGATGGTATTTGGTAAAAAGGTACGCAAACTCGCAAGCTCTAGCCAAGATGCCATTGCCGACATAAGTACCTATGCCGGAGAAATCATACAAAATATTAAAGTAGTGCAAAGCTATAGCCATGAAGAGCAAGAGCAACATGCCTTTGCGCTTGAGACCGAAAAAGCCTTTAACGTGGCTAAAAAACGTATTAAGCAACGTTCATTTTTAATAGCCGTGGTGATTTTTTTAACCTTTAGTGCCATTAGCGCTATGTTATGGGTAGGTGGTAATGACGTACTTGCAGGCACCATGAGCGGGGGTGAGCTAGGTGCGTTTGTGTTTTACGCTATTATGGTTGCAATGTCGGTGGCAACCGTTGCTGAAGTATATGGCGAACTACAACGTGCAGCAGGCGCTGCGGCGAGATTACTTGAGTTACTTGCTGTTAAAAGTGAGATAGAAAACCCGCTAAACCCACAAGATAGTCATTTACTGCATGATAGTAGTAGCCCTGCTATTACGCTTGAAAATATAAGCTTTAACTACCCTTCTCGCCCAGACGTAAGCGCGCTTAATAAAATAAGCCTAAATATAAATCAAGGCCAAACCGTGGCAATTGTTGGCCCTTCTGGCGCAGGTAAAACAACATTATTTGAATTACTACAGCGCTTTTACGATCCTGCTAGCGGAGCCATTAAATTTAAAGATGTAAACATTAAAGATTTATCGCTTAATACTCTGCGCAATAAAATGGGTATGGTCGCGCAAAACCCTATTTTATTTAGCTCCGACGTAATGCATAACATCCGTTACGGCAACCCAAGTGCAACCGATGAGCAAGTATATGCCGCAGCAAAGTATGCGCATGCCGATGAATTTATCAAACAATTACCGCAAGGTTATAACAGCTTTTTAGGTGAGCAAGGCGTTAGGTTATCGGGTGGGCAAAAGCAACGTATTGTGCTTGCACGCGCTATTTTAAAAGACCCTGAAATACTGCTTTTAGATGAAGCCACCAGCGCACTGGATGCCCAAAGCGAGCACCACGTACAAGCCGCGCTTGAGCATTTAATGCAAAACCGCACCACGCTTATTATTGCCCATAGGCTGGCAACGGTAAAACATGCCGATGTAATTGTAATAATGGAAAATGGGGAAATTATAGCAACGGGTACTCATCAAGCGTTATTAGCAAGTAACCCGTTGTATCAAAAACTGTGTGAATTACAGTTTAATAAGGATTAATTGCGCTTTAGTAGTTACTTCTTTTCAAGCCATTTATTCATTGCGGTATCGTAAGCCTCAGTTAGCTTGGTTTTATCGCACTGTACACCAAAAATATAACTATCTGGCAAGTCATTTTTTGGCATAACTCCAGCACCAACGGATACCTTTTTAAAACAGCTATCACCTCGTCGGTAAGTGGTAAATTGCATATTTTGCTGCTCTATTTTTAAGAGTGGCTTTATCTTGCCTGCATGCTCTTTTGGGACTGTAATACGCTGTTTCTGAGGGTCATTCTTTGCAGTATCAGAATGGCCAGTTTGTTGCTTTAAAATACTGTTGAGTCCTTTGTTTAAATCGATCTTTTTATAAGGCTTTAAAATTACAGGCTGGGTAGTTTTAGTGGTGGTATTTAGCTGCTTAGTCGTTTTCTCTGTTTTTTTATAAGTAGTATTTAGTGGTTTTGATTGGGTTGCATTAATAGGCCCAATAGATTTGATCTCTGTATTTTTATTTGTATGAGCGCGTTGTTGAGGAATTTGTTGTGTTGCTTTAATTTTAGCCGGCACACTTACCATATAAGCTTTAATTGGGGTTGATTGCTGTGGTTTTATGTCAGGTGCTTTTAATGTGGCAACAAAAAACAAAACTAATCCGTGTAAACATACCGATAAAATAATTGCCGTGCGCCACGCCGCCATAAATATATCCTTATTGAAGGACTATTTATGACAACTAACGCAGGTAAAAGTGCCATTAAAATAAACAAAACCGCGCATTTGCGCGGTTTTAGCTATTAATCTTGTGTATTTGGCACTATCTGAATTTCTACACGGCGGTTTTGAGCACGGCCATTTGCACTATCATTAGTCGCAATTGGGCGTGTTTCGCCATAGCCTTTAGTGCTAACTCGTGCAGCCATAATTTGTTGGTTCACTAAGTAGTCTTTCACGCTTTGTGCACGCTCGCGCGACAAGTTCATGTTGTAGCTATCTTTACCCGTACTGTCGGTATGACCTTCTACACTAAGGTACGTTTTTTCGTATTTGTTCATCACTTTAGCAATAGCATCTAAGGTATCGTTAAAGCCAGACGAAATATAAGATTGGTCGGTCGCAAACGTAATGTTTGATGGCATTACTAAGCGTAAGTTATCGCCCTCTCGTACTACTTCTACACCAGAGCCCGCTAACTCATCACGAAATGCTTCTTCTTGCTTATCCATGTAGTCGCCAACAGCCGCGCCCGCTAGTGCACCAATAGCTGCACCAATAAAAATACGTTTATCTTTATGATTACCCGTAGCCTTACCTAATACACCTCCGGCTGCGGCGCCTATAGCGGCTCCTTTACCTGTGTTATTCATTTCACAACCAGAAAGTAATACAGCTACTACGGTTACGCTTAAAAGTGATTTAGTTAAAGTCATGGTGATACCTTATTCATTAAGAATTTAGCAAGAGTATGCAAATACATGTATGAACAAACTATGAAGAGAGTGTTAAAAGCAACGCATCTTGCTTGATTGTTAAACAGACCTCAAACTAATGTGCCATTTTAATAAAAATGTCATACTACGCTGTGACAATTTAATGAATTTTACAAAGGATATTGGCGCAATGTTAATTGCTATTTTTAGACAGTTTTTTTTACTAGGGTGTATGAGCTTTGGAGGCCCTGCTGCGCATTTAGGTTATTTTAAACGCCACTTTGTAGATTCGTTAAATTGGTTAACTAACACGCGTTACGCACAACTTATTAGTTTAAGCCAAGCACTGCCAGGACCAGGCTCTAGCCAAGTTAGTTTTGCTATTGGTGTTGAGCGTGCTGGAGTACTGGGTGGTATAGCTGCTTTTGTAGGTTTTACTCTGCCTTCGTTTTTAATAATGGTGCTGCTTGCGGTTAGTGCTCATCAGTTTGACGCTGTTTACTTTGCTATTATTACAGGCTTAAAGTTATTTGCCGTTGTTATAGTTGCTGATGCCACACTTAGTATGGCTAAAAGCTTTTGTACAAGTGCTGCGCTTAAGTTACTTGCCGTAATGAGTACACTTGCTTTGGTATTATTTCCAATGATGGCCACTCAAATCGCTATTTTAATAACCGCTGCAACAGTAGGTGCTATATGGCCTTTATTAAAACTTGGTACAGCCACAAAAAATGTTAGCAGTACAAAAAGCAATATTAATTGGATTGCACTGGGGTTATTTGCGCTCTTACTTGGTGTGAGCTTTATTCCACTAGGGCATGAGTTTGCTTTGTTTGCCCCTTTTTACCAAGCAGGTGCAATGGTGTTTGGCGGCGGACACGTAGTACTGCCGGTACTTCAAGCTGGCGTGCCAGCATTGAGTGATGATCAGTTTTTAAGTGCTTACGCGAGTGCACAAGCGGTGCCAGGACCTATGTTTACTATTGCTACTTACTTAGGCGCACAACTTACTACAGAGCAACCTTTAGTGGGTGCCCTTATAGCTACACTGCTTATATTTATGCCTGGTTTTTTACTTATACTCGCGTTTCAAAAGAGCTGGATTAACTTGGCAAGTAAGCCACGCTTTGCAAGCTCAATAGCGGCGCTTAATGCTGCGGTAGTCGGTTTTTTAGCGGCTGCACTGTATTCGCCAATCTGGACATCAGCTGTGCATAGTCTTTGGCAAGTTGCGTTAGTAATAATTGTATTTGCATGGCTGCAATTTAAAAAGCCACCTATTTGGTGGCTCTTAGCTTTGTTTATTACTGTGGGTCTTTTACAACACTATTTGCCATCACTCTAAATGTTGGCTTATCTGTTTGTTGCTCGTTAGGAGGGCTTAACTGCCCACTAACACTTTGATACGCCCTAAGCCCAAACACAGGTAATACCGCAAGCAAATGATCCATTATTTCGGCTTGTAAGTGCTCGTACGAAATCCAGCGTTTATCTTCACTAAAGCAATAAAACTCAATAGGCAAACCATGATTAAGTGGTTGTAGCTCTCGTACCATTAACGTAAGCGACGTATTAATTTTACTGTGCTGTTTTAAATAGCCTTCTGCATAACGACGAAACAGCCCTAAATTAGAAACCTGAGCAGGTAATGTCGTTACTCGGATATAGTCATGAAGTGGAATAGCCGCATCAATTTGCTTTCTAAACTCATCACCCACTAAACAAATACTGTGCATATCTATGTTAAGTGAACGTTTAATACGCCTACCGCCCGACTCTTGCATGCCGCGCCAGTTTTTAAATGAACCCGCTACCAACATATAAGTTGGAATAGTTGTTATGGTGTTATCCCAGTTACGTACCTTTACAGTGTTTAAACCCAAATCAATTACTTCGCCATCGGCGCCGTAGTTTTCTACTTGAATCCAATCACCATAGGTTACTAAACGGTTTGCTGCTATTTGAATACTGGCTACAAAGCCTAAAATAGTGTCTTTAAATACTAATAACGTAACGGCAGCAATAGCACCAAAGCCAGAGAGAATATAAGTAGGTGACTTCTCAAGAAAAATGCTCACAATTAAAATTGCACACACAATAAAGGTTATTAGCTTAACAACCTGAATTAAGCCTTGAATGGGTACTTCGCGGGCAAACTCTAACTGGTTATAAATAGTACCCGCAATGCTCACAATACTACTAAAAATGAACCCGGCATAAATAATGAGTAAAGCTTGTCCTATCGTTTTTAGTATTTCTGCTGCTATTTCGTTAACTGGGTATACACTATCAAATGTAGCTAAAAACAATACGCAGCAAAGCATTCCTGCAATACGTTTATTTAGCTTATTAAGCATAGGCGAAAGCGCACCAATTCGCTCAGGGGAAAGCCTCGTCACTATTTTTTGAATGCCAGGTAACATTAACCTACGAGTAAATAAGTAAACAATTAATAAAGAAAAGATCCCTATCGAGACTGCGGTGATTGAGCTAAGAAAATCCGCGTCGGGTACTTTTTCAAACCAAGGAGCAATTAATTCCTGTAGGTGGGTGTTGGTCATAGTGTTTCAATTTCCTTACTGATTTGTGGTTCAGGTAAATCTTGTTGAGCATAAATGTCGGCAAGCTGCTGATCTTTAGCAACCCATAGCTCATTCACATAATGTTGAAAATTAACTTTAAATACGTCATCGCTTTGATAGCTGCCCTGCATGCTTTCATTAATGGGCGTTACGTTTATTGAAACATAAATAGAATCTAGCTCACCTTTTAACAAGTTACGACAAACATGATCTGTTTTACCGCTATACACTAAACTTGTATTAAGCATGGCATCAAATTGATCGGCTAATACTTCAAGCGCAAAAGCGATGCCGCCAGCTTTAGGCTTTAATAAATACTTAAAAGGACTTTGTTGCAGATTATGTTTGGCTGGCGTATAGCGTGTACCTTCAACAAAATTAATGATGGTAGTAGGATGATGACGAAAATTACGACAGCTACGCTTGGTGCGCTCTACATCTAATCCTTTCAACTTTGGGTTTTTAGCTAGTTGCGCTTTGCTTACCCGTTTCATAAACGGCATACCCATAGCCCACGCACCAGTCCCAATAAAAGGCATGTATTTTAACCCGTCTTTTAAAAAGAACTTAGGGGCAGGCAATGCATGTAATGAGCTAAGTACGGTTATATCTAACCAACTCGCGTGGTTACAAATAAGTAAATACCAACTTTTTGAGTTTAAGTCGCCACTTATATCAACCACAATATTAGGGCAACCTAACCAAAGCCCTAAACGGTTGCCGTTACACCAACCTCGGTAAGCGCTGTGTAATATAGAGTTAACCACAGGCAAAGGCAGTAATAACTTAATAAGGCCCAGTACAAATACTAGCGAGCCAAAAAGTATCATGTTAGAAAACAATACGCAGCCTACAATTAAGCCGTTAAGCCAATTGGGTAACCACTTTTTTAGCATAACTGTAAGCTCATATTTTTACCTTTTACTTATGGTTTTTTCGAGCGATTGCAGTGTTTGCTCTTTGTTTTCCCATAAGCGGTTTAACTCGCTTTGAAAGCGGACTCTAAATTCAGAATCACCTGTGTAGTCACCAATAAGTTCTTCGCTTACCGGCCTTACTTCCACGTGTACGTTGATATTTTTTACCTTACCACCAGCAAAATCCATAAAAGTAGGAATGCCATCAGGGTAGTGAATTGTTACGTTAACCACTTTAGTAATTTGCTCGCCCATTGCTTGCATTACAAAAGCAATCCCGCCGGCTTTTGGTTTTAATAAATGTGGAAACGGGCTATTTTGGCGCGCGTGCTTTTGTGTAGTAAAACGAGTGCCTTCTACAAAGTTAACTACGGTTACCGGCATTTCTTTAAATTTTTCACACGCTTTACGCGTGGTTTCTAAATCTTTGCCACGCAACTTTGGATTCTTTTTTAATTGGCTTTTGCTCGTGCGAGTCATAAACGGAAAATCAAGCGCCCACCAACACAAACCTAAAATAGGCACGTAAATAAGCTCTTTTTTCAAAAAGAAGTTTAAAAATGGAATTTTTCGATTAAACACACGTTGCAATACTAAAATATCGACCCAGCTTTGGTGATTTGCTATTACTAGGTACCAATCCTTTAGTTTAAGGTCTTCAAGGCCAGTTACATTAAGTTTAGTTGGCGTAAATAACTTTTGATTTAAGCTATTAAAGGTAACCCAAATAGTTGCAAATTGCTTAGCTGCCCAGCTCATAAGCTTTTGTAAAGGCTTAATAGGGATAAGCTTTATAAGCCCACAAACAAAAATAGGCACAAACCAAAAAAGTGTGTTTATTGTGTAAAAAATAATACTAAATACACTGCGAATAACTGACATTACTTCCATTCCTTTAAACATTGCGCAGCCACTAATACTGCGCTTTCAGTTGCTTACAAATTAATCTTCAAAATAGGTATAGCCTTCAAGGCCTGCATTAAGCTCAGCTAAATAACCTTCCTTACACTGTACTGATACATCAAGTTTATTAACTTGGTACGCAAAGTTGTCAGCTAAAATGGCGCTATCATAGTCAACAAACTTTAATACATCCTTAACGCTATCACCTTTTATGGCATTGGTTAACACATAACCTTCATCGTTAAGCTCTACGTGCACCGAATCAGTGTCACCAAATAGGTTATGTAAATCGCCTAAAATTTCTTGATACGCGCCGACCATAAACATAGCAATATGGTACTGCTCGCCATGCTTATATTCAGGTATTGGTAGGCTGGTTTCGATACCAGCGCCTTCAACGTACTCACGAATTTGCCCATCAGAGTCACAGGTAATATCTTGAATAATCGCGCGCTGAGTCAATGGCTGAGTTAAATTTTCGATTGGCATAACCGGAAACAACTGCTGAATACCCCAAACATCAGGCAATGACTGAAATAATGAAAAGTTAACGAACAGTTTATCTGCAAGTTTTTCGTTTAAATCGTCGAGTACTTCACGGTGCGCGCGCGCGTTATTACTAAGTGATGCCCGCACACGATGTAAAATAGTAAAGTAAAGCTGCTCTATTTTCGCCCACTCTAGCATGCTTACTAAGCCATGCACGTACTGATCGTGCGCTTCGCTAAATAAGTGCATAGCATCGTGATAAATCTCAAGCGCCATACGCGGGTTCAAACGCTGTAAACACTGCCACATTTCATCAAGTACTAATACGCTATTTTCAAGTGGTGGCTCTGGATTTAGATGATTAGGCGCTTTTTCTACGTCAATTACATCAGTAATTAATACCGCATGGTGAGCCGTTAAAGCACGCCCCGATTCGGTGATAATAGCCGGATGCGTAAGATTATGTTGGTCACACACTTCTGCAAATGCATTCACTACGTTACGCGCGTACTCTTCTACGGTGTAATTCATTGAACACGCACTACGTGAGCCAGAGCCCTCGTAATCAACGCCTAAGCCGCCGCCCACATCAACGGTATTTAACGGTACGTTTAATTGTGTAAGCTCAGCAAAGTGGCGTGCACATTCACGTAAAGCACGGTGAATATCGCGAATGTTGGCAATTTGAGAACCTATATGAAAATGCACCATTTGCATTAGGTGCAATTTATTATGCTTTTTAAGCACTTCAACTGCGCTTAGTACTTGACCCGCAGTTAAACCAAACTTGCCTTTTTCGCCGCCCGTATTTTGCCACTTGCCTTTGCCTACTGAGTTTAGGCGAATGCGAATACCAATAGCCGGTTCAATGCCTAGGTTGTCTATTTCTTCTAATAAGGTGGTCAGTTCTGAAAGCTTTTCTACCACAATTTTTACGCTGTGGCCCATTGCTTGACCAATACACGCTAAGCGTAAAAACTCACTGTCTTTATAGCCGTTACATACAATAGTGATTGGCTCTTTTGCCACGCCCAAAATAGCCATAAGTTCTGGCTTTGAGCCTGCTTCTAAGCCAACAAGCCCGCTTGGATGCGCTAATAATTTACTCACTACAGAGCGCTGTTGATTTACTTTAATTGGATAAACACAGGTGTATTTGCCGTTATATTCACGATTTGCTCGCGCTTGCGTAAACGCGTTAGTAAGTGTGTCTACACGATTTTTTAAAATATCAGTAAAGCGCACTAAAACCGGCAACGTTAAACCTTGTTGCTTAAACTGCTCAGTTAATTGCGTTAAAGAAATGGCCGGTTTTGTTTGGTCGCCATCTGGGTAAGCCACCAGTTCGCCTTGTGCATTAATATCAAAATAACCATCACTCCAATGAGCAACGTTATAAGTGGCGCGTGCTGTTTCTAAACCCCAGGTCATAGCAACTCTTCTTTAGTCAATTAGGTATAAAGGCGCATTTTAATACGTCACTATCCACTAGGCTAACAAAAATTGAACTTTCACTCACTCCTAACTAACTTTATTCGTCAAATCAGTTAAAATGTCATTGAGCAAAACGCCAAGCACTGGCAGAATTGCCCCTTTTTCATACTCAACCTAAAAAGTGTAATAGTAACTATGGCAAATTTAGATCAAAGTAAGTGGTTTACTGAAATTAGCGACCGCGATGGCAGCGCATTTTCATTACGTATTAATAAAAAGTTAGATGAAAAACAGTCTCCTTTTCAAAAGGTAGAAATGTTTGAAACCACAGACTTTGGTAATTTAATGATCATCGACGGGTGTACTATGGTAACAACCCGCGAAAACTTCTTTTATCATGAGATGATCAGCCACCCTGCACTTTTAGCGCATCCAAACCCTAAAAACGTCGTTATTATTGGCGGCGGCGACTGCGGTACTTTACGCGAAGTATTAAAACACCCAGGCGTAGAAACTGTAACGCAAATAGATATAGACGAAGTAGTAACGCAAATGTCGTTAAAATACTTCCCAGAGCTTTGTGAATCTAATAACGACGCCCGTGCAACGGTTATGTTTGACGACGGTATTAAATACATGCGCGAAGCCGCTGGCGAATCTATCGACGTGGTTATTGTTGATGGCACCGATCCGGTAGGTCCGGGTGAAGGTTTATTTAACCATGCGTTTTACACAAGCTGTTTAGATGCACTGCGCCCAGGAGGTATTTTAGTGCAACAAAGTGAATCGCCACTTATGCACATGCCATTATTAGTTGAAATGCGCGAAGCAATGCTAAGCGTAGGCTTTAACGATTTACAAACATTACCATTCCCACAACCAATTTACCCAAGCGGTTTATGGTCAGTAACACTTGCACGTAAATCACAAGCATTTGACGGCTTTAGAGAAGATGGCGCGGCACAAATAGCCGAGCACAGTGAATACTACAATAGCGGTATTCATCATGGCGCACTCGCTACACCTAACTACATGAAACGCGCATTCGATAAAAAATAATACCAATCTGCTTATATATGGGGTCTATTTAACGTTAAGAAAATTACGCTAGAACTAGGCAAAAATTTTTGTATCTAGTTGTTCTAAATAAAAAATTTTTAACGACGTTATAGTGCAATTTAATTCGTTAAATTGATCAAAGATTTATGCAGGTTGGTATAATCTATACCAATTTTATTAAACTAAAAAGGGAGCTTTAAATGCTCCCTTTTTTATACTTTTAAAAACGCCATTGCGCATTTAGCATTATTTGCTGCTGCGAGATTCGTTCATTAAATCCAATTGGCTCTCTATTTTTAGCAGCACTTTTAAGTGCAGAACCTTCAACCCCTATTTGTAGTTTATTAGTGAGCTGGTAGCGCCATGTTGCTGTTAAGCCTTCCCCATTGCTTGCATTAGGGTCAAACGCGGTTGTGTCGTTGTCAGTAACTTTAAAATAATCGTAACGTACTGAAACTCGATGTTTGCCTTCTTTATGGCTTAGCATTAAATAATGACTATAAAAAGCATTATCAATTAATGCGTTACTGCCCATTTCAGTTTTACCATTGAGTGCCTGAGCGATAAAACGTGTCTTGCTGTTAAATTTATAAAGCCAAGCGGCGCTCGTAAATCGAGTATTCCAAGCATATTGCCCAGAACTATAATTAACAGTATTTGGATCGCCATTATTATCATAATAGTAGATTCTAAATTGAGACTGCTTTAAGTAATCCCAATGTATACCGGCGTAATAACCAAAGCGCCCGTCTACTTCCTCAAACGGTAAAACCTGATTAGCTTGCCAGCGTAATTCGTATTCATTTAATGCCGCTACAGGCGCAAATTGCACGCTTTCGTTAAACGTTGTTTGTCTATCGTGTAATGCAAAGCCACGCCATGCGAGTAAAGTACCTGCGGGGTCATTGCCTTTAAATGTCGCACCTACAAAGCTAAAGCTATGTCTGCTGTTAAAACGTTTTGCTGGGCGCTTAATAGTTACTTCAGCACCAACGGTACGCACTTCCTCACCTATCCAGCTATTAATAGCTGAATTTGTATAGTTATAAGGAGAAGTCCAGCCTATGTCAGGGTTTTCAAGCGACATAAGCGGATAAAATCCCCCTACGCGCACGTGCCATTTATAGTTACTGTTAGATAGTGGCTGATACTTTACAAAAGCTTGCGTAAAACCAAGGCCAACGTCAGGATCTTGATTCGCATTTAACACGCCGTGAGCCGACCAGCTAGATGCTAAATCAACATTAAAATCTAAAATACCTTGCGATAGAATAAGCTCATCACTTTTAGTATCGTGCCGATATAGTCCGATACCGCCTTCTTGAAAACTAAGCGTATTATCACCCTGCACGGCTCTAATTTGTATTAAGCCTTTTACTTGTGCATACAACACATTACTAAAACATAAAGCACCGGCTACAAGTGCCAGTCTCATTAGCCTATTAATAATCATCAAATTCATCCGTAGCAAAATCAATTTGCTCCGCTATTTCCTGCTTTACTTTATAAGTGATAGGGTTGGTAGCCACAGTAATAGTTTGAGATTCAATCTTACTAATATCGCTAAACCCAGAATGCCAAACACTTAACGTGTATTCGCCTGCATTGGCATTTAAATCTACATGTCCATTTTCATCAGTGATTGCAAAAATAGTGCTATCTACCACCACAATATAGCCTAACATCCAATCATGAATATTACAGCCAAGCTCAACAACACCCGTTTGTTCAAAAGTAATAGGCGCTTTTGGATGCTCCTTATATAGTTTTAATTCAAACGTTTTAGCTTTAGAAAATGAATAAACATGATGCATGATTGAGTCCGCATTCGGAAACTCTACCTTTGCATTTTGTGGGACAACTAAAATACGCGGCTTAAACTCTCGATTTTGCTGGGTCATCGCATAAGGTGCTTCTGGAGGAATAACGCTAGAGGAATCTCCTGCAGTTAGCCACACAACAGCATTAGGTAATGGGCCATTATTAGCATTTTTAATTGTTATATTTGCTGCAAAAACTCCAGTACTAACACTTAGTAAAAATACACAAAGTAAGCTTTTTATCATTTTCTTGTCGCTATTATCAATTTGTTTACATTATAGACCGATTAAGCCACCAAATTCTTTCTATTTTTTAAAACATTGAATACGTATGTAGGCAGTCGTATTAATCATCAACAGTCATTATCCTTAAATGTCACCACCGACTCATCTAAGGGCACACCATGAGAATTCCTGCACTTGTGCTTTTAGCCTTTGCTAGTAATAGCTACGGACAAACCGTAGAGCTAAAATCGCCAGACACACAAATAACAGTAAGCATCTCTGACGAAAACAACACGCCAAGCTACGCAATAAAATTTAAAAACAAAGCGGTTATAAACAAATCTTTACTGGGGTTTGAATTTAAAACACAAGCGGCCTTTAGCGACGGCTTTAAAATTAAAAGCATTAAACAACAAAGCGTTAATACACAGTGGCAACAACCCTGGGGCGAGCGCCAAAATGTTGTTGACGAATATAATGAAGTAGCCATTACTTTTACAAAAAACGAGCCAAATAAAGACACCTACACTATTCGATTTAAAGCATTTGATAGTGGGGTTGGATTTAGATACGAAGTACCACAACAAGTAGGCTTCGAACATACAGAAATAACCAAAGAGTTAACTGAATTTGCAATAAACAATAGCCATGATGCAACAGCATGGTGGATACCTGCTCGTGGCTGGAACCGCTACGAATATATTTACAACACCACCCCACTTAACGAAGCCCCACTAGCTCACACACCATTTACGTTTAAAACAAGTGATGGTACTCATATTAGTATTCATGAAGCCGCACTTGTTGATTATGCAGCCATGGTACTTAATCAGCGTCGCTCTGGTACGTTTACTGCCGATTTAACGCCGTGGTCAGATGGTGTCGCCGTTAAAAAACAAGGTGCTTTTAAAACACCATGGCGCACCATTCAAATAGCTGACAGCGCTGTTGGCTTAGTTAACTCAGATATAATACTAAATCTAAACGAGCCTAATAAACTCGGTGACGTGTCGTGGGTTAAACCTGGTAAATACGTCGGTATTTGGTGGGGTATGCATATAAACACGCAAACTTGGGGTAGCGGTAAAGAACACGGCGCCACTACGCAAACCACAAAATACTATATGGATTTTGCAGCGCAGTATGGTTTTGATGGCGTACTCGTTGAAGGCTGGAATATTGGCTGGGATGGCGATTGGTATTTTAATGGCGATGTATTTAACTTTACCAAACCGTACGACGACTTTGATATAGCAGCGCTTACTCAGTACGGCAAAGAAAAAGGCGTACAACTCATTGGCCACCATGAAACATCAGGCAATGTAAGCAACTACCGTGACCAAATGGAAGATGCTTTTGCCCTTTACGAAAAATCAAACGTAAGCCAAGTAAAAACAGGTTATGTAGCCGATGGCGGAAATATAAAACGTATAGACAAAAACGGTATTGCTCGCCACGAATGGCATGACGGCCAGTTTATGGTTAACGAATACCTTTATAACGTAAAACTTGCAGCTAAACATAAAATTAGCATTAACACTCACGAGCCAATTAAAGATACAGGCCTGCGCCGTACTTATCCAAACTGGATTGCGCGCGAAGGCGCACGCGGACAAGAATACAATGCATGGGGTTCGCCACCTAACCCACCAGAGCATGTACCAATGCTTGCTTTTACCCGCATGCTATCTGGGCCGATGGATTTTACGCCAGGTATTTTTGATATGAGCTTTAATGGTTTAGGAGGCGATACAAACCGCCCACAAACCACTCTCGCCAAACAACTCGCACTTTACGTTGTTTTGTATAGTCCAATTCAAATGGCTGCCGACTTACCTAAAAACTACTTAGCTAAGCCCGATGCGTTTCAATTCATTCAAGACGTACCAACAGATTGGCAGCAAAGCATTGCTCTTGATGGTGAAGTAGGCGACTTTATTGTATTCGCTCGTAAAGAGCGTAAAAGCACTAAATACTCAGGAAACGATTGGTACTTAGGTGCTGTTACTGACGAAAAAGCCCGAACTATTGAGGTAAAACTCGACTTTTTAGAGCAAGGCAAAAAGTTCGAAGCGCAAATTTATAAAGATGGTAAAAACGCAGAGTGGAAAAATAATCCGTACGATATAACTATCGAAAAACGTATTGTAACTACAGACGATAAACTAACGCTTGAGCTGGCCACCAGTGGCGGCACAGCTATTCGTTTTAAAGCACTTTAATATAATAAAACCCCTGCATTTACTATGCAGGGGTTAATACTTTTATTGGCAAATATACTTGTGCACTTAAACCGCCTTCTGGACGGTTTTCTAGTTTTACTTTACCGTCGTGCATATCAACAATGCGTTTAATAATAGCAAGACCTAAACCACTGCCTTCACTGCCACGTGCAGCATCGCCTTGTTTAAAGGGCTCAAACACAGACTCTAATTCGTTTTCAGGAATGCCGGGGCCACTATCGTTTACAGCAATAACCACGTATTTTTTGTTTGAATTAAAGTAGCTAAGTACTTCAATATCGCCCTCAGAATAACGCAGTGCATTACCAATCATATTGGTAATTACACGCTTAATAGCCACAGAGCTTAACGGTATATTGCCTATATTAGGATTACTTTTAAAGGTAATAGTACGTTGATGTTGAAGCTCAGAATTGACAACCTCGGCAACTAAAGCATTTATATCTTCGCAACTTAGTTCTTCACGTTTATGGTGGCGTAAATACTCAATAAACTGATCAATAATCCCGTTCATGTCTTCTATATCGTAAATTATACCTTCACGAAGATAATCATCTTCATCAACCATCATTTCGGTAGCTAAACGAATACGCGTAAGCGGCGTACGTAAATCATGAGATACACCGGCCATTAGTAAACGGCGGTCGTTTTCGAGTGCGGCAATTCCGCGCGACATTTGGTTAAACGCACGCGTTACTTCTATTACCTCTGTTGAGCCTTGTTCTTCTAACTTAGTAGAAAAATCGCCTTTACCCACTTTCACAGCAGCTTGTTGCAGTGCTTTTAATGGCCTATTAAGGTGCCTTGCAAACAACCACCCACCCAGCACACTTAAAAAACCAATACTTGATAAGTAAAACGTTAAAAACTCTAAGTTATTCTCTTTAAAGCCTTTAAGCGGTACTTTTACCCAATAACCTGGCGCTTGCGGTGCTTCCACCCAATAAATCAACGGATCAGTTTGGCTAATACGTACACGAGAGTAACCACCAAGTTGCTCAGTCATGCTGCGCGATAGCATAGAATACTCGCGGCTTTGCCCAAGCCCTTGGCGCATTGCTTCTCGCTGAGTCATCACTTCAATGCCAGTGATTTCAAAAAACTTTGCAGATACTTCGTCGTTTATTTCAACGCCATCTTCCCAGTCAATAAATACCGTTTTAATTTGCTTAGCAAGCATCAAGTTAACTTGCTCAATGGTTGGTTTTACAACATAAAAACTAACCGTAACATAAGACACTATTTGATTTATGAGTAGCAGAGCCGCCACTAAAAAAACAGTTTGTCCAAAAGCACTGCGCGGAAACATGCCCATAAATATTACTTTTCACCGTCGGGAACAAACACATACCCCAAACCCCAAACGGTTTGAATATAACGTGGATTAGCAGCATCTACTTCAATCATGCGTCGAAGTCGCGACACTTGCACATCAATACTTCGCTCAAGCGCACTGTAATCACGCCCACGCGCTAAGTTCATTAGCTTATCGCGGCTAAGTGGCTCACGCGGATGCGAAACAAGCGCTTTTAGCACTGCAAACTCACCACTGGTAAGCGATATTGTTTTATCCCCTTCACTCATTTCGCGCGTTGCTAAATTAAGCGTAAATTTACCAAAAGCGATTAAGTTTTCTTCAGCAGCAGGTGCGCCTGGCACTTCTTTTGCGCGGCGACGTAAAATTGCTTTTATGCGAGCAAGTAGCTCACGTGGATTAAATGGTTTTGGAATGTAATCGTCAGCGCCAAGTTCAAGGCCAATAATGCGGTCTACTTCGTCGCCCTTTGCAGTAAGCATAACAATAGGAATTTCATTTTCTTTTTGGCGTAGACGGCGGCAAATCGATAAGCCATCCTCGCCCGGGAGCATTAAATCGAGAACCATTAAGTGAAAGTTTTCTCGCTCTAGGAGTCTATCCATTTGCTCCGAGTTTCCTGCGGTTCTAACAATAAAGCCTTGCTCTACTAAGTAACGTTCAAGCAAACTGCGTAAGCGCATATCGTCATCAACAACTAATACTTTTGTGGTCTCGTGTCCCATAATCTCTTTCTTATTTTTATATCCAATTACTAGTTAATATAAATGAAAAACTTAATAATCAAAAACTAATTACTTGCTTAGATTGTTACTGAACATTTCAAAGCTTCCTTACTCGTACTTTATTACATTTTACGCTCGACAAGTTTTGGCAAATTTAATAACGTGCACACCATTAGAGTTAATAAAGAATTCACCATGAAAACAAATTTAGTTACCCGCGAAGGTTACTTACAATTACAACAAGAACACGACCAACTATGGAACGTTAAACGCCCAGAAGTAACAAAAATAGTAAGCTGGGCAGCCAGCCTCGGAGATCGCTCTGAGAACGCAGACTATCAATATAACAAGCGTTTGCTACGCCAAATTGACCGTCGGGTACGCTATTTACGCAAACGCATACCTGATTTAAAAATCATCGACTACTCTCCCGTGCAAGATGGAAAAGTGTTTTTTGGTGCGTGGGTCGAAATTGAAAACGAAGAAGGTGAAGTTAAAAAATTCAGAATTGTGGGTCCTGATGAAATTTACGACCGTAAAGATTACATATCAATAGACTCACCTATGGCGCGGGCGCTGATAAAAAAACAAGTGGACGACGATTTTGAAGTACCTACTCCTCAGGGTAAAAAGCAGTGGTATGTAAACAGTATCGATTACCAAAAAAAGAAATAAAAAGTTTTGATTCAGATCATGTTAACTTTTGATTGTGTAAATTAAAGCAATAAGCTATAACTGAATTATTCAAGTTGATTTGTTTAATTTGAAAGCAGTTAATTAAGGTCGTGGTTATGTCAAACATAGTACAGCGCATATTTAGTAATGCCGTATTGTTTGCACTTTTAATGAGTGTAAGTTTGGCGCTGCATGCCAGCAACACTGACGTAAACCTTGATAACGCTAAACTATCTAATCACTTTATTGCTTGTGATATTCCTGACCAAGCAAACCTCGATTTTGACGTAGACTCTCACGTTAATACTATTACCTTTAGGTCGCTTCAACCACTTCCTAATGTCGTAGATTCTTTTTATAAGAGCACCAATCTAAACAGACCTTTTAGCACTGCATACCAACGCGGACCAC
Organism: Pseudoalteromonas sp. AS71; assembly: GCF_038900275.1. Taxonomy (NCBI): domain Bacteria; kingdom Pseudomonadati; phylum Pseudomonadota; class Gammaproteobacteria; order Alteromonadales; family Pseudoalteromonadaceae; genus Pseudoalteromonas; species Pseudoalteromonas sp. AS71. Next base: position 44,175 of record NZ_JBBMQZ010000021.1, on the reverse strand, counting down.
CTAGCTATTTAATTTAATTCATTATTTTACAACTTAATTAAATTTTATAACTACTAAGGTGACTACTATGTCTAACTTTAAAGAATTGCGTACTCAGAATGTTTCTCACGGCGTTATAGCAAGCACATTTGCAGATGACCAACCATTGATTGATTTATCATCTCCAGCGCTAAAAATGGTAAATAACTTTACTCAAAAAACGCCTATTCGTGCAGAACATACAACAACGATTACAGATGCACTTAAACAAGTTAGTGCACAACAATCTGATTTTGTTTTAGTAACCGACGAGAACCAAAAATTAATTGGCCTAGTTTCTAGCGCCGATTTACAAAGCTCTAAAATTACTATTATTGCAGAGCGCTTAAATATGCAACGAAGCGAAGTAAGCTTGCGCGATATTATGACACCAGTTAACCGTCTTACAGGTGTAAGCATGCAAAGCTTAAGCTATGCATGCATTGGTGATGCGCTGCAAACGATGGAGCATCAGGGCACAATGTTTTTATTAGTTACAACAGCAAGTAGCGAAATTTGTGGTCTAATTTCAGCTCGCCAAATAGCTAAAACATTACATATTCCACTGCATATTAGCCCTATTGCTCACTCTTTCAGTGAAGTATTAGAAAACATTGAGCACCCTCACTAGGGCGCTCTTTTAGTTGAATTGATTTACTCCCTTCCCAACCATCTTAAAGCAAGTGAAATAGCTTGCTTTAAGAGCTTTTTATTACTACCTCCTGTGATATTATTCAAGCAATTAACGGCGCCAGTAACACGCTTCTGGTCTTATTTTATTGTATAAAAAGGTTTTTGCATGAGCGATATCTCTGCACGTTTAGCCGATGAGTTAAACGCACAGCAGCAACAGGTTGTTGCAGCTACAAAATTACTTGATGAAGGCGCAACTGTTCCTTTTATTGCCCGCTACAGAAAAGAAGTTACCGGTGGCCTAGACGACACCCAATTACGCCTTTTAGAACAACGTCTATCGTACTTACGTGAACTAGAAGAACGCCGTAGTTTTATTTTATCGACCATCGAATCGCAAAATAAATTAACGCCAGAGCTAAGTGCCGATATAACTAATGCACAAAGTAAAACTGAACTTGAAGATTTATACCTACCTTATAAAGCTAAGCGCCGTACTAAAGGCCAAATAGCAATTGAAGCTGGTTTAGAGCCTCTTGCAGATGCACTATTTAAAGATGCTAACCTTGACCCAGAGCAACAAGCCGAGCAATTTGTAAGTGCTGAAAAAAGCTTTGCAGATACAAAATCGGTACTTGAAGGCGCTAAATTTATCTTAATGGAACGCTTTGCTGAAGACGCAAAATTACTTGCTAAATTTAGAAGTCACATAAGCCAAAACGGTGCAATTGAAAGCACCGTAATTAAAGGCCAAGAGCAAGCTGGTGCAAAATACCGTGATTACTTTGAGCATCAAGAACTTCTCAAAAAAGTACCTTCTCACCGTGCGCTTGCTATGCTTAGAGCCCGAAATGAAGGTGTACTTCAGTTAAATGTTAACCCAGAGCCTAGCGCTGAAAATTCAGCGCAACTATGTGCCAACATGATTGCGGAGCATTACCGTTTAGATATTAAATATAAAGCGGCAAGTCCTTGGTTATTAAATGTTGTGCAATGGGCGTGGAAAATTAAGTTAGGGTTGCACCTAGAGAATGAATTTTTTGCAGCAATGCGCGAAAAAGCAGAAGCTGGTGCAATCGACGTATTTGCCAAAAACTTAAAAGATTTATTAATGGCAGCACCTGCCGGCCCTCGTACTACTTTAGGTCTTGATCCAGGCCTTCGTACTGGCTGTAAGATTGCCGTTGTTGATAGCACAGGTAAATTACTAGCTACACAAACTATTTTCCCTCATGCTCCACAAAATCATTGGGATAAATCAGTGCGTACGTTAGAGCAACTTTGTCGTCAGCATAAAGTTGAGCTAATTGCGATTGGTAACGGTACTGCATCACGCGAATCAGATAAGTTGGTTGCTGAGCTTATGAAAGCAAACAGCGAACTTAAACTTAGTAAAATTATGGTTAGCGAAGCCGGCGCATCGGTTTACTCAGCTTCTGAATTTGCAGCTAATGAATTTCCAGATTTAGATGTTTCTATACGAGGGGCTGTCTCTATTGCGCGCCGCCTTCAAGATCCACTTGCTGAACTTGTTAAAATTGAGCCAAAATCAATTGGTGTTGGCCAATACCAACACGATGTATCGCAAAGCCAATTAGGCCAAAGCCTTATTTCAGTAGTTGAAGACTGTGTAAACTCAGTAGGTGTAGATTTAAACATGGCATCGTTACCGCTACTTACACGCGTATCTGGTTTGAACAAAACATTAGCGCAAAATATCGTTAATTATCGCGATGCTAACGGCACTTTTACTAAACGTAGTGAGCTTAAAAAGGTTGAGCGTTTAGGTCCAAAAGCATTTGAACAAGCGGCTGGGTTTTTACGTATTAACAATGGTAGCGATCCACTAGATAACTCATCAGTTCACCCTGAAGCTTATCCTGTTGTTAAACGTATTTGTGAACGCAATAGCGTAGATGTCAGTAATCTAATTGGTAACAGAGACTTTTTAACTAAACTTGCTGCTAACGATTACACTGACGAAAAATTTGGCTTACCAACCGTTACCGACATTATTACTGAGCTTGATAAACCAGGTCGCGATCCGCGTCCTGAATTTAAAACAGCTGAGTTTAAAGCTGGCGTTGAAAAAATTAGCGACCTAAAACCAGGTATGATTTTAGAAGGCGTGGTTTCAAACGTTGCTAACTTTGGTGCATTTGTTGATGTAGGTGTTCACCAAGATGGTTTAGTGCATATTTCAGCAATCACGAATAAATTTATATCAGACCCACGCGAAGTAGTAAAAGCGGGCGATATTGTAAAAGTGAAAGTAGTTGAAGTAGACGCTGCACGTAAACGCATAAGCTTTACTATGCGTTTAGATGACGATATTGATACAAGTAATAAGTCAGCAGCTCCAGCTACGCAAAAACCACAAGCACGTGCTAATAATTCACAACCTCGTGCTGCAAAGCCTAAACGTGACAACGGTAATGCGTTAATGGGTAATGCATTTGCCGATGCGTTCGCTAATGCTAAAGTGAAAAAATAATACTTGTACAGCTAAGCTAAAACGAAAAAAACCGCGTAAGCGGTTTTTTTGTGTTCATTTTACGAAGTTATTAACCATACGCCGAAAAGCCACTTTCACTTTGTGGTGAACTCGTCATTTGATAAAAATTGGCAATGCGCCCAGCTCGAGCTTCCACATCGGCATCGCGAGATTGCTCTGTATTCGTGTCGCTTTCTGACTCTGCAGTGCTGGTTTCGTTGGCTGAAAGCTTATTACTTTGCTCATCGTCTTCGCTTTGCTCTTCTTCTGGCATCGCAAGTTCAGCTTGAGCAGCTGCCATTTTTTGTGTTGCATCAGCTGCTATTGATCTATCAGCTCCCGATGGTTCTGCAGGCGCTAATGCGGCAGCCCGCACGGTTTGCATCTTATCGATGGTGGCTTGCGGATCATTGGGGACTTCAGATACATCAATTTGTACCTCACCACTTACGGCATAGTTGGTGCCATCTGGACCGCGCTCATAACCATAGCTAGGCGATCCTGCATGTTGCCCGCCAACAGCAGCATGAGCTTGTTCGTGTACACGTACTTCTGTATCACGGGCTTTAAGTTCTTTAATTTGCTGTTGTTCTTGTTCGAGCTGTTGCTCTTCTTGCTCAGTTTCTTGTTGAGACGCTTCTTGTTCGGCATCTTGATCGGCACTCTCTGAATTTTCTGAGTTGCCTTCACGCTGCTCAATTGCTTTATCGTCAGCTAGTTTACCGGTAGCATCGTAAGTAGATACATCACTATTATTGCCTGGAAGTTTGGCTTTTTCAGCATCACTTTGCGCTTTGGTTTCTGTATTGCTTGCGCTACTAGATGCGGGAGCAGGAATAACTTCGCGTAGTTGGTTGTCACGCCGTGCAGTTTCCGTATAAACATTTGCTGTGTTTATATTGATAGACGGAAATGGCGTGACAATATTCATTATTACTAAACTTTAATATCGATTAACGTGCCAAGTACATCATCGGCCGTTTGAATTGATTGCGTGTTTGCCTTAGCATTAAACTCTTCAACTTTTAAGTTAACAAGCGCTTCATCAACACGAGCTGGTTGTGCTACTGGTGCAGTAACAGCTTCTTCAGGGCGTGCTGCGCTAAGCTGACGTTGCTGCGCTAATTGTGCATCATCTTGCTGTTCTATACTGGCACGGTTAATCTCAGCACTGGCTTTTTCAATACCTTGGCTAGCGCGATTAAACCCTTCTACACCACTGTTAAATACAGATCCGATTGGCATATTAAAATCTCCACCAAATAAACATTGTTTAATTATCGCTCAGGTTCTGCTCGAAATAAAGCTTTAAACAGCGCTATTCTTAGCTCTATTTTAAAGCATTGATTTAACGACAGATAAAAACTCACTTTTATGAGAAATAAATGGTGCGTGCGACGCTTTATCTAGTACTTCGTATTCAAACTCAGTATTTAGTACTGACATTTCACTAATTGCTTTATAAGGCACTAAGGCATCAAGTCGACCAAATACTCCTTTGATAGGTACTGGGCAATGAGCAAATAAATCACGTAAATCGTCGTTTTGTAAAATATCCAAGCCAGTACTCAGCGCTTCGATTTTTGGCGCACTATATTGGTTTAATAATTGTTTAAGTTGCTTTATATCATCACGTGCCGACTCGCTACCCATTGCTTGAATAGCTAAAAAGCGATCTATGGTTTTTTCTCTGTGATTAACTAATTGTTCTTTAAATTGGGTAAGTACTTTTGCTTTTATTCCGGGCCAATTGTCACATTCTGCAAAAAAAGGGGTGGAAGCAATTAAAATTACTTTTGACACTTTTTCGGGCCAATGCTTTGCAATATACAGTGCAAATAAACCACCTAACGACCATCCCATTAAAATAGATTTAGGCTTTAACTGCTCACTTAAAATTACTGCTGCATCATGCAAAGTATAAGGGCTTGGGCAAACAAGACTATTACCAAATCCCGGTAGGTCAAGGCTACGTACATTTTCTGAATATAAAGACTCAAGTTCTGGCTGTACTAACTGCCATACGCCCTGATTCATTCCCCAACCATGTAATAACACTAACTCATTTTGCATATTTGCCTAACCTTTACCAAACTTAGGCTTATCATAACGTTTAAATAGGTGGTTGTAATGCACGGAGTGAATCAATGAAACAAGCTGTTTTAAATTGGTTATTTCCCTCTTATTGCGTGCAATGTCAAAGCCCGATTACAGCTAATTTAGGGTTGTGTGATTATTGCCTTGAAGATTTACCGTTATTTGATTTTAGTAAGTATAATAATTTACTGCACCGACCCGATATTGTTGAGATGTTTCCTAATTGCGAGTTTGATAAGTTATTTGCCTGCGCTTTTTATCAACCGCCCTTTGAGCATTGGCTTAAACGGCTAAAATTTAGTAACCAAATTCATTATAAAAAAGCATTACAGCAAACTATTAAAAAGCAATTAGCGCAGTTTTTTGAGCAAAGCCCTACCTTGCCCGATACCTTTATTATTTTACCTCTTCATAAAAGCCGCTTTATTACTCGCGGATTTAATCAGGTAAGCCAAGTATGGCAACCCTGTTTAGCTAATTACGCCCCACTAAGTAATGTTCTTATTCGCGATAAAAAAACACAAGCTCAGTCGGAGCTATCCCAAGCAAAGCGTATAAGAAACTTAAAAAATGCCTTTATTTGTACACAAGACATGGCAGGTAAAACAGTCGCTATTGTTGATGATGTGATGACGACAGGGGCAACATTAAACGCAGCTACTAGTGCACTAAAACAAGCAGGCGCTAAACAAGTGTGGGCTTTTACAACTTGCTTAACGCCTATTTAATTATTAAAAAGTATTAAACCAATCCGCAATAATACTTAATCATTTTGTTGGGCTAAACGTACCGCTACCGGCGTTAAAAAATTCTCATTTACGACTGCATGGATGCAGAAGGTAGAGCAATGCAGGAGCAATTGCCGAGACCAACTAAATAGCGAACTTTTTGCCTAGCTATCAACACGTTGTTCCATCCTCAAAGTAGATCACTTAATTATGCAAATTGGTATTATTCGCCATTTGCACGAAACGTATGACCAAAAAATAAAGCATTGCTTAGTAGTCGACTAGTCCCATACCAGTAACCTCTAAATACAGGGTCGTCGGTCATGCCGATTACTGTACCTCGTCCGTACGAGTGTGCAATTAAGCCCGCACCACCAGCAACTTGTTCAACATTAACAGCATCGGTAAAGCCTGCCAATAATGGATTTTTAGTGTAGGTAAGCACATTTACGAACGGCGCACCGGAAGCTTCTAGCAACCAAGTACTGTTTTTGAATACAGGTAATGTATTGCGCTTAAGTGAAAATGTAAGCGGATGAGTTAAATCTACATTAGTATTAAAAATAGCACCTGCAATGCGCTGACGCCCTGCTAAATGATCTTTATCACCATAACTTAAACCTGTCGTTTTAAATGCACTCGCTAAATCTTGTCGTGATAGGTAGCTTGCTTTGAGTAATTGCTGATCAGCTAAAAATTTAGCGCCGCCTTTGTGACCCCAAATAACGCCGCCTTTTCTTACCCAGCTTTTAATAGCCACTTTGTCGGCATCAGATAAGCTATTGTAATTGCCATGAGCAAGCACAATATGGCTGTAGTCACTTAATTCGAGTGAGCTTAAGCGATTCATTTCAACAATTGTTGGTGCAACACCTACAAAGCGATCTAAGTAATACCACACTTCACCGACTTCGTACTGGCTTGCGCCTTGCCCGCCAATGAGCAGTACTTTTGGAGCATTAACAACCGCCATTGATCGCGACCCTAAATCGGCCCCTTTGCTTGTTAAGCCTGAGGTAATAGGTTTAATTGCAATACCAAACTCATTTTGTGCTTTATTTAGCAAGGTAATCCAATCTGTATTTGTTTGTAGTCCTGCCGGTATAATAATACTTCCAGGTTTAAAATTAATTTCTCCTGATGTTGATTTAGCCGTTAACGCTTTTAGTGCTACACGTGCTTTTATACCTTGCTGTAATAGGCTATTTAACAATTTAGGTGCTAAATAATCATCCCACGAAAAACCAAATGCGTAACCCTCGGTGAGTGGAGAAAATGATGGGGTTGCTACTTTTTCCCATGCTTTATCAGCAACCTTTAATCCCCAACTACTTTTAACTTTAGAAAATGGCAGATTAAACGCATGCGCTAATGTCCAGCCTGATACATCGTAAAAAGTATTATCAGTAAAGTTTTTTTGCTCACTAAAAACCGCTTTTACCAAACGGTATTGTGGCTGCGCTAATGGTACAAAGTAGCTATGCGTACTGAAATTCTTACCATCTGCTTTTAATGATTTAGTAAGTGGGTAAGCGTTAATTTGATGCTGCTTTAACAATTCTAAAAAATGCTCAATACGGGTGTTGTCACTTGCACCTTCAACAACATAGCCTTCAAAGCTTTCATCACTGGCTAAATCAGCTGCCTGATTATAAAACTTAGCTTGGTAATCAAGTAAAGCAGTTCGGTTATCAACAGCCGCCTTAAAGGTTGATAAGCTCGTTAATAACTGATTTTTAATAGTAAAAGGAAAAGTCAGTGTACCGTTTATGGTTTCTTGCACATGTCCGCGAGAGCTGGCTTGCTCAAATAAAATACCGACACCACCATTTACATCAGGATAGGTTGAACCTTTACCGTAATAGAAGTCATCAAAGCTTTCTTCGGTAAAGTACAGTGCGTTGTTTTTATCTAACGTTTTTGCGTGATAGTTAGCAATCGCTTTGGTTAAAGTTACATTTTCATCCGGTGTTATTGGGTGTTTACGGCTTGGAATACCTGGTTGAAAAAAGTAACTGCTATTAGGCCCCATTTCATGAAAATCGGTTAAGATATTTGGTTTCCACTGATGAAATTTGGCAATACGCGCGCGCGATTCAGGATGTTGTAGTAATAACCAGTCACGATTTAAATCAAACCAGTAATGGTTAGTACGGCTACTTGGCCAGTTTTCAACATGCTCACGGGTTTTAGGGTCACTTGATAAGTTCATGCCTCGGTTACTGTTGGCCCAATTAGCAAAACGAGCGAGCCCGTCAGGATTAAGTGAAGGGTCAAGTAAAATAACAGTGTTGTTTAATAACTCATCAACTTCATCGCCTTGAGCTGCAGCTAAATAATAAGCCACCAGCAATGATGAGTTACTACCTGATGATTCATTACCATGAACGCTATAACCCATCCACACAACAGCGGGTTCATCTTGGGCTTTATCATTATTATTATTACTTAAACGTGCCAGATGAGCTTGGCGTGTTTGTTCTATGTTTGATAACTTATTAGCCGCAGTAATTGTTAGCATTACAAGCGGGCGTTGTTCATGCGTGCGGCCAATCACCTCAAAATTTATACGGTCGCTTTTATCAGCAAGTATTTCCATATAACGTACGAGCTGATCGTGTCTCACGTGCCACTCTCCTACTTCGTAACCGAGTACTTGCTTAGGAGTAGGAATTGAAGGGTCAAATTTTACATCTTGTTCAAAATAATACGAAAGTGGCTTAGCTACACTTGAAAAGCTAAGCAACACCACCATTAATGTTAATACCAAACGCATATAAATTACTCAAAAAATGTTCGTTGTTTGCACGCTACCATTGCTTAAAATAGATGCCAACTTTTTACGCTCAACACTAGCCGCAACACGATGAGCGGAGTATGATACGCAGTATCCGAGTAATTTAGTCAAGTATAGATGGTTTTATGATTTCTATTTCCGAAACAGCGCAAGCGCATTTTGCTAAACTATTAGCAGATCAATCACAACAAACCAATATTCGTGTGTTTGTTGTAAACCCTGGTTCATCACAAGCGGAATGTGGTGTGTCTTATTGTCCAGAAGACGCTGTAGAAGCGAGCGATATTCGCCTAAACTTTAACGGTTTTGATGCCGTTGTAGATGCAGAAAGTGCTCCATTTTTAGAAGAAGCTGAAATCGATTTTGTTACCGACAAAATGGGTACTCAGTTAACGCTAAAAGCACCAAATGCAAAGGCGCGTAAAATAGGTGATGATGCATCGTTAAACGAACGTGTACAGCACATGCTAGAAACCGAAGTAAATCCACAACTTGCTAACCACGGTGGTCAAGTAAGCCTTGTTGAAATTACAGCTGCAGGTATAGCTATACTTCAGTTTGGTGGTGGTTGTAACGGTTGTTCTATGATCGATGTAACGCTAAAAGAAGGCATTGAAAAAGAAATGATAGCTAAGTTTGAAGAAATCACCGGTGTTGCTGATATAACAGAGCACGAAGCGGGCGATCACTCTTACTATTAGGCCTTTTAAATGCTAAAGCAGCTTATCTATCGCTTAGGGAGCAACCCTAAGCTGAGCTTAAAGCGCTTTTTTCGCGGCTTAGCACTGTTTGTGCTAGCCGTGATATTCATATCTATTGGGTATTACACTCACTACAGCTTACAAATAATTGGCGTTATAATTTTACTCCCCGCATTATTTTTTGCCGGTTGGGGCTACTGCGGTATTTTTGCTAATCGTTTTTCACAAGTTTTAAAAGATATGGGCCCTAAACACCACGACCCCGATCTCTGGAAATAAACCATTCATTTATTTAATCTAATAGCTGATTATTTATTTTTAAGTGGTAATATTTAATGATTAATGTAACCCCGCGCATTAACATAAAGCAGCTCATAGCCAGCCATAACCCATTATTTTCCCAGTCTATAAACACCCAAAACACACCAAAAAAACCAACTCCAGCGGAAAGTATCATACTGTTACGCATGTTCTTTGCTCTTGTGAGTCCAACAAAAACACCATCAAACAAAAAGCAACTCATGGCCAAAATAGGCAATACTATTAGCCATGGCAAATAGTGAGTTGCCTCTTGAATAACCTCTGGCACATTGGTTAAAAGCTTTATTATAGTGCTGCCAAATAATGCAAAAAAAGCGCTATATAACACGCCAAAAAGCATGCCCCAAAATACACTTATTTTAACCCATAGTTCTATATTTTTAACACTTCCTTGGCCTTTAGCTTGCCCTACTTTTGCCTCAGATGCGTAAGCAACGCCATCAAGAGCAAAACTCACCAACATTAGAAAGTTAAGTAAAACAGCATTAGCGGCGAGTGTAGTTTCGCCAATTCGCGCTGCGTAGAATGTCATAAAACTAAAACATAATTGCAGTATCAAAGAGCGAATAAATATATCTCTATTCAAACTCAATAATTCAGCCATTTTGCTAATACTTAGCCAATTCGGTACATTTAGTTCAATACCTTGCTTTTTAGCTAATTTAACCACTAAAAACAGTGCAAATACTAAAGCCGTATAATCAGCAATAAGTGAAGCCAACGCAGCGCCTGCAACTGCCCAATCTAAATAAACCACAAAATAAATATCTAGCACTATATTAACGATATTAGTGACGAGTAATAAATAAAATGGACCTCGGCCATAATGCACACCAAGCATCCAACCCAGTAACACTAAATTACACAATGCTGCTGGAGCACTAAAAATACGAATGCTAAAATACTGATACGCTTGGGCGAGTACATCGCCATTGGCGGCGGAGAGATAAGCAATAGCGTGCTTTATTAATGGGGATAACACAATTAATAGCACAGCCACTGCGCTTGCAAGTAATAGGCTTCGTTTAAGTAAAGCGGCAAGTTGGGTTAAATCGTTTTTTCCGTACGCTTGTGCCACGAGTCCCGTGGTGCTCATTCTTAAAAAACCAGCAAGCCAAAATAAAATAGATATAACTGCAGAGCCAAGGGCAATACCCGCTAAGTAATGAGCGCTTCCTAAGTGCCCAATTACAGCAGTATCAACAATTCCTAACAACGGCACTGTGATATTTGATAGTATCATCGGACCCGCTAACAACAGCAAGCTTTTATGGTGTGCCTTATTATGTATAAGAAATTGTTTCATTTAGTATTATTTATCCTCATTAGTATATCTGTGCGGGCTCAAGCAGCCGTTATTTTACAGTATCATCATGTTAGTGAAACCCTGCCTGCTGTAACGAGCGTTAGCGCGAATACTTTTACTAAACATTTAAGCTATTTAAAAGAGCACAACTTTAACGTTATTCCTCTTAATGAGTTAATAAGCGCGCTTCAGCAAGGTGAAACCTTACCTGATAAAACTGTCGCTATCACCTTTGATGACGGTTATAACAATAACTATGAACAAGCTGCACCTATTTTAGAAAAGTTTGGCTACCCGTACACTATCTTTGTAAATCCTAAATTAATAGACGAAGGCATGAGTTACGTAATGGGGTGGGATAAGCTCAAAGAATTATCTAAAAAAGGGGCATTAATAGCCAATCATAGCGGACAACATGATTACTTACACCTTAAGCTTGAAAACGAAACTGATGCGCAATGGCAATCACGTATTAAGCAAGATATTCTTAGCTCTCAAAAGCGTATAAAAGAAGAAATAGGCCACGACTATAAATACTTAGCATACCCGTATGGTGAGTTTAATAACGAGCTGCAAGCACTTGTGACAGAGCTTGGTTTTGTGGGTATTGGTCAGCACTCCGGCGCTGTAAATAAAGATTCTAATTTTAGCCGCTTACCACGTTTTCCTGCATCAGGCTTTTACAGCAAACTAGAAACTCTTATTACTAAGCTTAACTCACGCGCGTTTAATATCACCAATTTAACTTATCAAGATAGCGTTACACAACAAAATCCACCCGCGCTCACAATTGAATTTAATATGGGTGATTTCCATAAGAGTCAATTTGCCTGTTACGTATCAAGCGTAGGACAAGCTGATTTAAAATGGATAAATAAAAATACAGTTGAAATAACCTCACCAAAAGTACTCAATGAAGGGCGCTCTCGCTTTAACTGTACTGCCCCTTCTATTTCAAGTCCTAGTGATTATTTTTGGTTTTCACAGCCTTGGGTAATCGAAGCGCCTAAACCTTAACGGCCTGATATAAAAGCCGCTGGGTTATTTTATCCAGCGCAACTATTTCGTCTGCCGCATTTAGCTCAGCGGCAGCTTTAGGCATACCCCATACCACCGATGAGTACTCATCTTGAGCTAGGGTATACGCACCGTTTTGTTTTAGTGCAAGTAGCCCTTTTGCGCCATCACTCCCCATTCCAGTTAATATTGCTGCAACTACATTTTTAGCCCCAGTCTCTACTAATGAGTTAAACAACACGTCTACCGCGGGTTTATGTCTGTTAACCGGCTCGCCATCATCAAGCTGGCAATACAGGCTAACACCCCGTTTTTTAATACTTAAATGAAAACCACCTGGTGCTATATAAGCCCAGCCCGCGCTGAGCTTATCTCCATGTTCAGCCTCTTTCACATTTATCGCGCATGTACGGTTCATTCGCTCAGCAAATGAAGCGCTAAACACAGGAGGGATATGCTGAGTAATTACAATGGGCGGGCAATTTGGTGGCATTTTAATAAGTACTTCTTTTATAGCCTCAGTTCCACCCGTTGAAGCACCTATCGCAATTACTTTATTAAGTAAAAACTGAAAATGAGTATTAATAGGCTCATTTGTGATGGCTACTTTTTTATAGCTTCTTACTCTCGCTCCAGCAGCTATTCGCACCTTTTGCTGGACAAGTGATGCATATTGGCTCAATTGCTCTCTTACGTTGTTAGTCGGCTTAGCTATAAAATCAACAGCCCCTAATTCGAGTGCTTCTAATGTGATAGGAGAGCCTTTTTGAGTTAGTGTTGAAATCATCACTACTGGCATTGGCCTTAATCGCATTAAGTTTTTTAAAAAACTAATACCATCCATTTTTGGCATTTCGACGTCGAGCGTTAATACATCAGGACTGAGCTTTTTTATCATTTCACGAGCTTCGTAGGGATCCTCAGCGCTACCCACTACTGTAATATCTTCAGCTTGTTGTAATATTTCAGTGAGTAAACGCCTTATTAAAGGAGAGTCATCAATTATTAATACTTTAATCATGCATACTCCTAAAACAGCTCTATATCAGTCACTACTTCTTGCTTTTTAAGATTTTGTAAATAACGGACTTCGCGTTTTTCAATCGTATTGTTGTGTAGGTTTTTAAGCTTTTTCATATGAACTTTACCGGTATTCGGATGAAAAAATATTTTCCGCGGCCATGGTCCACCCATATCGTGGGCAACTAGATTTAATGCCTCTTCTTTAATATACGCCGCTGCAAAACTAATATTACCTAGCCCTATATCCGTCATCGCACTAATAATTTTACCCCCGCCAAAAAGCTTTACTTTTAGGTTACACCGAGACGCGCCATTTTTTAAAACTTCGTTTATAAGATACTCCATAGCCCAATTACCGTAGCGACAACTTAAACTATGCGCATTTTTAAGTTCTACTCCCTTTTGAATTGGTAACATAAAGTGATTCATCCCACCAATACCAAGTACTTCATCGTATACACAAGCCGCAATACACGAACCCAGAACTGTAGAGATCAGTTCATTATTTTTAGAAACATAAAACTCACCCGGAAGTACTTTAGCAACAACGCTACCTCGGCCCGAATCCCAGTATCGTTTAATATGTTCAAAGTTAGGTAATACCGGCCTAAACTCAGCGTGCATTTTGTCCCTTTTGGTACATAGTTTTCCCTAAGTTTTTGAATTGTGAATGCTCTTTACCCATACTTTCTGAGTGACCTAAAAACAAATAACCTTGTTCATTTAATATATTGGCGTAACGCTTAAAAAGCTGATCTTTTGTTTCTTTATCAAAGTAAATAACAACATTACGACATAAAATAAGATCAAATGATCCTTTCATTGGCCAGTCTTGTAATAAGTTTAAACGCTTGAAAGAAATAGACTCTTTTAGTTTATCTCTAACTTTATAATTTTCACCGTCTTTGCTTTTTAAAAACCAACGCTTAAGTTGCACGTCATCTAAGCCATTAACATTCGCTGCGGTGTAAATACCTTTTTGTGCTTTTGCCAATACATTAGAATCTAAATCGGTTGCTAGTATTTTTACATCCCAATTGCTTGGAAATGCATTATTTAAAGTCATCGCCAAACTGTAAGGCTCTTCCCCTGTTGAGCAACCAGCAGACCAAATTCTTACTCGCTTACTGTCTTTATTTGCCTTTAAAAGAGCTGGTACAAGCTCAGATTTTATAAATTCAAAATGGTGTATTTCACGAAAAAAAGACGTTAAGTTAGTTGTTATAGCATTGATGAAGGCATCAAACTCTTTATCTTTATGGTTATTTAAATACTCTAAATACGCTTTAAAATCAGTTAGTTTACGCTCTCTAATACGTCTTGCTAAGCGTGAATAAACCATCTCTCTCTTATGTTCACCTAATACAATTCCACACGCGTTATAAACTAAGTTAGCAATTTCTTTAAAGTCGCGTTCGGTACACAAAAACTCTTTCATTGTTCGCTCTCAATTAAGCCTACCGAATAACACCTCGCTGTGATTATGTATCCAGCGAGGTATATTAAAAAGATTGGTTATTAAAACTCTTCCCATTCATCAGCAGAGTCTACAAAGTTATCGCCTCTGGGCTTATTACTCACAAAGCTACTTTGCGATCTATGAGATAATTTAGGCGTGTGCATAGTCGGCGAAATCATTGCCATCTCTTGCTGGCCTATTGAGAAAAAATTGAGTAGTCGACGCATCTCATTAGCTTGCTCAGCCATAGACTCGCCTGCTGCAGAAGCTTGCTCTACTAAGGCAGCATTTTGTTGCGTCATTTCGTCCATTTGGGAAATGGCTTTATTAACTTGCTCTATACCCGCACTTTGCTCTTCAGATGCCTCTGTAATATCAGAAATCATTTGTGTCACTCTTTGCACCGACACAACAATTTCTTTAAGTGTAGCGCCCGACTCATTAACTAATTGAGAGCCATCGGCTACTTTGCCTACGCTATCTCTTATTAACTCTTTAATCTCTTTAGCTGCACCTGCAGAGCGCTGTGCTAAATTACGCACTTCACCTGCCACGACGGCAAAGCCTCGACCTTGTTCACCCGCTCTTGCAGCTTCTACTGCAGCATTAAGCGCTAATAAATTAGTTTGAAATGCTATTTCATCAATGACACCAATAATGTCTGCAATTTTCTTACTCGACTCATTAATTGCCGACATGCTCGTAACGGCTCTATTAACAACCTCACCACCTTGAATCGCTTTTTCACATGTTTCTTCTGCTAGATCGTTCGCTACTTTTGCGTTATCAGCATTTTGACGAACGGTACTGGTCATTTCTTCCATACTTGACGCTGTTTCTTCAAGTGACGAGGCTTGCTCTTCTGTACGTTGGCTTAAATCAGCATTACCTTGAGAGATTTCTTCTGCACCACTGGCTACTAGCGTTGCCGATGAATTTATGCGATTAATCACTTCCGTTAACTTATCTGCCGTAGCATTTGCGTCGCGTTTAAGCTTATCAAATGAACCTTTATATTCTTTTTCAATACGTTTTGATAGATCACCACTTGCCATCGCATCGAGCATATTGCCAGTGTCGGCAACTGCATCATCAACTATTTTAACTAAGCTGTTTAGCCCTTGAGCCAAACGTAAAAAGAACCCTTCCTTCCCATCTTCCGCTACTCTTGTATCTAATTCGCCATTACCTGCAGCACCAATAAGCTCAGCAATCTCTTTTTCAAGCGCAACTTCATTGGTCCTATCTTCCCACTCAACAATAGTGCCTAAATGCTTTCCGTCTTGACTAATCCAAGGTGAAGCAATCAAGGTGAAAGTGACACCCGCTAAAAGTAATTCGGCTTTATGAGGCTTATCGAGATTTTTTAATAAATCGCGCTGATGGTTAGGGTGTTTATGAAAATCATCAACACAGGTGCCAATTAAATTATCAACAGAAAAGCTTGGTAATACAGTTTGTAATTCTTTTTCACGTACTTTTAGCATTTTCTGAACACGGTCGTTCACAAATACTATATTGAGATCTTTATCAGCAATCATTACATTAGCTTGGCAAACTTTAAGCGCATTTGCTAAATCGGCTGCTTTGCGAGATGCTTTTTCAAGCTCTTTTTGTTCAGTAATATCAGATGCATATTTGATCACTTTAAACGGCTTACCGTTCATATCATAAATTGGGTTATAAGAAGCCTGGATCCAAACCTCCTGACCCTGTTTCCCTATTCTTAAATATTCCCCTGAATCAAATTCACCGCGACCTAGTTTGGCCCAAAACTCTTTATACTCGATACTATTTGCATGTTCGGGGTCAATAAAAAGCCTATGGTGCTGACCTTTAATCTCACTGAGTTGATAGCCTAGCGCATTTAAAAAGTTATCATTGGCATCAATAATGGTGCCATCTAAATTAAATTCGATAACCGCTTGGGATTTACTTATAGCGCTAATTTGTCCAGAAGCTTCTGCTGAAATTAACTTTTGTTCAGTCACGTCGGTGGCAAATTTAACGACTTTTAATACTTGCCCTTGCTCATCAACAATTGGATTATAAGTTGCTTGAATCCATACCTCAGTTCCACCTTTAGCATTTCGCTTAAACTCATCTGAGATAAACTCGCCGTTACGCAAGCGTTGCCAAAAGTTTTTATAGTCGTTGCCCTGAGCTTCATCTGGGTCCACAAACATAGAGTGATGCTGGCCTTGAACCTCTTCAAGACGATAGCCCATCGCGTTTAGAAAGTTCATATTTGCAGTAATTATCTTACCGTTAGGTTCAAACTCAATCACCGCTAATGATTTATTTAATGCATCTACAATTAAATCGTTGCTTGATTTTGACTGCTTTGGATTACTAAACCATCCCATCCCCATCACCACCTTTAAGTTTATTATTCATTTAGTTTCTATTTGCTAAATATTCATTGTTTTTTGCAGGTCAATTAGCGCTACCATTTTTTCACCGACATTCACCAACCCCGCTACATATTCACAATTACTCGATTCAGATAAACTAGGGACCGCTTTCGCATCCTGCTCTGCAATACTGTAAACATCAGAGACGGCATCAACGGCAACACCTATAATTTTACTACCTAGTTCAAACTCTATTTTGACAACGATAACCACCGTTAATGGCCCATAGTCGACACTTGGTAATCCAAAACGCAACCGTAAATCAATAATTGGCACTATTGTTCCACGTAAATTAATAACGCCTTTTACAAATTCAGGCGCATTGGGCAGTACTGTAATTTCTTCCCAACTGCGAATTTCTTGTACTGTTAAAATATCAACGCCGTATTCTTCATCAGCCATAATAAAAGTTAAAAACTGTTTTACACCTTGCTGTTGTTGAAGATTTAATTGATTACTTAACTGGCTTTGCTCTGAGCTCATAACGCCTCCAAAGTGGCTTGCGTTTCAATCGTTAGTTCTTGGCTACCTGGTTTTTTTAAACCTGAGAGCTTTATTAAGCCGCTAACGTCAACAATCAGTGATACACGCCCATCGCCTAAAATAGTGGCTCCTGATACGCCATCAACTTTGTGATAGTTAGCCTCTAAACTTTTAATAACAACCTGTTGTTGAGACAGTAAATCATCAACTAATAAACCGACCTTTTGATTATCTGTTTCTACAACAACAAGTAGCGTTTTATCGAGTGATTCAATGGCATTTTTATGATTAAAAATATCGTAGAGCCTTAAAATAGGAATGTATTCGTCCCGAAGCCTCAATACATCAAGGTTTTTACCCACTCGACTCACTTTAGCAATATCAATTTGCAGAGATTCCACAATAGAAATGAGCGGAATAATATAAGTATGCTGAGCCACCTTAACTAATTGCCCATCTAAAATAGCGAGAGTAAGTGGTAATCTAATAGTAAACGTAGAACCAACACCGGGCTCTGAGGTTACCTCTACTGAGCCATTTAAAGATTGAATATTTCTCTTAACTACATCCATCCCAACTCCACGACCAGATAAATCACTTACCTCATCCATTGTTGAAAAGCCGGGCATAAAAATAAGCTCATTTATTTCATCGTTATTGAGGTGGTTATCAGCTGGGATTAATTGGTTAGCGATGGCTTTTTCTTTTATTTTTTTTGTATTTAACCCCTGCCCATCATCCATTATTTCAATAACAATGTTTCCACCCTGATGAAATGCATTTAAGGTTACTGTGCCAACGGGATCTTTACCTGCCGCCAGCCTTTGCTCAACAGTCTCTAATCCATGATCAAGTGAGTTCCTCACTAAATGGACCATAGGGTCGGATATTTTTTCCATTACTGTTTTATCAAGCTCGGTTTGCTCTCCAATCAACTTTAGCTCAACCTGCTTGTTTAGCTTTTGTGCTATATCTCGCACTAATCGAGGAAAACGGCTAAATACAAAGTTTATCGGGAGCATACGAATGCGCATCACATTTTCTTGTAAATCACGCGTATTATGGGCAAGTTGCGCTAGGCCTTCTTGTAGTAAAGTGATTGTGGCTGGTGTGATTTCTTGTTCGCTAAGCTGATTTAGCATAGCTTGTGTAATAACAAGTTCACCAACCATATTTATTAACGAATCCACTTTATCAATGCCAACACGAATGGAGGTGGATTCTGGTGTACTTGCAGGTTTTTTTTCTTTATTAGCAGCCGGTTGCTGAGGCTTACTTGGTAACTCAGCTACTTTTATTGAATCGGATTCTTCAAGCTCAACAGCTTTAGATATTTCACCTTGGTTTGGTTGTATTGGCTCATCATTGCCAAATAAGCCTCCGCATAGTTCAATTGTTATGTCGGCATCGTCTTCAACCCATTCAAATACTTCTTTTATGGTTTTTTCATCATGGCTAGTGCTTAAAAAAAAGCGCCAATGTAAAAAGCATTCATCACTACTTAAATCGGTGATTTCTGGAACTTCATCGTAAAATGCTGTGGTTTCTAACTCGCCTAGCTCTTCAAGCTCACTGATCATATACAGTGGCTCGTTTCCTGTTTTAAATAAATGATGATGAGGTTTAAAGTCTATTTGATAGGTATTACTGCCTGTTTGCGGTTCTTGGCTTTGAGGTTTACTTGCTTGTGTTTTGTTTTTCATTCCAAGTACATGTTCAAATTGTACTTTTAACGAATCTGCCTCGGTTAAATCAGGCTCTTGCTCACCTTGAAGTGCAGCAAGTAAACCGCGTAAGCAGTCCACAGCTTTGAGTAATAAATTTACATGATCGGTGCTAAGCACACGTTCACCTTGGCGAATTTGATCTAGTAATGTTTCAAGTACATGAGTAAAATCAGCAACGGAGCTAAAACCAAATGTTCCACTGCCTCCTTTAATCGAGTGAGCAGCTCTAAAAATAGTGTTGATAGTTTCTAAATCTTCCTCACCTGGCACTAAGTTTAATAGCTCAGCCTCCATGGTATCGAGGCCTTCAAAACTCTCTTCAAAGAAAACTTCAAAAAACTGACTTAAATCTATACTCACACGGCGCTCCCTAGCGAATAACCTTTTTAATTACCGCTAATAGCTGATCGGGATTAAATGGTTTAACAATCCAACCTGTTGCCCCTGCAGCTTTACCTTCTACTTTTTTTTCTAAACCCGACTCTGTTGTGAGCATTAGTAGTGGTGTAAATTTATAACTCGGTAAAGTACGCAGCTCTCGTATTAATGTAATTCCATCCATTATTGGCATATTTACATCTGAAATAACGGCATCAAAGTCTTGCTGTTTGGCAATAGCGAGTGCCTCACTACCATCTTTAGCTTCGGTTACATCAAACCCGGCAGTTTTTAATGTAAAGCTCACCATCTGACGCATCGATGCTGAATCATCAACCGCTAAAATTTTTTTCATATATACCCCTAACTTTTACTTTCGGTTGTTAAGTATTGGCTTAAGCCAAGTTTATTAATTGTATGTGTTAAGGCCTCGCTACTGCCTACCCATATTATTTTGTGCTGTATGGTAAGTAGGTGCTTTTGTAAGGCGCATAAAAGTTGAATTGAGGCAGTATCAGCAGAAATTACATCGTTAATATCAAGACAGATATCATCGTTGCTATTGAGTTCTTGTAGTAAATCTTGATGTAGTGTTTCAACTTGCGAAATAGCAAGTTCGCTCGGAAGTTTTAGCATTAAGTAAGTGCATTCCCTGTCAATTCAATTCATAACAAAAGCTTAGCCCTAGTTATTAAAATTGCCATAAAATGCTTAATTAAATTTAACTTGTCGTTAAAAAACAAAAAAAGGAGCCTAAAGCTCCTTTAAAATTGTTAAAAAGTAAAAACTAGTTTTTGTAGTAATCAGCTATTTTTTTAAACTCTTCAGTTAAAGTAGTCGCATTAATTAATGGCACACTACCTTGTTTAAATTCGGGTTTAAAAATAGCTCTAACGGCTCCATTTTGATCAACCATAGCGACCGAGGCACTATGATCAACTGCATATTCTGATTCACTACTATCGCTAATGGCGTAGATTAAACCAAGCTCTCGAACTACAGGAAAAAGGTGTTTATGCTCTCCTGATACAGCTAAAAAGTCAGGGTTAAAGTAATCTATGTATTGCTTTCGTTTAGCTGGCGTATCGCGTTTTGGATCAACCGATAAAAACCAAACTTGCAGCGGATAATCTGCTTGTAAATTTTTATAAACAGCATTTAACTTAGCAAGTGTTAATGGGCAAATATCTGGACAGCTTGTATAGCCTAAAAATACTAAATTCCACTGCCCTAAAAATTGTTGTTTAGTCACTAATTCGCCGCGCTGATCGTTTAGCGTAAAATCAGACAGTGGCTTTGCATTTTCGTAAACTAATGCATCTACATCTGGTCGGCTATTTTCATTTGAACATGCTGATAAAAACAAAACTAAAATAACAATTAATCCAAGCCATAACTGCTTCATAAAGGGAGCCATTTATCTATAAATAAGATTACAAAGAGTACCATTAAATGAATAATCGAAAAACGAAATAAGTCCATTGCAGCCTCATCATTTCCAGCAATTTTTAATTTAACCGCTTTATATATAAACACTGCATTTAATACACACGCACCTATTAAATATATTAATCCAGACATACCAATTAAATAAGGCAATACGCAAACTACAGCGAGTAAAACAGAGTAAGCAACGACGCACGTTTTACAAAAATCGATACCGTGTGTTACTGGCAGCATAGGGATTTTAGCGCGTTCATAATCACTTTTTCGTGCTATAGCCAGTGCCCAAAAGTGTGGTGGGGTCCAGGTAAATATTATCATTACGAGTAACCAAGGGGCTGCTGCCATTTGGTTTGTTTCTGACACCCAACCTAATAATGGAGGCATTGCGCCAGCCAACCCACCTATAACAATATTTTGCGGCGTTGCACGCTTTAAAAATGATGTATAAACAAATGCATAACCTACCAATGCAAATAACGTTAATATAGCGGTTAAGACATTAGCCCACACCATCAGCATAATAAAGCCAGCAACCCCAATAACAGCTGCAAAACTAAGCGCATGTGTTTTACTTAAGCGCCCTTTAGCCACAGGGCGATGACGAGTCCGTGCCATTTTTGAGTCTATCTCGCTATCAACCACATGATTAATAACCGCTGCAGCAGCAGAAAGTAGCCCTATACCTAACAAGCTAATAAACTGTACGACCATACCGCGCCCCACATCGGGAGCCAGCGCTAAACCAACCCAAGCTGTTAGCACCAGCATGGCTACCACTTTAAATTTACTAATTGCTAAGTAGTCTTGCAGCAAACTATGAGTACGCGAAATTAGCGATTGAGTATTAACGGGTAGCAGTATTTTTTTATCAATTATAAGTGCCATCATATTTCCCCTTTATGTGCGTGATTTTAGGTAATAACACAACCTAACCATGCTTAATAACAGTATGGCAGCCATCAAGTTATGCGCCAGTGCAACTCCCAACGGAATATGCCAATGTATTAAAATAAGCCCTAAACTAATTTGGCACAGCAGGATAAGTAATACGCTCACAACACAATTTTTAATTTTTTTAGAGTACGCTTGTCTGTATATTTTCCACATAATTAATGCCAGAACGATGCAAGTAACGAGCGCCCAAATGCGGTGTAATAAATGAATAGACATACGCGCTTGCTGTGATAACACACCAAACTCATAATTACTGTGCTCAAGTGGTAATTGAAATACGCTACTCAATGAAAACGGTTGTGCGTAATTACACAATGGCAAACCACTACAATGCGGAGCGGCGTAATTTGCAGCCAGCCAACCACCAAGTGCAATTTGGATAACCAACACACTAAGCGCTACTAAACTCAAACCAAAATAGCGTTTTGCGCCGCTATCGCCCCCCATAATAGGTTTTGCGGTTAGCCGTAAATATAAAAGTGTTATAAGTGACAAAATACTAAAGCCACCTAATAAGTGGCCCATTACAATAAGAGGCTGAAGGTTCATGGTTACTGTCCACATACCAAGGGCAGCCTGAAACACCACTAGTAGAAGCAAAGCCAAAGGCAATTTAACTGGCGTAGTTGGATATTGGCGTTTTAAAAAAGCCAACACAAATAAACCTAAAATAAGTAAGCCTAAAGTACCAGCAAAATAGCGATGAATCATTTCTTTCCACGCTTTTGCGGTTTCGAACATCATATCGGGGTAGCTTTGAGTTGCTAAAGCAATATCGGCCTCATGCTTAGGTACCGTTAAAAAACCATAACAGCCAGGCCAATCAGGGCACCCTAAACCTGCATCGCTTAAGCGGGTGTACGCACCTAAAGCAACTACAATCAAAGCGAGTAATCCTGTTATTAATACTAAGTTTTTATAATTTTTATACATCAGATACTCCAACTTAAGCTCAACTTAATTAGCTAGAACGAGAATAGTTAAGTAATTTTTTTAGATCTTTTAATAGCCCTTTTTGTACTAAACGGTTTTCTTGTGGCTCGGCCTTAAAGGGATATTCAAGTACCACTAACCCCATATGATCAATTAAATATAAACTTGCAGGATTTAAACTCTGTTGCTCGGTAATAGTTTTCCATGGTAGATTTTTATTGTCGGGGCTTCCTATTACAGCCATATCAACCTTGCCTTGGTTTTTACCAAGTGCCACATATAAGTTATTAAGTGCATTGAGCTGTTCGCTGCATGGGGTGTTACATTCGTTTGAATAATTAAGTGCGATAGTCCATTGCTTGGGATTATTTTGCGGCCAATTTTTAAGTTTTATTTCTTGGCTTAAAAACTCTCCATTATTAGTAATTGCAGTAGGCAACCAATCAAACTTTAATGCGCCATATGCCAAAACTAATGGGATTGCGCAGCAACCCACAAACAACAAAAGGGGATTATTTTTCATTATGTGTCCTTTTTTTACTCGCAAAAATAGCAACAACAGCACATGCAACAGCAATTAAAAACCATTGCACAGCGTAGGCATTATGTTTTTGAGGGCTCATAACAACGGCCTCATAATGAGGTGTTGCAATCTCATCACCAGTACCTTGTCTGTAAGCCATAAAATTAATTAATGATTGCTGGCTTTGAGTGCTCAGCATATTTAAGTCGATAGATTGGATTCTTGTAGGTAAGTCGTTATTTGTAGTTTTATCTTCAAGCGTAAAGCTACTTAAGTTATTTTCTTTTATTTGCGCTTTAAGAATAAAAACACCTGTAGGCAGAGTAACCTTTGGTAGTGTACCTCTAGATATAGGCGCTTTTACCCATCCTAAATTAACTAAAATCACTTTTCCTTCGCTGTCTGGCTTTAGTAAAGCAAGTAAGTCGTACCCTACTTGCCCGTTATAAACTTGATTATCTAAAAGCCAATATTGGTTTTGTACAAACCGCCCTTTTAACTCAACCAATACACCTGTTTTGTTCCAGCTATCAGGCAGGTTAAGTAATTGAGACCAGCTCATCACACCACGAGTCTGTTGCTTAGCAATAGCGGTTAGTTGCTGCTGTTTTTGCTCACCCCGCTCCAGCTGCCAAAATCCTAGTCGCACACACACAAGTACAACAACCACAACCATACAAAGTGTGATTAGTGAACTAAGCTTTTGTTTGTGCCATAAAACTAACTGCATAAAGGGTCAACTCAGTGATTATTAAAATTATTATCGTACTGTTGTTAATATTTATACTTTTTAACTTATTTAGAGCATTGTTTATTATGGTGTCAGGAAAAACTGGGGGACGACCTATGTCTCACTTTTTAGGTCGTCGCGTATTGTTTTCGGTCGTTGTTTTAGTTGTTGTTATTGCAGCACTTAAACTTGGTTTTA
Source organism: Pseudoalteromonas sp. AS71 (assembly GCF_038900275.1). Taxonomy (NCBI): domain Bacteria; kingdom Pseudomonadati; phylum Pseudomonadota; class Gammaproteobacteria; order Alteromonadales; family Pseudoalteromonadaceae; genus Pseudoalteromonas; species Pseudoalteromonas sp. AS71. The sequence goes on along the minus strand of NZ_JBBMQZ010000021.1, from coordinate 19,795 downwards.
TTAAAGCAAATAATTCGCCAACAAACGCTACAGCACATATACAAATACAAACAAACACAGCCACACCACATCAACAAAGTGCCAATACCAAGCAGCTGCTTGAAAAGCAAAATGCTTATCTTTAGTAAAGTGCCCTTTTAATATCCGTAAAAATATTACAAATAAAAGTACGGTTCCAAGGGTTACATGCATGCCATGAAAACCAGTCAATAAAAAGAACGTATTACCGTAAACACCTGCATCTAGCGTTAAGTTTAAGTCGTTATACGCATGAATATATTCCTCAACTTGTAACCCTAAAAAGCAAACACCCAATAAAATAGTAGCGCCTAAAAAAACTTTAAGTGGAGTACGTTTATTGTTTTCCATCGCTACATGGGCAAAATGTAAAGTAACTGAGGAAGTAAGCAGTATTAAGGTATTAATAAGCGGCAAACCTTGCCAGCCCATAGCTTGAGTAGTTTCGCCTGCAGGTGTTGAAACTAGCGGCCAAACAGCTTCGAAAGTTGGCCATAATACTTCATTGGTCATTGCATTATTGCCTGCGCCTCCAAGCCAAGGTACCGACAATACGCGTGCATAAAAAAGCGCACCAAAAAAGGCCATAAAAAACATCACTTCAGAAAAAATAAACCAGCTCATACCTTGCCTAAAAGAGCGATCCATTTGTGCTGAGTACAAACCTTGGTCCGACTCACTAATTACATTTTTAAACCAGCTAAACAACATATACACAAGCACAGCAATACCGGCATAAAGCAGGTAAACCCCGCTCCCCCCTTCTTTGCCTACACTCATAACTGTTAAGCCTGCCCCTACTGCAATAAAAAACAATGCAACAGCGCCCACAATAGGCCACGGGCTTTGCTCTGGTACATAATAATGCTCATATTCTTGATTCATTTTATTTACTCCTAGTTTCACACTAGTTTAAAAAGCTAGTTATTACTTGCCACCAGCTGTTCACTAATATCAAATACGGTATAAGATAAAGTTAATTCTTCAATGTCGCTTGGCAGTGCTGTATCAACATAAAAAAGTAATTTAAATTCAAGTTCTTCCCCTGCTTTTAGAGGTTGCTGATCAAAGCAAAAACACGCTATTTTATGTAAATACTTTGCCGCTTTACCTGGCGAGACTGATGGTACAGCCTGCATTACTTTATCTAGGTTGCTGTTATTTTTAGCACTAAACATTACTTCACGCATTGCACCGGGTTTTACCACAACACTGTATTCTTTTGATTTAACTTCAAACGGTGCACCTCTTTGCGCGTGAGTAGTAAAACTAACGCCAACTTCTCGGTTTTGTATTATTTGCGTACTTTGCTCTGCTTGCTCAAGCGAAGGTTTTCCATTAAGCCCTGTTACGTCGCAAAACACGTCATACAAAGGTACTAAAGCAAAGGCAAAGGCAAACATGCCTATGCAAATAAGTACTAAACGTTTGAGTAGCGGTGCGTGTGTCATTACTTGATTACCGGCGGCTTAGAAAAAGTATGATATGGCGCTGGAGAGTCAACTTCCCACTCAAGCCCTTCTGCCCCTTCCCATACCTTTGCAGGTACTTTATCACCGCCGCGTGCACATTTAATTACCACAGCTACAAACAACAATTGCGATAAACCAAAGGCAAATCCACCAATACTTATGATTGCGTTAAAGTCGGCAAATTGGAGTGCGTAATCGGGAATTCGACGCGGCATACCGGCAAGCCCTACAAAATGCATAGGAAAAAACAGTACGTTCACGCTCACCAGTGATAGCCAAAAATGCCATTTAGCTAACGTGATATTAAACATATTGCCCGTCCACTTGGGCAACCAGTAATAAGCCCCTGCCATTATCGAAAATACGGCCCCTGTTACTAATACATAATGAAAGTGCGCCACTACAAAATAAGTATCGTGATATTGAAAGTCAGCAGGTGTAATTGCCAGCATCAATCCCGAAAAACCACCTAAGGTAAACAGCACAATAAACGCAATACTAAAAAGCATTGGCACTTCAAAAGTTATTGAGCCTTTCCACATTGTGGCAACCCAATTAAATACTTTTACGCCTGTAGGTACCGATATAAGCATGGTCGCGTACATAAAAAACAACTCGCCAGCGACCGGCATCCCAGTGGTAAACATATGATGAGCCCATACAATAAAGCTCAATAGTGCTATGGAGGATGTGGCATATACCATTGAGGCATAGCCAAAAAGTTTTTTACGAGAAAAGGTAGGTACTATTGTAGATATAATGCCAAAGGCAGGAAGAATCATTATGTATACTTCGGGGTGACCAAAAAACCAAAAAATGTGTTGGAACATCACCGGATCGCCACCGCCTGCGGCATCAAAAAAGCTGGTCGCAAAGTACTTATCGGTAAGTACCATAGTGACAGCCCCTGCAAGCACAGGCATTACCGCTATTAATAAAAAAGCAGTAATTAACCACGTCCATACAAATAAGGGCAACTTCATCCATGTCATGCCGGGGGCACGTAAGTTCACTATGGTTACAATCACATTGATTGCGCCCATTATTGAGCTAATTCCCATAATATGTACGGCAAATACAAACAATGCAGTATTATCATTACTGTATGTTGTGGACAGTGGTGCATAAAAAGTCCAACCAAATGCAGGACCCCCACCAGGCATAAATAACGATGCCAATAGGATTAAAAATGCAAACGGTAAAATCCAAAAGCTCCAGTTATTCATTCTTGGCAATGCCATATCTGGCGCGCCAATCATTAGCGGTATCATCCAATTAGCAAGGCCTGTAAAGGCCGGCATAACCGCACCAAACACCATAATTAAACCATGCACTGTGGTCATTTGATTAAAAAAGTGAGGGTCGACCAACTGTAAACCAGGTTGAAATAATTCAGCTCTGATCACCATGGCCATTCCACCACCAATTAAGAACATGGTCAGCGAAAAAATTAAATATAAACTACCTATATCTTTATGATTAGTTGTGTAAAGCCAGCGTTTAAAACCTTTAGCTGGGTGATGAGCATGATGAGCTTCATTGGCGTTAGGTTGTTCTACTATGCTACTCATTAGTTCGCCTCCACTTTGGCATCAAGTGCTGCCTGTATTTGACTCGGTTGAATAACATCACCCGTATCATTACCCCACGCATTACGTTTATAAGTAATAACCGCTGCTAATTGCTTTATAGATAACTGCTTGGCAAATGCTTGCATTGCCGTACCAGGTCGTCCATGGATAACTACATCAATGTGATCTTTTATATCGCCAAGCACTATCGGGCTGCCTTTAAGTGCAGGAAATACACCCGGTAATCCCATGCCAGTAGGCTGATGACATGCAGCGCAATTGGCCATATATACTTGTTCGCCTAAAGTCATTAATTCTTCTTTTGGGAGGGTTTTATCAAGTAATGCGGCATCTGCTAATGCTGCTTTTTGTTTAGCCTGCTTTGCATCTGCAAGCCATGTTTTAAAATCAGCCTCAGATTTAGCAACCACCACAACGGGCATAAAGCCATGATCTTTACCACACAACTCAGCACATTGGCCTCGGTAAGTACCTTCTTCGTTTATGTTCGTCCATGTTTCATTTATAAAGCCGGGGTTCGCATCTTTTTTAACTGCAAAATCAGGTACCCACCAAGAGTGAATAACATCGTCAGAAGTCATTAAAAATCGTACTTTTTGATTTATTGGCAGTACAAGAGGCTTATCAACCTCAAGTAAGTAGTTAGGATTTTTATCTGCAAGATTCGCGATTTCATCTTGCGGGGTAGATAAAATAGAGTAGAACTCTACATCTTCACCCATATATTCATAATGCCATTTCCATTGTGAGCCTGTAATTTTAATAGTGAGATCAGCTTTGCTGGCATCTTCCATTGCAATTAGGGTTTTAGTGGCTGGTACTGCCATAGCAATTAAAATAACAAACGGAATTGCAGTCCAAAGTATTTCTACTTTAGTGCTTTCGTGAAATTGGGCAGGTACAGCCCCTTTAGATTTACGGTGATGAATAAGTGCCCAGAACATAATTGCGAACACTATCACCCCAATCACACAACATATTATAAATATGGTCATGTGCAGCTGATATACATTATTGCTTATATCGGTTACGCCTTTGCGCATATTGTATTGGCTGTTAGCCAAAACTGGGTGCGAAAAAACACATAATATAAGCCACAAGGTAGAGGTCAGTTTACCCATGTGGTGGCTCCTTTGATGCTATTGCGAATGCAAAGCGAAGAGGCATACGGCTTAAACGCCAATTCGTTATTTTTATTTTTTTAGCCAATCTCATTTAATATTGATTGGTTTTGCTGCGCCAACAACATGTTTGTGTATATTGTGTGTTCTCAAAACTAAAAAGCTGTGAGTTATTATTAGCTCAGCACATTAACAATTAGCTAAAAAATGAACAACAAGCAAGTTTTAGTAGAAAAAACAATCAGGTTGTAATTGGGTAATTAACAAAAAATCAGCAACTAGCTAGGCAACAGGAAGTTCAAAAGATGAGAAAAACAAAGGGGTTTAACGCATTTGGAGGGGAAATTATAAGTGCAAAAAAGTTTACAGGTTGAATAGTCAGTGGGCTGTTTACGCCCTATTTTAGTACAAATTTTAAAACAAAAATGCGTACTAATTAGTACGCATTTATAAAACTGCTTGTTTAAAAGCTATTTTTAAAGTCACATCCAATCAGCGTTTCTTATAACGCCAACGGCTAAGCCTTCAATATTAAAAGACTCATTCTCAAGATCTACTTCAATAGATTCAAAATCGTCGTTTTCAGCATGAAGTAATACTTTACGACCTGCTTTCTCAAGACGTTTTACAGTTACGTCTTCGTCTAAGCGCGCAACAACAACTTGTCCGTTTTCAGCAGTTTGAGTACGATGTACAGCAAGTAAATCACCATCCATAATACCAATATCTTTCATGCTCATACCGTTAACGCGTAGTAAAAAATCTGCAGCCGGTTTAAACATTAATGGATCGATTTTGCAGTGACTTTCAACGTGCTCTTGCGCCAAAATAGGTGAACCAGCAGCAACACGCCCTATAAGCGGTAAACCTAATTGTTCTGGCTCTTCTTCTTCAATTAACTGAATACCACGGCTTGCACCTGGCTTCATCTTAATTGCGCCTTTTTTAGCAAGTGCTTTTAAATGTTCTTCAGCAGCATTGGCACTTTTAAAACCTAATGTTTGCGCTATTTCAGCACGTGTAGGAGGCATACCAGTGTCTTTAATAAAAACTTTAATTAGTTCGAGTATTTGAGCTTGGCGGTTCGTTAATGGTCGCATACAACTGGTTTTCCATACAGTACATTTAACTGTGAGTATATACAGTTAAATAAAAATCGCAAATTTAAATTAAGCCTTAAAATAGCCAAAGTAATTTCACTTGTGTACATTTTAGGGATATAACTAAAGCTAAGTTTATAAATGATAAAAAAAGCAAAGGAGTCATTATGAGTATTTGGTATCAACCTATTACTTTAGAGTTTTGCAAACAGCTAGATGAAGGTATAAATGGTCAAGGTACGCTGATGAAAACTATGGGGATAGAAATCACAGAGATTGGCGATGATTACTTGGTTGCCACAATGCCGGCAATTCCTGAGCATCATAACCCAATGGGGATGGTTCACGGCGGTGCTAACGTTGTACTTGCCGAAACAGTTGCCAGCTATGCAGCTAACTTTGTTGTCGATTTTACAAAATTTTACTGCGTGGGACAGGAAATTAGCGCAAGTCATTTAAAAGCGTCTCGTAACGGCACTTTAACAGCCACGGCAAGAGCATTTCATATCGGTAAACGTAGTTCAGTATGGGAAATAAAAATTACAAATAGCCGCAATGAGCTGTGCTGCGTATCTAAAATGACCGCAGCAGTCGTAGAGCGAAGATAGTTACTTTTCGATTGGGTAAATTGTAATTTCCATACCCGCACCAATCGCAGATATACGTAGTAATGTATCTGCATCTAAGGCTTGATTAAAGCACTTAGGAGAAGTGCCTGATTCAAAACCAATATCAAAAGTTCTACGTGAACAGCTTAACCATTGCTTTAGCGCGTTACGCGAACACGACTCAATAAGCTCACATATATGGTTTATTGCTTTGTCAGGCGTGTTTACTACACCTGTTGCTTCAATACGCGCTAATTGACGGTATTCGTCTTTGTCATAATGTAAAATCGTAGCGACTTTTTTTAAGTCCGCCACTAGCAAACTAATATCTTGCTTTGATTCAAGCTCAAGATCTACATTTAAAAATTGAATTTCCGACATCGTTTCGTATTTATCCTCTAATAATTTCATTGCAAACTTTAACGCAGTTTTACCGTTATACCAAATCAACTATGCTCTATTAACCACTTTATATGGATATTTCGCAGCTTTTAAGTATTTATTAGCATTTAAAGCTAGCTAGATATCAAACATTCAGCTCAATTATACAAATAAATCATATTAGCAATTTAAGTGTAATCTTTTTTATTCTTAAATGATTACAGTAAGCTATAGTTTAAACTGCGACAAAATGTCGCAGTAACTTATCTCATTAATGTAATAAACTAGCCTCTAAAAATAATAAGACTAAAACATGAATAAAAAAATATTTAAACATGCTCGCAAGTTACATAAATGGTTAGGTTATTTATTAGCATTACAAATTTTAGCTTGGCTATTAGGTGGTTTAGTAATGAGCGCTATCCCTCTTGATAAAGTTCATGGGAAGCATCTTGCAACACGCACTCTTAATAACCCATTTACGCAAGCTGATTATGTTGCCTCCCTTGACGATATTGCATCTCAGGTGGCTAATCCAACACAAATAATTTTTGAGAACTTCTTAACCACACCTATAATTACAGTTATAAATAAAGATGAACAGCAAAGCTTTAACGGTATAACAGGCCGGCCTTTTGAGCCGCCAACTAAAATACAAATTACCGCAAATGCTAAAGCACACTTACTTATTGATGCTCAAGTAACAAGCGCTGTACTGCTAAAGCAAGGTATGCGAGAAGTTGGATATAAAACCAATGTTTGGCAGGTACAATTTGACGACACATTTAACACAACACTGTACTTGTCAGAAAATAACGGCAGAGTTGTCACCGTTCGCAGCACACTCTGGCGAATTTTCGACTTTTTTTGGATGTTACATATTATGGATTACGATGAGCGAGAGGATTTTAATAATCCGCTGCTTATTAGTTTTGCAGCAACCAGCGTACTTTTTTGTTTAAGTGGAATATTACTACTTATACAAAATATACGACTAAAACGATTTATCCGAATTAAAAGTAAGAATAAATCAAAGTAGTCATATTGGTTTTTGAGAACTAGCGCACTCTCACCATAGAGTAAGTAAGCCCTAGGAAGTACCCAAGGGCAGATTTTATTCCAAGTGTTTAAATCGACTCAAATGTCGCTTTAACATTTCGTTTTCGAAAATCAACTCATCACGCTCATCCAGTAATTGTAAAACTAAGGCTATTGCCGACCAATCTAACGAAAAGTCATGTTGAATACGGGCCGCTTTTTTAACTAAAGTCACTGCAGATACCGTAAATTGCCACTGCGTAACATGATCCCCCTCAATTGGAACCGCAATATTATGCTCAACTAGCTCATATAAAATTGCTTCGCTAATATCACTGCTCAAACATAGCTCTTTGCTAGTAAGTAAATCGTCTTTTTGTGTCACGATAATTTGCATTATGGTTTGCTCCAGTTATTACGGGGATCAAAGTGAGCTTTTTCGGCTAATTCTTCCCACAGTTTTTTACTGGCATCATCAATAGATGTTGGATTAACAATTTTAAGCACAGCAAATAAATCACCTTTGGCTTTTTTACTCATTAATCCCTTACCTTTAATACGCAAGCGTTGACCAGACTGACTATTAGATGGAATAGTTAATTGGATTTTGCCTGCCAACGTAGGTAAATTTATTTTTGTACCAAGAGCCGCTTCCCATGGTGCAAGAGGGACGACTATATTTAGGTTATGGCCTTCAACATCAAATAATGGGTGAGGCACTAAACTAATTTGTAAATACAAATCACCATTTTGCCCATTCGCTGACCCTAATCCGCCTTGCCCTTTTAGTCGAATTCTCTCACCATTTACTGAACCTGCAGGAATTTTCACTTTAAGTGATTTTTTAATTTCAGAGACACGCCCACTGCTATCTCGCTGCGGTAACATAAACTCAACAGGCTTAACGGTATCAACTAAAGTCTCTTCAAGAAAAATTGGGAATTCTATTTCCACATCTTGTCCTTTTTGCGCGCGAGCGGCGTTACTTCTGCTCTGCCCGGAACGATCGAACCCACCAGCTCCGCCAAACATTGAATTAATAAAATCAGAAAACTCTTGGTCGGTTTGAGGATCGCTCTGCTGGTAATTACTTTGCGAAGAGGCATTGTTACCACCATAATTACCTTGTTGTTGACGAGTACGATTTTGCTGGTGACGACGTAACTCGTCGTATTTTACACGTTCTTCTTTGTTATGAATGACTTCGTAAGCTTCTGCTATTTCTTTAAACTTATCTTCTGCTTGAGGCTCTTTGCTTACATCTGGGTGATATTTTCTGGCTAACTTTTTATAAGCTACTTTAACCGCTTTATCGTCTGCATCAGGCGATATTCCAAGCACTGCATAATAATCAACAAATTTCATTTGCAATCCAAATCCCCATATTGAGTAAGCTTTAAGCATACTCCTTAACGGGTAATCTTGTGTGGTTAAAATACGATAAATAGTAAGAAATAAATGAATAGTGAAAATAACTTTAAGTAAAAAATTAATCAGACACCTTTTAGTAATATAAGTACAGGCCTTAAGTTAACTTTATCTTTTATCTTCAAGGCTTTAAACTGCCTGTTCCTGTAGTTCACATTTGTGATGGATATGACTCGATTTATTCTGGCCTTACTGGCTTGTTGTGTGTGCGTTTCGGTATCTGCCGAACAATTTACCCGTTTTTCAACGGCTAAAAGACATTTAATTAAAACCCTACCAGACAACGCTAAAAGTATTTACTGCGGTTGTGATATTAAAAAAGAAGGCAAAAAACTCATTCCTGATCCTTCTAACTGTGGTTACATTCCTCGAAATACACTTACCCGCTCAGGTAAAGTAAATGTGCGAGCACTACGCATTGAGTGGGAACACATTGTTCCGGCGTGGGAATTTGGTCACCAGCTACAGTGTTGGCAAGATGGCGGGCGTAAAAACTGCCGTAAAGTAAGTGCTAAATTTAGAAAAATGGAAGCTGATATAAATAACTTAGCGCCAGCTATTGGCGAAATTAATGCCGATCGCTCTAATTATCGTTTTGGTATGCTTAGCGAAAACGCCACACAGTATGGTCGCTGCGAAGTAAAAGTAAACTTTAAGCAACGTGTAGTTGAACCGCCTGTTTATGCACGTAAACGTATAGCCGACACTTACACTTACATGCAAAAAACATACGGTTTAAAAATCTCGGATAAACAGCAAAAGTTATTTAATGCATGGAAAAAGCAAGCATTCGCAGATACAAGTAGTGCGAGCAAGCTCTAAGCTTTAACACTCATTTACATAAATCAAAGCTATAAATGTTGAATAAATGAGCGAGTGTTGTAATATTTTAAACAACTTATTTACAGAAAGTCCTTAACTATGTTTGAAAATAATAAAACCTCGCTAGCCATTTTTGCAGCACTTTCGGGCTTTGCTTTAACGGGTTGTGGCGGCGGTAGCGGCATCGACTCTGCTCCTGTAATTACTACTCCTATCGTTACAACACCTGTTAGTAGCAGTCCAACATGGACAGCAGGGGTATTTGAGCCCTCTAATGATTTAAAAAACTTTTGCGAAACACCCCGCACAGGTAACGATCCCTTTAATAACAACGAGCCTTACCCAGATCAAGCAGGTTCTGCCCTTTACGAAAAACTCTGGCTTCGCTCTTGGAGCGACGAAACCTATCTTTGGTATGATGAGATTGCCGATAACGATCCTGAAAGCTTTGGCACAGTAGCCGATTATTTTGCCCAATTAAAAACAGAGCAGCTTACCGACTCAGGGGCAAAAAAAGATAACTTTCATTTTTCAGAACCTACTGAAGATTACTTTCAAGAAGCGCAATCGGGCGTTACTTCTGGTTACGGTATAAATTGGGCGTTTATTGGCGATACAGCCGACCGTATTTTACGCGTCGCTTATCTTGAAGATGATTCACCTGCAAGCCAAATAGGCTTTCAACGTGGTGATACCGTACTTTCAGTGGACGGTGTTAGCATTAATACCAATACAGAATCGGGGGTAGATACGCTTAACGAAGGTTTATTTAGCCCAACTAACGGCGACTCACATACTATTGTTGTACGCAGTAACGATGGCGCCGAAAAAACATTTAATATAACCGCTGGCAATATTGAACAAACACCGGTTCAAAATGTTAAAACGATTACAACCGCAAATGGTTCAAACGTGGGTTACATGCAATTTAATAGCCATATAAGCATTGCTCAAGAGGGCCTTATTGCTGCGGTAAATAAGTTTAAAACCGATGGTATTGATGAGCTTGTAATCGACTTTAGATATAACGGCGGCGGGTTATTAGCGCTATCAGCTCAATTGGCTTATATGGTTGCCGGTAATGCCAACGTTAACAACCGCTTTTATTATCAAACTCAACAAAACGATAAACAGCCCGTAGATTCGCCTTTTCCATTTATTGATGAAGAAATAGATTACTCTACTTTTTTTAGCACAGGTGAAAACCTACCTGATTTAAACCTATCAAAGGTTTATGTATTAAGCACATCAGGCACCTGTTCGGCATCAGAAGCTTTTATTAATGGTTTAAAGGGTATAGACGCAGAAGTTATTTTAATTGGCGATACAACCTGCGGTAAGCCCTATGGCTTTACCCCAACTCATAACTGCGCAACAACCTATTACACTATTCAATTTAGTGGGGTAAATAGCAAAGGATTTGGCGAATACGCTGCGGGTTTTACACCAACCCCTACGCCACAATTTGATGCTGATGTTCAAGGTTGTGAAATTGAGGACGACTTCGATCATCAGTTAGGCGACAGTGACGAGGCCGTTTTAGCCACCGCATTATTTCATGTTGAAAATGGCAGTTGCCCAGTTAGAACGGCTGCTGCAAAAGCAGAGCCAGCTAGTTTTTCAGGCTCTCGTGAATCCCTCATTCCTTTAAATATGCCTGAGCAATTTACCCAGCGTAATATGGACTTAACTTGGCCAACGCTGAGTGAGGAAAGATAGTGGCTAAATTATTACTCCCATTAGCCATCTTGCTCACTTTAGGTGGATGCCAAAGTGTAAATAGTGAGCCCGCTAAACCCGCTATATTAACGAGCGTTAATCCCAGCGTTATTACAACACTACAACAGGCAATTCAAAAAATTAAGGGAGGCGCATTAGTAACACTTGCCGATTCGGTATTTACTAAACGTAGCGAACTGCTAATTGATCATGCAATGAGTAAAGGGTCTAATGGCAGAGTAATTATGGGCGCGCATAATATAAAATCTGAGAAGTTTATTTTGCAACTACGTAATAACCAATGCGAGCTTTACTATCCTAAAAAAGAGCTTACTACAGTACTTGAAGGTGTTACCTGTAAAGAATTATAAGGCACTTTAAAGTTTATAAAAAAGGCTCGCAGCATATCGCTGCACGCCTTTTTCTATTTTAAAGCGTTATTACAAGTCTTGGTGCGGACCAAACACTTCATAATGAATCTGCTCGTTTTTAACACCTAGCTCAAGTAACTGGTTTTTTATAAATGCCATAAAACCGGCAGGACCACATAAGTAAAAGTCGCCATTACTCAATGGTAGCTGTGCTTGTACTGCATTTAGGTTCATTAACCCAGTAAAGTCAGCGCCCTTTGTCGCTTGGTTAAACCACGTCATTGTTTGTAAGCGGTTATAAACTGTATTTAACTCATTTAAATATTTTGAAAACGAATGCTGCTGAGTATTTTCGCAGGCATGTAAATACACAATCTCTTGATTAGAGTTTTCACTTAATAGCGTTTCAAGCATAGCCAGCATTGGCGTTTGCCCAACACCTGCTGAAATTAGTACCGCTGGACTTGTATTATTACGTAAAAAGAAGTCTCCTGCCGGCGGGTATAACTCAACAATAGTGCCTTGCTCTAATGAGTGTAAATAATTAGACACCATGCCAGGCTTTGGCTGTAGCTCTTTTTTAACACTAATACGGTAGTTTTTAGCGTTACTTTTTTGTGAAATAGAATACTGGCGAATTTCTTCATATTCAGCGCCCTCTAGCTTAACTTTAATACCTAAATACTGCCCTGGTTTATGTGTAATAACAGCTTCGCCATCAACTGGCGTAAGTGTAAAGCTCGTTACTAGTTCTGATTCAGCCTGCTTGTTGGTTATTTCAAATTGGCGAGTTCCCACCCAGCCACCGTGTTTATTTTTACTGTGCTCATACAAAGCAGCTTCTTCGGTTATACAAATATCAGCAAGTACGCCGTAAGCTTCGCGCCAAGCATATTCAACATCGGGAGTAAATTGATCAGGAATAAGCTCTTTTAAAGTACCAATTAAATGCGCACCTACAATAGGGTAATGCTCAGGTAAAATATTCAAGCTTGTATGCTTATGATTAATACGTGTTAGCGCTTCTTTTAATACGGCTAAATTATCAATATTTTGTGCATACGCAGCCAATGCATTAAAAAGTGCAAATTGCTGACGACCTGTATCTTGGTTCGCCATATTAAAAATATTTTTAAGCTCAGGATTATGACTAAATAAACGCTTATAAAAATGATCGGTAACAACCGTACCCGCCTGCGCTAATAACGGAACTGTGCTTTTTACAATCTCAATGGTTTTATCAGATAACATATGTGTTTCCTATGGATGAACTAACCACGACGCCCATCAACACGACGCCGCGTTAATATAGGTGTGCAGTGAATTAAAAATAATGAAAAAGCTACTAACCACAGCAAAGCACTTATTTGCCAAGCAAGGTGAGGCCTAATAATAAAAGGGAGTAATGAACGAGTAATAGCGGCCACAAGCAAAAATGCAAAAGCAACAGCCATGTAATGAGGAATAGCGAGTATCCGCCCTGTATGACCATGCGATACACGCGTCATCATTGCTAAAATCATCATACCTATTGTGCCAATAGTGATTAAGTGCAGCGCATCTTTAAATTGCATTGCACTGCTATAAAAGCTAAATGCAACCATCATTAACCCTACGCCTAACGCTAAGTAGGAAAAATGTAAAGACCATAACAACGGCACTCTCAATACCTTGCTATCCCACCAACAACCAGCCCTAAGCAGGTGAAGCGCAGCAACAGTTGCAACAACTAACGCAGGATTAATCGTGTTCAAAAACAACTTGTTGATGAAAAATAAAGTGATAGCCACAATAGATAAATACATAACAGCTTTATCTATTTTAGGAGTGCGAACTTGTGCGGCTAACCCCAGACCTTTAGCGGTAAAAAATGGTAAAACGCGGCCCGCAACAATGCCAACTAGTAAAGTAATAACCAGCACTGCGGTATCAACCACACCAAGTGCAAGCTGCATGTTTTGTTGTAAAACAAGTATTAAATACAATACATTGAGCCCACAAAGCACAGCTAAAATAGCTAAAAACGGATAGTTACTTTTGCTATTGGCTTTTAATAGCATATTAGCCAACGCGGTTATGGCGCCTAGCCACCAAATAACTTGTAATGTAAGTGCAGCATATAAATTAAAATGAGCAATATCTGGCAGTACTACAAAAAATGCTAAGCGCGCTGCAAGCCATATAAACGTAAGCCACATAAGGGCTTTGCCACTTATGCTCGCAACGCCTGTCCACGTTTGTGCTGCGGTAAGTAAAAAGCCAACAGCTACAACTCCTGCAAAGCCAAACAGCATTTCGTGCGCGTGCCATAATGTCGCAGGTATCGATAAGTGCCAACTTGCATGGCCTGTTAAAATAAGTAGCCAATACCCCACTGACAAAAATGCCAATAAGCCACCGCCTAAAAAGAAAGGCCTAAAAGCTAGCATCCATAACGGCCATTGAGATACTTGATGAATAGCAACGCGTGCTGGCATTGGCTCAGTTAAGTTTATAGGGCGCATTATCGTACCTCCTGCCCTAAACCATGTTGTGCAACACAGCGCAGTACGTAACTTACTTTTAAAATAGCAGCAACAACAATAGTGCCAATATGAGCTGATACTTGCACCGCCATGGAAAAGTACTCTGCAAACGGGTAGCTAATTAAAATACTTGCCGTAATACACACTAAACTCACAGCCAATGCAGTATTGGCAGCAAATAATACGGTTTTGTACAGTGAACTAAACTGTATTTGATTGTTTAAATTATTCAGCATTAGTGTGTTCATAGTGACCTCTGTAACTAACTACGTTACTTAGCTATTACACATACTGTGCCAAAAAATTTATTCAATTAAATTCAATAGGTTAAATTAAACCACTTTACACTATGAGTCTTTATGACCTACTATAAATTAACTCAAAAAACACGAATAGGTCATTTTGACATGAACCAGCAATTCAACCTTACACAAGTTGCTCTAGAGCTTGCTCAAAGTACACTGCACGAGCATAGCTTTGATCAATTACTAGCAACGGTTGAACGGGTGATCCCTAGTGATGCAAGTGCGTTATTAGTGCTTCAGGGCGAGCAATTAAAACCACTGGCAATTAAAGGATTAATGTCCGACAGCCTTGGCAGACGATTTAAAATAGTAGAACACCCTCGCCTAGAAGCTATTTGCAAAAGCACACTCGCGTTACAATTTGCGCACGACTGCCCACTACCCGATCCATACGACGGATTACTATTAGCTAAAACCGGCGACATACCGGTACATGCATGTTTAGGCTTACCTCTTTATGATAAAAACGCGCTACTTGGCGTACTTACGTTTGATAGCCTTAACGCCAATGCATTTAACAGCATAAGCGCTGATACACTCAATACCTTACAAACGCTGTGTAGTGCGCACTTTAAAACAGCTTTAGAGCTTGCCCATTACAAACAGCATGCACAGCACTCAAGTGCATTAGTGCAAGAACTAAATCGTGAAGCGTTAACACGAGATGGCGGTGAAATTATTGGCCAAAGTCCGCTAATGCAAACACTTAAAAACGAAATTAAACTCGTTGCAGCATCTAACTTTAGCGTGCTTATATTAGGTGAAACAGGAGTAGGAAAAGAACTTGTTGCGCGTAATATTCACTTAAATTCAGCTCGAAAAGATCAACCGCTTATTCACTTAAATTGTGCATCGCTCCCTGAGAATCTTGCCGAAAGTGAATTTTTTGGTCATGCAAAAGGGGCTTTTACAGGCGCACAAAATTCACGCCAAGGTAAATTTCAATTAGCTGATGGAGGCACGTTATTTTTAGATGAAATTGGCGAACTGCCTCTTGCCATGCAAAGTAAATTATTACGAGTGCTACAAAGCGGCGAAATACAAACGGTAGGAGAAGACACGCCAAAGTACGTAGATGTACGCGTCGTTGCCGCAACCAACAGAAATTTAAAAGAAGAAGTAGAACAAGGTCGCTTTAGAGCCGATTTATACCATCGCCTCAGTGTCTACCCTATTACTGTGCCACCACTTAGTAAACGCGAGCACGACATAACACTCTTAGCTGGTTATTTTATTGAGCAAACAGCCCGTAAATTAGGGATAAAACAATTAAAACTGAGCCCTGAAGCGCAAGTATCGCTTAATCAATACAACTGGCCAGGTAACGTTCGCGAGCTTGAGCATGTCATTAGCCGCAGCGCCCTAAAAGCAAAACAAAGCCAATGGCAAAATCCAATAATAACCATTACAAGCGAGCACTGTGATTTAACACCGATTGCGCCGAAAAACTCTTTAGTAGCAAGCCAAAGTACAACCAACACCTTAATCAACCAACCTTTAAAGCAAGCTGTAGAATCGTTGCAATACAACGTAATTACTGAGCAATTAAAGAAGCATAACTACAACTGGTCAGCAGCAGCAAGAGTGCTTGAATTAGATAGAGCTAACTTAGTACGCTTGGCTAAACGCATAGGGATAGAAGTAAAAAAAACACTATAATCATCCAAAACACAGCTAAAATTATTGATTAGCAGCCAACTTACTAAAGTGTGTTTTTAACAACCCTGCAAAAGCTTGTACTTTAGCAGTGCGATGTACTAGGTGATGCGTGACTAACCATACATCTGTAGGCCAGCTTAACTCACTGTGTAATATTGGTACTAAATCAGAATATTGCGCCGCCACATCATGTTGTAATCCGCCAATGCCTAGCCCTTTAATTATTGCACGAGTTGCTTCTGCGGTTTCAGACACTCGCAGCTTTATTTGCGATGCGGGAATATGTTCATCAGCCCATGCAAAATAAGGCACGCGGGCATTAAAACCCGCCACACCTGATACAAAATTATGTTGTTGTAAATCACTTAATAATTTAGGCATGCCGTATTTATTGATGTAACGTTTATTAGCGTATAAACCCGATGAAAGCTGCGCTAAATGCTGAGCAATATAATCGCCCTCATCAGGTCTTGGGCCTGCACGCACTGCAATATGTGCTTGTCCGTGATCAAGTCTTAACCTTTTTTGTTCTAAAATAACCTCAAGCTGCACTTGTGGATGTAGTGCCTGAAATTGCTCACATACATCACCAAGTACATCCATAAAACCACTTACCGTCGTTAGTAATAAACTCCCTCTAAGGGTGCTATCGGCCGCTGCTATATCGTTATGTAACTGCTCTAAGGAGCTATGGATAGTTTGTGCTGTTGCAAATAATTTGGTGCCAATTTCAGTAACCTTGTAACCACGGGCATGGCGATGAAAAAGGCGTGTATTTAAGTTTTTTTCAAGATTATTAATTCGCCTAAGAACTGTGCTGTGGTGCACATTAAGCTCTTCTGCCGCCGCCGTTAACGTGCCTAATCGTGCTACTTCAAACGCTACTTTGACGTCTTGCCAATCTTCAAATTTTATCGCCATGCTGCTTACCTTATACTTATGTGCATTTACGCACATAAGTGTTGCGTTTATTGGGGTTTTCTACAAGCAAAATTTTGCTACATTAGCGTTGTAATTTTAAACACTAAAAGGTCACTAGCATGTCAGCACCAAAAATTATTGCCCTAGCAGGAAGCCTTCGCCAAGAAAGCTTTAATCAAAAAATTATTAATGAGGCAGCACGTTTTGCTCTACAAACAGGTGCTGAAGTAGAAGTAATAAAACTAAACGAATTAAACATCCCACTATTTAACGAAGATATTGAAGCGCAAGGTACACCAAGCGATGTACAGCTTTTAAAAGACAAACTACGTGCAGCTGACGGTATTTTACTAGCAAGCCCGGAGTACAACGGCTCTATAACTGCAGCGCTTAAAAATGCGATTGATTGGGCATCGCGTACAGAGCAAGGTGCTGTTCCTGCTTTTCGTAATAAAGTGGTAGCGCTGTTTTCAGCATCACCAGGTGGACTTGGTGGGTTGCGCGGTTTAAATCATGTACGAGATATATTAAGTGGTATTGGATCGTTAGTGCTTGCCGATCAACTTGCAGTACCCGCTGTACACACATTGTTTGATGAAAGTGGGCAAATTAATGAACCTGTTACAGCTGAAAAAGTGTCAGCACTTGCTCATCAGTTAGTAAGCGTTGCAAGTAAGTTAAAATAACTTGCACGCCTAAATAACTAAATAATTACTTTGTCGCCGCGATTTTTGCGGCGATAAAATCGGTATGCGTTACATATAAAAGCCCCGCTACTTTACGTATTACGTAGTCCTCCTGAGGATCTATTTCTCCATCAGCATAAGCCAAGCGCCATAGTAGTTCTATTATTTCAATGCGCTGAACAGCACTACAATGCTCATTAATTTGTTTTGAAAACTGAAAGTAGTCAATAGCACCATCTAAACTACTTGCTGCGTTATTAGTAAGCTCTTCAACTTCTGCATCTGTTAAATTAAAGTATTTTTTTAAGGTTACAGTCAGGGTTCGTTGTTCATCATGGTCAAGCTTAGTATCAGCACGCATAACCTCAATAAGCAATGCAGCGACCGCTGTTTTTAAATCATGCTGCTCTATACTAGGTTCCTGATCATCGAATACAGCAAAAAGCTGCTTTATTTGTTTGAACATCACATTATCCCTTTTTGGGTGTTAGACTAATACGTAAAGAAATCGATCTTATTACTCTTATTAATGGGTATAAAGTTCGCAAATTAAAGGATACATTTTATGAAAGGAATAAACACACCACGCTTATTTATAGGCGCTACACTGGTGGCTCTTTCGAGTGCAAATACTGCACTTGCTGAAAAAGCCGAAACAGAAAAGCTCTACGACTTTGACAACAAAGTGCATTACTACCAAACAAAAATTGGCGAAGACAACTATAAAATAGAAATCCAGTCAGACGATTACAAACACTTTACCAATCAAAGTGTATTTTTATTACGCCATGCTGACCGTCTATGCCGCGGCAATACCTTTATGTTGAAAATACTTGAAGGCGTGCAAGAGTACGAGCGCTTTCCAACAAAACCACGTGCTTACCAACCAGATTTAAGTGTTTTACTACAATGCGAAACTAAAGAAGATACAAACAAGGGTAAGTAACCTTAGTCTTTATAACCCCAAGGTGCTGATGGTGGAGTAATCGGTTTCGTTAAATCAAAATCCACCTTAAACTCACGTCCTTGGCGAATTAATCGATAAGTAAATACTTCTGGGTAAATATACATTTGCCATGTATTACCTACAGACTGTGCAATGCCTTCTTTTACGAATAACTCTTTAGAGTATTGGTCTGCTGGAAACGACTGCATTTGCGCAAACCCTGCATCAAGCGTATGGCCACCATACATAGTTGATGCGTCGTCTGTTCCATCTTTATGACGATGATCGTGCTTTAAACTCAAGCCACTACCCGTTTTAGTTATGATCCACGTACGTGATGCATCGTCACCTACATGAAACGGTACTTGTAACTCAGTCTCGCTACATTTACGTACATGCATAACCAGCTTTTTATCTGTAAATGAGCTTGGCCCTTTCGCGTTATCTACCGCTACTTCACCTTCAAAAGCTTTACCGCAATGCGCTGCAATACTATAAAAAAAGGCATCGTGAGTAGGAATAGACACTAAAGGTGCAGGGCGTGAAAAAGCTGTCGATGAAGCAAGTATTAGAGTTGCTGCTGTTAATAATTTCATATTTTTCTCGTTATAGTTATTTTAAAACACCTGTAATAGTACAGCTTTCTTTAGTGCTTTATTAGAAGTATCTTTACCTAATTAAATATGCAATTCAGTTGAGTGTTTAATAGATAATTAAATGAACCATAATAACTCACGCATGATTTTCTGCAGACGTAAAAAAGCCCGACTCTTTCGAATCGGGCTTTCTACAATGTGAAGTCGGTGCGCTACGCAGTAGGATGTCGTAGTGCCCACCGCAGTAAAAAGTCACAGTGAAATGCTACATACTTATCGGCGTGCAGAGATATTGAGTGATTTTGGTGTGATTAAACATAACTTTAGCGCCAGGAGTCACTACGCTCGCCCGCCCTACGTGATGGGTGTTGATGTGAGTGTCTATTAATTACGCGCATTTCACTTTTCTACAGACGTAAAAAAGCCCGACTCTTTCGAATCGGGCTTTCTACAATTTGAAGTCGGTGCGCTACGCAGTAGAATGTCG
>NZ_JBBMQZ010000020.1:0-100018 GCF_038900275.1 Pseudoalteromonas sp. AS71 | reverse complement strand
GAACTTTAAATTCTTGTGTAAATCGACGTCTCATTTTATCTGCCTCTATTAAAAGTTAGAGGCGACAACTATCCTGATACAGGGGGTTAAAGCCACGTTACATGAGCGCGAAATAAATTAGCACCTACGGGTTCGGTGTTGTTGTAGGTGAGGTTTTATACCTCGCTTTCACTTTTAAAGCATTTAAGCCATGTTACATAAGTGCGAAATAAATTCGCGCCTACGGGCTTGGTGTTTGCACGATGTAGGTGAGGTTTCACACCTCGCTTTCACTTTTCGTTCTTTATTATTTTAACTCCAAGCTGTCCTCTAAAAGCGAAGCGCCTCTAAACCTCTTTGTGAATAACAGCCCTTAAAAATATAAATGCACAAAGAGAAGAAAAAGAGGAGTAAATGAGAAGACAAAGTCCATTTGTTTAAGTTATATGATATTTCACCAACGAGGCGCTGTACGATACACAGAGAAAACACGAGTAATGGTTAGTCACTGCTCCTTGTTTTCTCCTTCACTTCTCGGTGGTGATTTAATTACTTGCTTACTATTGCACCCGACTAAATGTAAAAGCGGTGATTTTAAACGCCAGCAAGCTGCGCGTCCACAGGTGTTTAACTCAAGTTAGAGTATGGTCTGTAGAAGAAACGTGCTCACGTTAGAAGTGTAGTTTCTAACCTTTAAAACTATTACTTTTAACTGTTTGTGATGGGTTTTCACCAAAAAGTTGCGTGTAATCTTTAGCAAATTGTCCCGCGTGCCAAAATCCCCAATTGGCTGCTATTACTGAAATTGGTTTATTTTGGTTTAATTTTTTCAGTTCCCGCCTTACATTATTCAAACGTGTTAAACGTAAAAACCGCAAAGGGTTAATTCCTAAAATACTCTCAAAGCTATATTGAAGTGTGCGCCTACTTACAAAGGCAAGCTCGCACAGCTCGGTTATGGTTATTGTTTTTTGTGGATTTGTGGTCACATACTCTTTTACTTTATCTACCACGGCTTTTCGACGTGTATAACTTGGCGCAATATTTTGCTGTGGATTATCCGCTTGTAATAAGTGTAGTGCCAACATGTTTAGCATATCTTGTTGTGATTCGGTTTTAAGTCCAAAGCCCTTGCCTACAACCATGCTATTAATTATTTGCCTTGCCGTTTGCAATGATGAGTTGCTCACCGATAAGCGAGCTGATTGCGCAGATGACAGGTTTTTCAATGTTACACCTTGTAGCTGCGCCATATATTCAATTGAGTTCCAATCGATTACCAAACCATAAATATTAAATTGCTCAGGGGTTATCAGTTCAAAGTCATTATCACTTGTACGGCACATAAATTGATTACTTGCCACATTTAGGCCATTAATTCTACTTTGCTGCGACTGATAAGGGATGCCAAGCCAAACAGAATTGGGGGCTATGTTACATTGCTGACGAAGCGCTCGCTCGGTGTATTCTTTAAACACGTGAATATTGGCGTAATCCGTTTCTTCAATAAAACCATAAAAGCTGCCGTCGCTCATTTGATCGTATTTTTGCTGCCATTGAGTAAGGCTATGCGCTTGCTCGTCTATGTCATGTGTTTGCACCTTGCTCTTAAGTGGTGCGCCGTACCTATTTTGCTGCGCCATATAGGGGATGCTCTTTTTCGTTACACTTTTATTATGCTTAAGTTAACACCGCTTTGCGTATGCAACCAATTGAATTGGATTAATAAATAATCTTTTGCCAAAATTCGATAGTTACTTGGTACAAAATAAGCTGTCTTGTAACTATTCAAAATTGATTTATAGCTAAAATATAGCAAAACCTATACCAAGGTTTGTCATGTTAGTTATGTGGAGTAAATCATGGGGCAAGCGTACAGTTACACTTTAGGTACACATACTTATAAATTCGATAACTTAGCCCAGTTAATGGCTAAAGCAACGCCGCAGCGTTCGGGTGATCGCTTAGCGGGTGTAATTGCACAATCGGCGCAAGAGCGCGCTGTAGCACAAATGGCATTGGCCGATGTACCTCTTAAAACATTTTTAAATGAGGTACTTATTCCCTATGAAGATGACGAAATTACACGTTTAATTATTGACGAGCATGATGCGAATGCTTTTATGGCTATTGCACATTTAACCGTAGGTGACTTTCGTAATTGGCTTTTAAGCGACTTTGCAACACCCGCTGTGCTTGCAAGTATAAGGCAGGGTATTACGCCCGAAATGGCTGCAGCTGTTAGCAAGATAATGCGCAATCAAGATCTCATATTAATTGCTAAAAAGTGCCATGTTACGAGTGCTTTTAGAAATACCATTGGCCTTCCTGGGCATTTATCTACACGTTTACAACCAAACCACCCTACTGATGATATTAACGGTATTGCTGCATGCATGCTCGATGGTCTGCTATACGGTAATGGCGATGCAGTAATAGGTATCAACCCTGCAACCGATAATGTTGCTCAAGCCATTAAATTAATGACGCTAATGGATGATGTTATTCAAAAATATGAAATACCAACCCAAAGCTGTGTACTCACCCATGTTACTAACACGATTGAATGCATAGAAGCAGGTGCACCGGTTGATTTAGTGTTTCAGTCGATTGGCGGCACAGAGGCTACTAATTCAAGTTTTGGCTTTAATTTAAATACCTTAGCCGAAGCGCAAGATGCGGCCTTGAGTTTAAAGCGCGGTACTGTTGGCAATAACGTGATGTATTTTGAAACCGGGCAAGGCAGTTCGCTTTCAGCAAATGCGCATCATGGGCTTGATCAGCAAACGTGTGAAGCTCGCGCTTATGCCGTTGCTCGTAAGTTTAACCCGTTACTGGTAAATACCGTGGTGGGGTTTATTGGCCCTGAATATTTGTTTGATGGTAAGGAAATTACTCGAGCAGGACTTGAAGATCATTTTTGCGCTAAGTTACTAGGTATACCGATGGGGTGCGACGTGTGTTACACCAATCATGCAGAGGCCGATCAAAACGATATGGATAACTTGCTAACGCTATTAGGCGTTGCAGGTTGCTCGTTTGTAATGGGAATACCTGGCTCTGACGACATTATGCTTAATTACCAAACTACGTCGTTTCATGATGCATTATATGTTCGTCGTGTTCTTGGCTCTAGACCCGCCCCTGAGTTTGAGGCATGGCTGAGCAAAATGAAAATTATGCAAAGCACTTCCGATATTACACTTTCAGATACTTTGCCTCCCGCTTTTGCCAAACCTCTGGGTGCAATTACTGGAGGTGGCTCATGAAATCAAGTT
This sequence comes from Pseudoalteromonas sp. AS71, assembly GCF_038900275.1. NCBI lineage: Bacteria > Pseudomonadati > Pseudomonadota > Gammaproteobacteria > Alteromonadales > Pseudoalteromonadaceae > Pseudoalteromonas > Pseudoalteromonas sp. AS71. Next base: position 96,761 of record NZ_JBBMQZ010000020.1, on the reverse strand, counting down.
CAAAACAGAGCACTTCTTTAGATAACTCAGTAAACGAGCATAAAAATAACGGTAATGTAGTGCACAATCCTTGGAGTGATTTACGCCGTTTTACCGACGCGCGTATTGGCCTTGGCCGCGCCGGTATAAGTTTGCCAACCTCAGAAATGCTGGCTTTTCAGCTATCTCATGCACAAGCGCGCGATGCGGTGAGCTTTCCGCTAGATATTAACGAAATGACTGAGCAACTGGGTAGTATTAGTGCTCTAAAAGAGGTTGCTCCTCCCCTGCATTTACACAGCCAAGCTACTGACAGGGTTACTTACCTTCAGCGACCCGATTTAGGCCGCAAGCTTAATGACAATGGTAGGCAAATACTTCTCAGCTATATGAATAAACAAAAACACACTACGCAGGCTAAATACGATTTAGCGATTGTCGTGGTTGATGGACTCTCGTCGTTGGCGGTACAAAAAAATGCATACCCATTTATAACAGAGCTATTAACGCACCTCACAACAGACAAGCAATTTAAAATTGCTCCCATTACTTTGGTTGAGCAAGGGCGAGTAGCGATTGGCGACGATATAGGTGAGCTGCTAAATGCCCAGGTGGTTATGGTGTTAATAGGAGAGCGCCCAGGACTTAGTTCGCCAGATAGCCTTGGCTTGTATTTAACGTGGGAGCCCAAAACAGGACTTAACGATGCATGTCGTAATTGCATATCGAATATTCGCCCTGCAGGCCTGCCTTATGCTGAAGCGGCTAGGCGTGCACTGTACTTATTACGTGAAGCTAAAAAACTAAAACTAACTGGGGTTAATTTAAAAGACCGCACACAAGACGATGTCATTGAGCATCAGGTTCCAACCACTAACTTTTTAATTGCTGAGTAATTTTAATTAAAAACACGTGAAATAAAACAATAAAAACTAAACATCAACGGAGAAGGGTTATGTCTACTAATAATACAGAGTACCTTGCTAAAAGACAGTTAAAACGGGGTACTGCGGGATGGTTATTACTCGCAGGTTTGGGTGTGTCGTATGTAATATCGGGTGACTTTGCAGGTTGGAACTTTGGTATTGCTGAAGCCGGTTGGGGTGGCTTTGCCATTGCAGCAGTATTAATGGCAGTTATGTATTTAGCGCTAGTATTGTCGCTTGCTGAAATGTCAGCTGCAATACCTGCTGCAGGCGGTGGTTATAGTTTTGCGCGTCAAGCTATCGGGCCCGCGGGAGGCTATTTAACCGGACTTGCCGTATTAATTGAATATGCCTTAGCACCCGCTGCTATTGTTATTTTTATAGGCTCTGCAGTTGAAACCCTTACCGGATTTAATGGCCCATGGGTATATGCATTATTTTACTTACTATTTGTGGGCATTCATTTAGCAGGCGTGGGAGAAGCACTTAAAGTAATGATGGTAATAAGTGGTTTAGCGGTATTAGCTATTATTGCGACCGCATTTGTATTAATCACAAATTTTGATGCATCACGCTTATTTGACGTCCCCGTAACCGATGCAGTGGGAGCCAGTGAGTTTTTACCTTTAGGTTGGTACGGAGTTTGGGCTGCATTACCGTTTGCCATGTGGTTGTTTTTAGCGGTTGAAGGTGTACCGCTTGCTGCAGAAGAAGCAAAAGATCCCGCTAAAGATGTACCTAAAGGCATAATTGGTGCAATGATCTTTTTGTTATTTACTGCATTTTTAGTGGTAGTTTTAGTACCAGGTGCTGGCGGTGCGGCTGCAATGGGCGCAAGTGCAGTGCCTTTAGTTGATGCATTAAACGCATCGGGTAGTGAGGGCTTAGCAACCGTTGTAAATATATTAGGGCTTGCGGGGTTAGTCGCTTCATTCTTTTCTATAATTTATGGTTATAGTCGCTTAGTGTTTGCTTTATCTAGAGCTGGTTATTTACCGCGTTCGTTGTCTATTACTACTAATCGCAAAGTGCCAGCACGTGCGTTAATTGTACCGGCAGTATTTGGTTTTTTAGTATCACTCAGTGGCGAGGGTGACTTAATACTCGCAATGGCAGTAGTGGGAGCAACGGTATCGTATGCATTAATGGCGCTGAGCCATATTTTGCTACGCGTTAAACAACCTGATTTACCTCGCCCGTACAAAACTCCTGGTGGTGTAGTTACTTCAAGTATTGCTTTAGTGCTTTCACTTATAGCATTAACGGGTGTGTATGCATTTGACCCTCGTGCATTTTTATACACTATGGTGCTGTTTATTGTGGGTGCGGCTTATTACTTTGGCTATAGTTCAAAACACTTAGTTGCTAAAAGCGCGGACGAAGAATTTGCAATGCTGGCGGATGCAGAATCTGATTTAGAAATGGCTAAGTAGACATTAATAGCTATTAAATATAAGTGAGGAGACCCCTCACTTATATTTTTATGCACGCTGTAGGATGTAAAAATAGCGCCTACATTTAGGCATCAAGTCCCCTCTCTATTTTATTTATACCGTTTAAAACTAAAACTTAATGTTGCCGCGTAGCGCTTTGTTTTGCCCATGTTTAGTTTTTTTATCCATACGTTTGCGCTGTGAATTACGGCTAGGCTTGGTGGCACGACGCGCCTTATTGACAACGGTAGCACTGAGTATTAAATCTTTTAAACGTTTAAGGGCATCTTCTCGGTTTAGCTCTTGTGTACGGTGGCTTTGCGCTTTAATTATTAAAACGCCCTCTTTGGTGATTCTTGAATCATTTAAGGCAAGCAAGCGTTCTTTGTAGAAGTCAGGTAATTTAGAGCGGTTAATATCAAAGCGTAAATGAATTGCACTTGCCACTTTGTTAACATTTTGACCACCGGCACCTTGCGAACGAATAGCCGTGAGCTCTAGTTCCCATTCATCGATAGTGACAGTATTTGAAATTGTTAACATTGTGTTCAGCTCTATTTGTCAAAAATGCATTATATCATTTGTAACTATATTTGTGCTGAATCAGCTTAAGTTATAGGACTTTAAAGTATTTATACTACTTTATAGCCTAAATACCCCTAATACTTTAGTTTTGTATTGGCAAGCGCTTACATTTAGTTTTAAATAGCGTTAATTAAACAACAGGAAATGCCCAATGAAAAAAATACTTTTATCACTTAGCTTATTAGCAATGAGTTTTTCAAGCCTTGCAGAAGACATTAGCGAAGGCCAATTACAAAGCTACATGAAAGCATTACCTGCTGTAACTAGCTGGGCAAGCAGCCAAGAGTCGTTAAAAGACTTAGATTTAGCAAGTATGTTAGGTGGTTCTGCAGAGCAAAGCGTTGGCGAACAAAGCTCTTTAGCTAATAGCGCACTAAGCATGATTAAAGAGCAAGACCTGTACAAAAGCTTCGCGGGTGTTACAAACCGTTATGGTTTTACGCCAGAGCAGCTAGTAACGGTAGGTTCTGAAGTATCAATGGCTTATATCGAAAATCTTAAATCGGGCCTTTCTGCTGATAACCAAGAAACGGCAACTAAAGTAATGGGCGGCCTGCAAAGCCTTAAAAGTGCTAAAGATAGTGGCGCTAGCTCGTTAATGGGTTCGTTTGGTAAATCTTCAAGCGCAGCTGCGGAGTCTACGGATTCTTTAGTAAGCGAAAGCAACCTTGAACTTGTGAGCGAATACATGCCACAACTACAAAAGCTTTTTGCACTTCTATAAGTTTTATTGTTTTATACAAAAAGGTGGCTTTTGCCGCCTTTTTTAATGCCTAACTTTTATATGACTTAGATAGATTACGATATTTTGTGAGCAATACTGAGTGGTGCTGTGTGCAAAATTTAATGCAAAAATAGCTTTCTATCGCCGCTTATTTAATCTGGGATATGGGTCGTAAGTTGTCAATTTTTATAAAAAGGCAGCTTTGTGTAACGGTATGGCAAATATTAAAAAACGGGGGAGTAAATTATTACTCCCCCATTTTTATTTAGCGTACAGATTATTTAAGATCGAACCTGTCTGCGTTCATTACTTTTACCCATGCATTTACAAAGTCATGTACAAAACGCTCTTTGTTGTCGTCTTGTGCATAAAACTCAGCAAGTGCGCGCAATATAGAGTTTGATCCAAATACTAAATCAACGCGTGTTGCCGTCCATTTAGTCGTACCACTTTGACGGTCAACTATATTGTATAAGCCTTTTTGAACCGGCTCCCAACGGTTTGACATGTCAGTTAAGTTTACAAAGAAATCGTTGGTTAATGAGCCAACGTTATTTGTAAATACGCCATGTTCGCTGCCTGCGTAGTTTGTACCCAATACACGCATACCACCAATAAGTACCGACATTTCTGGTGCACTTAATCCCATTAACTGGCTACGTTCTAGTAATAACTCTTCAGCTGATACTGTGTAATCTTTTTTCAACCAATTTCTAAAACCATCATGAATTGGTTCTAATACATCAAACGATTCTGCATCAGTCATTTCGTCTGTTGCATCTCCTCGACCTGGTGCAAACGGCACGTTTACATCAACACCCGCTTGTTTTGCAGCTTGTTCTACGGCTGCTGTACCACCTAAAACAATTAAGTCGGCGATGCTAACTGGTTTATTCAAGCCAGCCTGCACTTTTTCAAGCGCACTAAGTACTGATACTAAACGTTCTGGCTCATTACCTTGCCAATCTTTTTGCGGTGCTAAACGAATGCGTGCACCATTTGCGCCGCCACGTTTATCAGAACCACGATAAGTACGTGCGCTATCCCAAGCTGTATTTATTAAATCAGCGGCACTAACACCACAATTTAATAATGTCGTTTTAAGATCGCTAATTTCGTCGTCTGTTAATGTGTAATCAACGGCTGGAATTGGATCTTGCCAAATTAAGTCTTCACTTGGTACGTCGGCGCCTAAGTAACATGATTTAGGGCCTAAGTCGCGGTGAGTCAGTTTAAACCATGCTCGCGCAAACACATCTGAAAAGTATTCAAAGTCGTTATTAAAACGTTCAATGATTTTGCGATATTCAGGGTCCACTTTCATGGCCATATCAGCATCAGTCATCATTGGCTTTAAGCGAATTGATGGATCTTCTACATCAACAGGTTTGTCTTCTTCTTTAATATTAATAGGCTCCCACTGATGAGCGCCTGCTGGGCTTTTAGTCAGTTCCCATTCGTAGTTTAGAAGTAAGTAACAGTAACCGTTATCCCATGTGGTTGGGTGTGTAGTCCACGCACCTTCAAGGCCTGAAGTAACAGTATCGCGGCCAATTCCGCGTGTTGTTGTATTATTCCAGCCAAGGCCTTGCTCGTGTACGTCTGCAGCTTCTGGTTCTGGGCCTAGGTTTTCAGCTTTACCGTTACCATGTGTTTTACCTACAGTATGGCCGCCCACAGTTAATGCAGCGGTCTCTTCGTCATCCATTGCCATGCGGGCAAAGGTTTCGCGAACTTGAGCCGCTGTTTTAAGCGGATCGGGTATACCGTTAACACCTTCTGGGTTTACATAAATTAAGCCCATTTGTACTGCTGCTAATGGGTTTTCCATCGTATCTGGTTTATCTACACTTTCGTAACGGCCGTCACTTGGCGCTAACCATTCTTTTTCAGCTCCCCAGTAAACGTCTTTTTCAGGGTGCCAAATATCTTCTCGGCCGCCTGCAAAACCAAAGGTTTTTAAACCCATTGATTCGTATGCCATGTTGCCCGCTAAAATAATTAAGTCGGCCCATGAAAGCTTGTTACCGTATTTTTTCTTTATTGGCCACAGTAAACGGCGCGCTTTGTCAAGATTACCGTTATCTGGCCATGAGTTAAGTGGTGCAAAACGTTGATTACCTGTGCCACCGCCTCCTCTACCATCGGCTAAACGGTAAGAACCCGCTGAATGCCATGCTAGACGAATCATTAAACCGCCGTAATGCCCCCAATCGGCTGGCCACCAATCTTGGCTGTCGGTCATTAAGCTTTTTACATCTGTTTTTAGCGCGTCAAGATCGATTGATTTAAATGCTTCAGCGTAATTAAAGTCGCTATTGTATGGATTTGATTTGGTGTCGTGCTGATGAAGAATGTCTAAGTTTAGGGCATTTGGCCACCAATCAGTATTGGGATTAGACGTTTTAGTATTACTGCCGTGCATGACCGGACATTGGCCTGCTTTAGGGTTGCTCATTCTGGAATCCTTATAATGGAAAAGTAAAATACTTAATCAATCAGTATTGTTGCTTATGTATTTATAACTTTTTAAAAAGTAACGGTTATTTTTATTTAATCGGCTTACTTATTATTTAGTGTGCCTGCCTAAACAGTTATATATCTTTAATATAGGCGCATAAATTATGCTACGCCAGCCTCAACATACTATTTAAAACGATTGCTCCAATTTATATTTTTGATTGGTCTTTTGCTAATGATGTATTTAACAATAGCTTTGTAATTACGTTTTAAATAATAGTAAAAATAAATCTGACGACGCTCGTGTAAAGTATTGCAGGGTAAAATACAAAATTAGTAAACTAACCTTAATCTTTTTACTAGACCTGTGATCGAATTGAAAAATTTCGGCGTAATAGTATGTGAAGGGTTTGAAAGTGGCTTTAATTTATTTAAAGCGCACATTGGAATACCCCCCTTCACCATGAAATTGTAGTTATATAGTTATAATTATAAAGGTGCATTACTTAAGCCCAATGCACCTTTACTTTATAAACCGAATACTTGAAGTATTCTTATATTTTTAACTAATTGAATTGAATTAAGTATTTGTTCAGAAAGGTTCAGTTAGTATGAAGTTGTTCTCCTGTGAATCCCTACGACATATTGTTGTTTTAAGCAGTTTTTGCCAGCTCATATTGAGCTGGCTTTTTTTTGCCTATTTTTCCTAAAACCATCTAAGTATTAGCAAAATGCTCAAGCTTTACCCTGTTATTCCTAGGCTCACTAGGCTAAAAAATTCTTACAGCTATTGTTCCTATCTAAATTAGGTTAATTTTAATCCTGAAAAGTCAACGCGCCCTAGTGCCATTCAGCCCTGCATGTTAAAGTTATTACAGTAATTAATTTAATTAGGCGTATCGATGCGTTATTACCTATCTACACTTTTTGTTTGTTTAACTTTTTTTTCGGGCATAGTAAATTCTGCTGAAAAACAACCTGCCTCACCTACAGCACAACAAGAGCAACAAGCCCTTCAACAACTTAAAGAGCCTATGTATAAACCGCTAATGGAGCGCTACATACTCGACGAGCTAAAAGCGGTTAGGCAAGATCAACAAAAACTCCGTGAAGATGTAACTAAACAGGTAACCCATGCTCAGCTTGATACTGCTGACCGCGCATTAACGTACACTACCGATACTATTAATAATGTATTTTTTATAATCACCGCTACGGCTTCTATTTTGGTTTTAGTGGGCTGGAACTCACTACGCGATGTTAAAAACAAAGTAGAAGACATTGTAAATACACGTGTGAGCGTAATTACAGACGAGTATGAAGACCGATTAAAAATTCTTGAAGAAAAACTACGTGTACGATCTGAGGAAATACTCAGTAACCAAGAGCGCATATCGGTGACTAACGAAGTTCATTCGCTGTGGATGCGCGCCAACCTAGAAAGTGATTTTGCTAATAAGATTGAAATTTTTGACGAAATACTTAATCGCAAACCAGAAGATGTTGAAGCCATTGCTTATAAAGCCGATGCATTACTAGAAATTAATGAAACAGCACAAGCCATTGAGCTGTGTAACCAAGCTATTGATATAGACAGTGATTACGGTTATGCCTATTGGCAACGCGCATGTGCTTATGCACTAACACATAAGCATGCTGATGCCTTAGCCGACATTAAAATGGCACTTGAATACTCTCCAAACTTACGTAATGAGCTATTACATGAGAGCGCATTTGCAAGCCTACATGACAACGACAGCTTTAATACGATAGTAGCTGGTGAGATTGTTTAAGCACTCAGTATTTGGCCTGTATGATTAGGCACAACACCATAAAAAAGGGCTTTGGCCCTTTTTTTGTTTTTAAAGGTTAAGTTTGTTGTGTAATTAAGTAATTAGAAGCTGCTGCTCATTTTCTTCAGGCATAAAAAAAGCCGCATAAAATGCGGCTTTGGAGGTTTAGTCTCACTTCACTTTGGGCGTGTCTCCAAAGCTTAGTGAATACGTTACCAAGGAACTGTTTTATTGATTAGATAGACTCTAATGCAATTTTAACCATTTCATTAAACGTACTTTGACGCTCATCAGCAGGTGTTGCTTCACCAGTGATTACGTGGTCACTTACTGTAAATAATGCCATTGCGTTTGCGCCGTATTCAGCTGCAACGCCATATAAACCGGCTGTTTCCATATCTACTGCTAGCATGCCTAACTTGTCTAAGTCTTTATAGAACGAGTCATCTGCTTGATAGAATGTGTCGGTTGTGAATACGTTACCTACTTTTGCTTTAATGCCTAGCTCTTTAGCAGCGTTTACGCCGTTTAAAAGTAGGTCAAAGTTAGCAATAGCAGCAAAATCGTAGCCACGTACGCGTGCACGGTTTACGTTTGAATCTGTGCTTGCACCTTGTGCAAAAATTACGTCACGAATTTTGATATCTGTACCAATACCGCCACACGTACCAATACGTATAATATTTTTAACGCCAAAGCTTACAATTAGCTCACGTGCATAAATAGACATTGATGGAATACCCATGCCTGAACCCATGATACTTACTGGCTTACCTTTGTAAGTGCCAGTGAAACCGTACATGTTACGAACGCCGGTAACTTGTACTGCATCATCTAAAAAGTTTTCAGCAATATATTGCGCACGTAGCGGATCGCCTGGCATTAATACTGTTTCGGCGAAATCACCAACGTTTGCACTGATATGCGGAGTACTCATTAATTGTTTTCCTTTTTATTTGGCGTTTTTAGCTCATTTAAAAAGCTGTCGCCGTAATCAAGCGCAGATAAGCTAAACCACTGTGCCAGTGTTTGGCCTATATCTGCAAAGCTGTTGCGTTCACCTAATGGTGTGTTACTCATACCTGCTTGGTATGCAATAACAGGTACGTATTCACGAGTGTGCTCAGAACCTGGAAAGGTTGGGTCACAGCCATGATCTGCAGTGATCATTAATACGTCATCTGCTTTTAACTGATTTAGTATAGTTGGTAGATAGTCATCAAATTCTTTTAATGCTTTTGCGTATCCTACTGGATTACGGCGATGACCAAATTTTTCATCAAAATCAACTAGGTTAGTAAAGATTAAGCTACGATCTGGCGCGCTTTCCATTACTTCGCTGGTTTTTTCTAGCAAGTTCATAAGCCCAGGTGCTTTGTGCTTTTGGGTTATGCCCTGATGCGCGTAAATATCTGAAATTTTACCAATACTAATTACTTCGCCGCCGTCTTTTGCTAGTACATCTAGCAATGTTGGTGCTGGCGGAAGTACTGAATAGTCACGACGATTACCCGTTCGGGCAAAGTCTTGGCTATTTGAACCCAAAAATGGCCGCGCAATCACTCGTCCTATATTCATTTCATCAAGTAGCGCCCGTGCGATTTCGCAAACTTGATAAAGCTTCTCTAGGCCGAATGACTCTTCATGCGCGGCTATTTGAAACACGCTATCAGCTGAGGTGTAACAGATTGGTTTACCTGTTTTTACGTGCTCTTCACCTAGCTGTTCTAAAATGGTAGTTCCTGATGCATGGCAATTGCCTAAAATGCCAGGAATACCCGTACGAGCTATAAACTCGTCTATAAATTCTTGTGGGAAACTTGGCTGTGTTTTTGGGAAATATCCCCAATCAAATAACACTGGTACGCCTGCCATTTCCCAATGACCCGATGGCGTGTCTTTTCCGCTAGAGATTTCTTTAGCGTAACCCCATGCACCTTCTGGTGCTTGGCGGTTTGAAATTAAACACGGTTCGCCACCGGCAGCTTCACATGCGTCTACTAATCCTAATTTAGATAAATTAGGAAGCGACAGTGCACTGCCTGTTTCGTCGTAATATGCTTTTAGTAAGTGAGCGAATGTATTAGCCCCAAGATCGCCGAATTTATCTGCATCTGGTGCTGCACCGATTCCTAGGCTATCTGCCATTAAAATAATTGCTCTTGCCATTTTGACCTCACTTTGATTCTAGGTGGTTACTTTATCCGCTGATCGAATTTTCCGTACAGGACAAAAGTCCTGTTTCATAAAACCTAAACATTATAAATTTGCACTCTTGAGCGAAGCAAAAGAGATTAATCGTGTCTTTTTTGCTATTGTGATCTACCAACAATATATCTTTCTGTGTGGATGAGAACTTTAGTGACACGAACTACTATTATAGCTATTGCAGGCGCGTCTGCGTCGGGCAAATCTCTTTTTAGCCAAACTATATACAATGAATTGGTTAATGAGCTTGAACCAGGCGCTATCGCCATTATTGAAGAAGATGCTTATTACAAGGATCAGTCGCATTTGCCTATGGCTCATCGTACGCAAACAAATTACGACCATCCAGATGCATTTGAGCATGCGTTGATGCTTGAGCATTTAACACAACTTCGTTGTGGTAACTCAGTAGAAGTACCAACGTATGATTATGCACAGCATACGCGTAGTGCAACCACACGCCGAGTGCCTGCTGCTAAAATACTGATTGTTGAAGGTATTTTACTATTGAGTGACAAAGCGCTTAATAAAGAATTTGATATTAAGGTGTTTATAGATACACCTTTAGATATTTGTTTAATGCGTCGTATGCAACGTGATATGGAGCAACGAGGCAGAACATTACAATCTGTTGTTGAGCAGTATCAAGCAACTGTTAGACCGATGTTTTATCAATTTATTGAGCCTTCGAAGCATAACGCTGATTTAGTTGTGACTCGAGGCGGCATGAACCGCGTTGCGATTGATATAATAAAAAGTAAAATTAAATATTTACTACAAGAATAACAACGGGAAACATTTGTATGACAACATTTATGAGCTTAGTGGGCATGTGTGTGCTACTAAGCATTGCCTTCGCTGCGTCGACTAATCGCAAGGCAATTAATTTAAGAACCGTTGGTATAGCGTTTGCAATGCAAGTTGTTATTGGCGGTTTTGTTCTGTTTTTCGAAGCAGGAAAAAATGTGTTAACGAGTATGTCATCAGCCGTTTCGTCGGTTATTGGTTATGCTAATGATGGTATTGGGTTTTTATTTGGTCCACTCGCCTCACAAGACACATTAGGTTTTATTTTTGCAATTCAAGTTTTGCCAGTTATCGTGTTTTTCTCAGCACTTGTTGCTGTGTTATATCACCTTGGCATTATGGATTGGATAATTAGGATTTTAGGCGGCGGTTTACAAAAATTATTGAAAACCTCTCGCACAGAATCGCTTTCAGCAACGGCAAATATTTTTGTAGGCCAAACTGAAGCTCCGTTAATAGTTAAGCCATTTATAGCAACAATGACCAAGTCGGAATTGTTTGCAGTGATGGTAGGTGGCTTAGCCACTGTAGCAGGCTCTGTAATGGCCGGTTACGTAATTATTGGCGTAGATCTTAAGTATCTTATTGCGGCGAGCTTTATGGCTGCACCAGGTGGGTTTTTAATGGCCAAGATGATTGTGCCAGAAACTGAAACTCCTAAAGATAACTTAGCTGATTTAGATTTAGATGACGAAGATAAGCCTGTAAATGTAATTGATGCAGCTGCATCAGGTGCTGCAAACGGTATGCATTTAGCACTTAATGTAGGTGCAATGTTACTTGCTTTTGTAGCGCTAATTGCACTATTAAACGGTTTATTAGGCGGTATTGGCGGGTGGTTTGATTACCCGACATTAACGCTTCAAGAAATATTAGGTTATGTATTTGCTCCAGTCGCATGGTTACTAGGTGTGCCATGGGATGAAGCGATTATAGCCGGCAGCTTTATTGGTCAAAAGATAGTAGTAAACGAGTTTGTTGCTTACTTAGACTTTATAAATTATCGCGATACGTTAAGTGCGCACACACAAGCAATTGTTACTTTTGCTTTATGTGGCTTTGCTAACTTATCATCGATAGCCATTTTACTAGGTGGGTTAGGCGGTATGGCGCCTAGCAGGCGGAAGGATATCGCACGCTTAGGGCTCAGAGCAGTGTTAGCAGGATCTATGGCTAACCTTATGAGCGCAGCAATTGCTGGGTTTTTCCTCTCGCTAGCTTAGAAACTTATTGAGATGAACACCGGTGTTGCAAAACAAGAGGATAGCGCTTTAAGGGGTTAAAGCTCTATCTGACTTGAACGATACTTCACCAAGGGCCGCAAGGCCCTTTTATCGTTTTAGAGCATAGTTTTTTAGCTTCAATTACTTCAGACCTCAAACCGTTTACCTATCTAGCCTCCTTTATAGTTGTACATAACTCAAATAAACCAATATCTTAGTAACAAGTTCACATAAATAATTTTTGTATTTTTCATATTTTCAGCCACACTTATATTACTTAAGCTAACCGAATGACGATTCGCTATTGTGAAATATATTCTTTATTCCCTTCTTTTTACTTGTTCCGTGTATATTCAAGCTAAGGACACTCTGCTTGTTGTAACTGAGTTAGCGCCACCAAACCAAGTATTAATTAAGGGCGAAGTTGCAGGTGAAGGTACTCAATTTATTAGGGATATATTTGCTGAGGCAGATCTCGCACCTAACATTCAAATGTATCCTTGGGCACGTGCTTATAAAATTGCAGATGAATTAAAAAATACCTTTATATACAGCCTTGCACGCACTGTAGAGCGAGAAAATAAATTTTATTGGATTGGACCAGTTGGACGATTTGAGCTGGGCTTTATCGGCCTATCAGAGCGAAATGATCTTATTATAAATAATACTGAACAAGCAAAAGTGTATAAAATTGCAATGCAACGCAATGACTTTTCAACACAAACCCTCAGCAAACTTGGTTTTGAAGCTGTTTTAACCTCTGACATTCAAAAATCATACTCTTTACTATTAGCTAAAAAAGTAGATTTAATTGTAGACGATCCATTATATATGCAGCAGATGAGCGACTATCTAAAGCTCAAACCAGCACACTTAAGGTTCATTTATAAAATAGATGAGCTAACAATTGATGCTTATTTAGCTGCGAATAAAAAAACAGATATGCGTTTAGTTGAAGCACTACAAGCTGCCTTTTTAAAAGTAAAAAAAGATAAAGGGCTACCTTACGAAAGGTAAATTAATAATAGTGGGGTATTTATAAGCAGCAAAGTCACCTTTCGTTTTTAACTTTTTATACTCATTGTTAAATCGCTTTATAATAGGTCTAGGTACCGATTAATAAATGCTATGTAATTACCAGCAAACTTAGGATGGGGTGATTTTTGCACTTCACTACGTCAGTTGCTTTATATCCAAAGAGCTCTAGCTATACTTTATTGTAACTTTTGAACCTGAAATTAGATCTATCTTTCTTTTTGAAAACAAATCCATAAATTGTTTTTCGTCTCCAAAAATCAGTAAATTTTCATCCGTTTTAAAGCCAATTTTATTTACTAATAACTCATATGTATCACCTCTTACAATTTTAAAAAAAACTGCTTTGCATATTTTGGATTATTTATACTAATACCAATAAATAGAGGTTCACGTTCGGTGTTTTTAGCAATTAGAACAAGACCTAAGTGAGGGTCTTTTTGAACTAAATTATAAGCATGCTCCCAAAGAGGCAATTTAAACTCGCTGGTTATAGCAATAGCTGTGCAAATATCTTTTACAATAGCGAGAGTAATACCAACAAGCTGATCTTTGTCGTTTTAAAATTATAAGGGAGAAATGTTCGGTATAAATTACAAGCTTAAACTCACTTGCATTAGCGCAATGGCTTAGAAGAATAGAAAACAAATATTAGGTGGGGCTTAATAATAGCAATATCATTTAGCTAATTTACATTGGTAATGCGCGTTGTTTGGTTTGAGTCAAATTTCAGACACAAAAAAAGCGCCTTAAGCGCTTTTTTTCATTTTACTTAAAAGTAAAATTATACAGCTGTGATGTTATCAGCTTGTGGGCCTTTTTGACCTTGTGAAAGAGTAAACTCTACACGTTGGCCTTCAGCTAAAGTTTTGAAACCTTCGCTTTTGATTGCTGAGAAATGTGCGAAAACGTCTGGGCCATTTTCTTGCTCGATGAAACCAAAACCTTTAGACTCGTTAAACCACTTAACTGTACCTGATACGATGTTAGACATTGTAATATCCTGAAATAAAAATAAAAATATGCTCATAAGAGCGGGTGTAGCAAAAAATGAGATGGTACTTTAAAAACTTCAGGACGGAACTACAAGTATTACTTATATCGAAATGGAGATTTATAGCTTACATGCTTTCTTTCTAGCTGCGGCCCACTATATAGAGTTTAAATAATATGTCAAGTACCTATCTATAATCAGAATGATAACAACCAAAACAGCTTTTATTTATTATTAAAATTCAAATTCTAATGCGAGCCTAAAACTATGGTTTTTTTCTGATTGGCTTATCTCAGTGATGAAACCTGCTTCCCACTTTAATTGCTTTTGCCCATCAAAGCGCTGTAAACCTATAAAACCAGGCCCTATACCAACAAAGTCTTCACCTACGTAAACCTCTATAGAAGGCTGAAAAGCAGAACGATAGCGATAGCGATATTGTGCTCTAAACTCGCTTTCCCATTCATTTTTAATGTATTGCCCCCACTCATAAACCAAAAAAGCGTTTAGTGTAAGGCTCGTTTTTCCAAATTCTTTTTCGATCACAAAACCCGAAGTTGCTTCATACACATCTTCATTATGTTTTTTTTCAAGCTCAAATAATGCCCCCCAATCGGCCCATAATTTACCTTGCTCAATCAATTGCCAGCGTAGCTCAAGCTCATAAGCTTCTATACCAAAGTCGCCGTTATCGTCTCGCTCACCAACTAAATAGCCTTCCAGTGCCATTGTATCGTTAATAGCTCCACCACCACCCAAACGCTGCGCTAGTATGTTGCCACTATCTGTTTGGTGCGACACTAATCGCCACTCAAATTCACGCTCAAAAGGCAAAACATAGGGATGATATACCTTATCAACAACAATACCATCGGCCTTTGCTTGGATTGAGAATACCAACAAACAAAGAGCGGTAAAACTAAGCGCTAAATATAGGTTAAGTGCTTTCATACACGTTCCTTAGTTATTGAAGCTGAAATAACGTAACAAAGTAATAAAAATAATACGCTGCTTGTACTATATATAAGTACACTCATTAAATCAGGAGTGGCCTCGTAACCAACCAAAGCACGCAGTACGCGGCCTAGCTCAGAGTTTTCGCTTAACAAATTACGTAAATCCCACACTGTTGAGGTGTTTGTAATTAAACCTATTTGACTTGCCAAATCCAGTGCAACTAATAACTTAGCCGCGCTGTTAAAAGCAAGCAAAGTAAAAAGCGGATACATACCAAAGCGGTACTTAATTGCATTCATTAAAAAGTACAGCAATACGCTAAAACTTAAACAAATCCCAACACCTAATAAAGTGCCAATAAATAAGCTTTGCCCTGCATCATTATTTTGCCAAAAACTGGTGAGGTAAATAATATAATGGCTTAAATAGAGCGTTATTGTGCTTATAACTGCGATATAAAATGCCGCTGACTTTTGCTTTAGTGCAAATACCAATACAGCAATAAATATAGTGATACATAGCCCTATTTGTGAGTACTCTAACCCTTGGTGTTCAAACCACTGGCTCACCCACGACGCACTTTGCATGTACAAAAACGACATTACCGCGCCTATTACTAAAGCAGACCCTATTTGCAAAGAGCTTTGTTTTTTAACTACTTGTAGTAGCACTAATAAAATAGCCACTGGTAGTAATTGGTTAAGGCTCATGACTAAACTAGTTATTAGCATGCTGTGCCCCTTCATCGCTAACTATAACAACGCCCCTTGCTGTATTTGGCGAAAACTCACCAAAAAACTCGTAATGCCCTTTACTTAGCGGCCCTATATAAATAATGCTTTTACGATTTGGGTAGAGTACTTTTTCTCTGTTTAGATCAAAGCTATCAAACTCTTCTGGTGTGCTGTCTTGGTTTTCTATCAATAGTTTTACTTTTTTGTTTGCGGGAATAATTATTTGCGAGGGGTAAAACAAATGATCTTTTAAAATAATAAGATACTCTTTACTCGCCGCGTTAAACGACAAAAATAGCAAACAACAAAGGCAGTGATTAAATAAACGTTTAGTCACTTTTTACTCCTGTAAAAGTAACCTTAACGGTTAGTCCGCCTAAAGAGCTATTCGCTAAATGAATACTTGCGCCATAAATAGCAATTATGTGTTGGACAATCGCCATACCTAAACCCGCACCTTGCTCGCCTGATGGATGTTGATCGCCACCCACGCGATAAAAGCGATTGAATATTCGCTCTTTTTGCTCTTCAGTCATGCCCGAACCAGAATCATCAATTTGCCAACTAAAGCCGTTATTATTTGATGCTAATTTAATTATTATTTGACCATTATTGGGTGTGTATTTTATGGCATTGCTAAGTAAATTAGCGATGAGTGTGGTTAATGTAAACTCATCACCATTAATTACAAAATCATCACCTTCGAGGCTAATAGTTTGGTTTTTTTCATCTATTTTTTCGTATTGCTCCGATACGACTTGCTGAGTAATCGCTAGCAATGACTGTTCACTAAACTGCTTTTGCCATTGCTCAGGCTGAGTGCGCCCTAAAATTAGCATTTGTTCAACAATATTACTTAAGCGATTAATGCCTTGTGACATGGCTTGTAATTCTTGATGGTTTTGCGAGTTACTTTGTTTATTAGCCAAATTATGTACATTAATTTTTAAGCTACTGAGCGGGGTACGTAATTCGTGAGCTGCATCTGAGGCAAAAAAACGCTCTCGTAAGTAAGCGGTTTCTACTCGTTTAAATAAATCGTTTAAACGATTAATAACAGGTTTAATTTCTTCATCGGTTACCTGCCAGTTAATTGGCGTAAAGTCGTTTGCTTGGCGAGTAGCCAGCTGCTTAGATAATCGAGTAAGAGGGGCTAATGCGTATTTAACGAAAAAACTTATAAAAATAGCAAGCAGAGGGACAGCCCATAGCATAGGTAACATTGCAGATAAAATAACGGCTTCAGCTAATTCAAACCGCTTTGCCATAGGCTCAGCAACGATGACTTTACGGGTATTTTTTCTCATCACAAACACTCGCATACGCTGCCCTGCTACATTGGCAGTTTGAAAGCCCTCGCTAAAACTAATTTGGTTATTCTTTAAACTCGATGAGCCACTAAGTAAACTATTATTTTGCCAAATTTGATACAACAACTGAGCACTATTATTGCTTACCTGTACTGCATTTGTGCTTAGTGCTAATGGTTGCTCAATTAAAACGCCAGCCACTATTTTAAGTTCATTATCAAGCAAGTTTTCGCCGTGGAGCATGCTTTTTTGATAGCCTTTTACTAATGCTAAAAAACAAGTAAGCACCATCATTGAAAGTAAAATTAAGGTCAGACGTTTACGAATAGACATTTTCAACCTCGAAAGATAAACACACCCTAACGCTTACCAACCACGTAGCCAATGCCACGTAAGGTTTTAATAAAATCGCTAGGGAACTTTTTACGAAGATGATGAATATGCACCTCTATGGCATTAGAGCCGACTTCTTCACCCCATTGGTAAAGTTTGTTTTCGAGTTGTTGTTTTGATTGCACCCTTCCCTGATTTTCCATCAGCGCTTTTAAAAGCATGTATTCTTTTCGTGGTAGTGTAAGTGATTGCCCACTTAGTGCAACTGTATGAGCAGAGGTATCCATTACTACATCACCACAGCGCAATAAGCTTGATTGTGTTTGGTTAATGCGCCGGCTTGCTACACGTAATCGAGCAAATAACTCAGCAGGACCAAACGGCTTTGCAAGGTAATCGTCTGCTCCCATATCTAGCCCTTGGACTTTGTCATCAATACTGCCGCGAGCAGTTAAAATAACCACCGGAATAACTTTTTTTTGTGCTTTAATATGCTTTAAAACTTGCGAGCCGTCGCCATCAGGTAATCCTAAATCGAGAATAACAAGCTCAATCTCACCACTAGAAAGGCACTCTAAGGAGTGCTTAACTGTGCCACTATGCTCTACGCTGTAGCCCTCTTGACGCAAAGAGCGAATAAGCCCTTGCGCCACTAAATGATCGTCCTCAACGAGTAATAAATGCATTATGTGTTTATCTTTTTAGTTTTTTATCTACTTTTGCCAATAGCTGACTTATTGCTTGTTGGCGATACTCATCTGCTTTTGCACGAGTATCACGAATGCCCGCTGCTTGTGCTACAAGTAGTCGTGCTTTAGCTTGTTTATAATCGCCTTCGTCATACAAATATTCACCGTATAAGTAATTAGTATCAATGCCTTCGAGATTAAAAGCGAGGGCTTGTTTAAATAATTTTTCAGCTTTGTCGTCATCACCAAAACCAATTGGCCAACCAGGTACTTTGCTATAAAGCGTTGCAAGACTTGCGTAAGCTGAGCCATTTAATGCTGTACCATCAATTGAGAGTGCATTTTCAAGTGACGCTTTAGCTTCTTTTGCTAAACCAAGTGCGCCCAAGCCACCTTTTGCGCCTGCAAAGCTGGCTAACACAATGCCATTCCAAATGTGTGTTTGTGCCGAGCCTGGATAGTTTTTAACAAATAACGCGCTTTGCTCACTTAGTTGCTTAAACGCATCTATTTGCGCATCGTCTTCAAGTTCATAGTTAGCAGTTGCCCACTTTTGTTGAATAGAGGTTAAGTCTTGTGTTTCATCTGCTTGTACTGCGGTTGTAAATACAGCTGTTAGTATTAGAGATAATGCTAGGGTAAATTTATACATAATCTTGTCCTCGTGTGTTTGTTAACTTAAAAAGCGTTTAATTTTAGGAAGTTGTTTTGCAATAGCGTTATCAACAACGCTTGGGAATGCGCCATTAATACGTGCAAATAATTTCTCAGGAAAACCAATAAAACGCCTTGTTTGATTCGAATTTATAAGCGCTAATAACTCTTGAGCAACTAATTCTGGCGAGTCCATTTTATTACCGAGTTCTTTATTCATTGCCCGCGCTTTACTGCTATTAATAGATGTATCTGTCGCTCTTGGTGCTAAATAGGTCACTTTAACGCCTGAGCCGTTAAGCTCACGCGAGAGCGCTTCTGTAAAACCACGTAAACCAAATTTACTGGCGCAATAAAGCGTTTGAAACGGGTAGCCAATACTGCCAAACGATGATCCCACGTTAACAATAGTGCCTTTGGTATACGCTAACTGTCCTAGAAATAGCTGGCATAATTTAATAGGCACCGACAAATTAGTAGTAAGCATATTATCTATTTGTTCATTACTTGTGTGCTCAAGGCTTTGCATTGTATTTATACCGGCATTGTTAATAAGTAACCTAACGCCACCGAGTTGCTTGGCTTTTATTGCTAAGTTAATGCGTGTTGTATCGTCGGTTAAGTCGCCTGTAAATATTTCACTGTCTGGGCATTCACGGCTCAGTTTTTCAAGGGCTTGCGTATTACGTCCTACAAGCAGTAACTTCCACCCTTTTGCATATAGGGCTTTAGCAATCGCTTGCCCTATTCCGCCGGTTGCGCCAGTTAGCACACATAAAGCGCTACTCATGACAATTTGCCTTGTGCGCTTGCTTTAAAAAACGGTTCGTCATCGAGCCCACGAAATATATCGCCGTATAAACGATAAAAGCACTTTGCACCATGGAGTATGGCTTGTTGATCCGCCTCATTTGTTATTTGGTTCATTAGGTTTTCAAAAAACTTTACATGCTCTATATCAAGTGCGCCATGAGAGGTTAAATAACTAAATGCTTTTTTAGATAAGCCAACAGCACTTGCGATGTTTGAAGCCGCGCCATCAGCAAGCGCTATAGAAGTGCCTTCAAGCACATGTACCATGCCAAAAAAGATCAATGGGTTTTTACGTGCAATGGAGTCGTACGCATACGACACCATCATTTCGGTAGCAAATTGCGGCTGACTACACCTTACTGTTTCTTTGTCAAAACCACAGGCTGCAATATCATTAAGTACCCACTCTTGATGGCCAATCTCTTCTTCAATGTATTCTGCGACGGCTTCGCGCAACCATTCTTGTTCGTCGGTTAATCGTGCACCAACCGACATCATTAATGGCACAGTGTGCTTAACATGGTGATACGCTTGCGCTAAAAACGAAGCGTATTCTTCAAGTGATGCTTCACCTTTAAAAACACGCTGAATAATAGGCGCTGCAAGCAGGTAGTTTTGCTCTTGTTTAGTTTGCTCTTTGAGGGTGTTAAAAAAATCACTCATTAATTACTTCTCCAAGTCGGTAAAATTGCTCAAACACAGCATGGTACTGCTTACTTATGGCATCTCGTTTTGGGCGATTATTTGTAGTTAATAATCCTTGTTGCACACTTAATGGAGCAGTTAAACGATGCCACTTTTGAATTCGTGCATAGTCGGGTAGTTGCTTATTAATTGCGTTAATGTATTGAGCTAACACTGGGTTACTTAGCTTTGAATCGGCATAAATAATGGCGGTTAAAAAAGGTCGACCTTCACCAAACACAACCGCTTGTAAAATACCGCTTTGACTGAGTAATAGTGATTCAGGCCACTCGGCACTGATGTTGCGACCCATGCTGGTAATAATTAGGTTTTTTAGGCGGCCTTTAATAAATAAGGTATTTTGATGCTGCTCGACCAGATCACCGGTTGCATACCACTGGTTTTTGTCGTGTGGTTGATGGTTTAAGTAACCTAAAAACAAATCGCCTTTTATAAAAAGCTGGCCATTTTCAATTTTGGTTTGAATATGAGGTAACACAGAACCTGCACTTTGGAGGTTATCGTTTGTGGGCGTATTTAAACTAACTACAGATGCCGCCTCAGAAACCCCATAACCTTGGTACACCGGTAAGTTTAAGCCACGCGCTTTAACTATTAGCATTTCGCTGACACGCGCACCACCTACAGCAATAAACTGTAACGAACTAGGCAGTTGCCACCCTTGTTCAGCAAAAGCAACTAAGCATGCTAATAGTTCAGGCACTAAAATAAGCGTATTTGGCTTAACTTTATCAATAGCAGCTATAAGCTGTGCGGGCTGTTTTAATGCAGTGCCAACAAAGCCTAATTCATTTAACGGCATTAAATGCACTGTACCGCTACTTTTTAAAGGGGCATACACGCCGGCTATATTTTCAAGCAATACAGCAAGCGGCAATAAACACAAATGAACAGGCTTTTTAATATTAATTTTATCGCACAGAGATTGAGCTACCTGCATTTGGCTTTTTGCAGATAAACACACGCCTTTAGGTTGCCCAGTTGAACCAGACGTAAACGTTACTTTTTGAGTTTCTGGAAAATAACTGACGGGTTTAGCTACAACGATTTCGTAAATATATAATGTGTAAAACTCAAATAAAGTAATTGATGCCGTCGGCTCCCCGAGTAAAGGGTTTAGTGTGTCGCTCATAAATAAATTAGCGCCGCATTGCGCTAGTACAGATTGAGTTTGTTGTTCACTAAAAAAGTGAGCAATTGGCACAGCCACTTTATTAGAAACCGCAGTAGCGGCATCAATAACAAGCCAAGCTGGCGTATTATCGAACTTATAAGCGACACATTTGCCGTTAAAGCTTTGTAGAATTTTTACTACTTTTTGTATTTGCTGGTTAAACTCATCACTGTTAATTTCAAGTGTTTGCTCTTTATTATGCGCAATAATTAATGGCGATACTGAATGTGTATTATAGTAATTCATACATTCACCAATGCATTTACCAAAGAATTGATATTTGAGTGGTTTTGCTGCATCAAACTATAAAGCATTGGGGTATTTAGTACTTGTTGGTGAGCTTGCTCTAGGCTCACAATGCATACTGTTGGTTGGTTGGCGTAATAGCTGCCCCACTTTAATGGGTTCTCAACTACAAAACTGCTAGCAAGTGCAATTTCAGTACACGTAACACCAAGTAAGCGCAATAAAGCACGCACTTTACTGGTTGCACAAAACACTAAATGTTTTGCGCCCACACTTTGCAGAGCTTCGTTAACAATAATAAAATGTGCAAGTGTTGCTCTTCGATTTGTAGAGCAAAGATTACCAAGTTCAAAAATTTTATTACGAGAAATACTCTCATCTAAAAAATCTTCAACGGGTGATGCTAAATATTGCTCAATAAACAATGGCGAAGTTGCTTGCCTTAGCCCTAAGGTGCATTTTCCTTGCTCGGTAACGTATTGGCAAAGTAGTGGCATAAACGAAGTAAGCTTAGCGTTATACGCAACTAAAAAACCTTCTTTTACTGTATTTTCGAGATTTTTTCGATGCACATCATCAATACGAGCACTAATAAACTGACTGTTATTTTGTGTTAAACCTAATGATGTAGAAGTGTGGGCTAATTGCATAAGCTCGCTCATTTAAACCTGTTTATATTTCAGGGTTTAAATTTAACGAGTGAAACTTAAAGAAAACTTAAGAAAAAATTAATTTAAATAAAAAAGCGTCTTAAGTGTTAAATCGCGAGGGCGTGTTAAATAGATCAACACGCCCTAACTAACAAATCGTTATAACAAAACTTCTTTTTAATTAAACTTAGGTCAACAGGCTCTAGCAGCTTTGTATGCATCACGTTAGTATAGTGTTCTACTTAAGTTACATAATGATAATTACATGAGCATAAAAACAAACGCGTTAATTTACTTTTTAGCCTTTTGCAGCGGCTTTTGCATAATGGGCATTGAGCTTTTAGGTGGGAGAATTCTTGCCCCCTTTTTTGGCAGTAGCGTGCATATTTGGGGCAGTATAATTACTGTGTTTATGCTTAGTTTATCTTTTGGTTATTTACTTGGCGGTAAACTCAGCACTAAAAATGCATCTCTTACCAAGTATGGTTTAATATTTTTAATTGCCAGCATTATGGTTGTGCCTATTACATTATTTTCGCAGCCTATAATGGAATTTATATTTACCCATATTGAAGATAGCCGCTACGGCTCACTCTTAGCGTCAACTGCTTTATTTTTTATACCTACCGTTATTTTAGGCATGATCTCGCCCTACTCTGTGCGCTTACTGGTAACAGATAGCGATAAAAGCGGTCAAGTGGCAGGTCGTTTATACTTTGTAAGTACGCTTGGCAGCGCTCTGGGTACTATCATTACCTCGTTTTACTTTGTGCTCGCGTTTGATGTAAATACAATTATTAGCGCCTTTGCTTTAACACTTGGGTCACTGGGTTTAGTCGCGATTGTTATTAATACCTTGGCTAACAATAAGGGGCTTGCTCATGCTTAAATATTTGCTACTGCCGTTAATTGTATTTTCAGGTTTTGCGTTTAGTAACGTTATTCATGAAGAACGCTCGCTTTATCGCAATATTATTGTTGAAGAAACGAGCGACTTACGTTGCCTTAAATTTAATACTAAAAGTAGCCAAACAAGCCAAAGTTGCATGTATAAAAGCAATCCCGACAAACTTGTTTTTAATTACACAAAATTGACTTTTGCTAGTTTATTAGTAGCCGACAACCCTAAAAATGTACTTATTATAGGGTTAGGTGGCGGTACGCTTTCTAACGTTATTCATGAGCTATACCCCACTGCAAAAATTCATAATGTTGAAATAGATCCTGCAGTAACTAAAGTTGCACGCGATTACTTTAACTTTATAGAAAACGACTTAGTGACATCAAGCGTGCAAGATGGCCGCATTTTTATAAAGCGCGCCGCAATTAAAAAACAAAAGTACGATTGGATTATTTTAGATGCATTTAACGGCGACTACATTCCGGAGCACTTACTTACTAAAGAGTTTTTTGAAGAAGTACAAAGCGTATTAGGCGATGGCGGTGTTATTGCCGCAAATACGTTTTCAAATAGTAAACTTTATGAGCATGAGTCGGCAACTTACCACGCTGTATTTGGCGACTTTATAAATGTAAGCCGCGAAAATCGTAGTAACCGTATTATTTTAGCGGGACTTAAATCAATACCGAGCGAAGCGCAAATTAACACGCGTGTAAATGCTCTCGCCCCTAAATTAGTCAAATACGGTATAGACATAAAAGCGATTAGCCAATTTATGCACTTTACAAAAGACGGCCAAGATTGGCCTGCCGATACAAAAGTACTTACCGATCAATACTCCCCCGCTAATTTACTTAACTTTTAAAACCTCCCTAAACCTCACCATTTTTAAAGGTGAGGTTTAGCAAATATTTTGCCACTTCCCTCTCCTACATATATTTACTTAGCAAGCTAAGTAATGATAAAATAGTTAGCTTGCTAACTATGTTGGGATGGCTATGCCTACACACAAACCTTTTCACGAAACGCTCGATTTAACAGTTATCGGTAATATGGGCCGAGTTCATCGCTTATGTCGCGAAGCGGTAACCATTGCTGTTGAGCCTTTAGGGCTTACTCAGTCGCGCTGGACTGCACTAATGCATATAAATATGCGTGGTGAGGGATTAACACAACTTGAACTTGCTAATAGCTTAGGAATAGAAATGCCTTCACTGACTCGTACGCTTAAGCAATTAGAGGAGCAATCGTTAATCGTTCGCCGTGTAGACAAACATGATAAGCGCAGTAAAAGACTCTATTTTACTGAGCAAAGTGATGCCATTTTACATTCATTGCAAGAGACCATTTCCGATATAAAAAATCAGTTATACAGCGGTTTATCTGTTGAGCAGCTCGATGCGATTGCATTTGGTTTGATCAAAATAGAGCAAAACGCCCTTAAATGTATTCAAGTTAATAAGTAAGGCTAAAAATGACACCGGATCAAAAGTTTGCACGCTATGTAAGGTTCTCTCTCATAGGGTTTATCTTAGTATTTATTTACTATTTAGTGGCCGATATGGTTTTGCCTGTGACACCACAGGCACGTGTATACCACCCTGTTGTGCAAATATCACCGCAAATTAGTGGCCGAGTCACTAGTGTGCAAGTTAATAATAACCAATCAGTTAAAGCGGGCGATATATTATTTAGTATCGATGAAGGCCCATATAATTTAGCCAAAGAGCAAGCTCAACTCGCGCTTGATGATGCCAAATTACAAAACAAGCGTCTTGATACCAATGTTAAAGCCCTTGAGGCACAAATAAGTGCTGCAAATGCTAAACAGCATGAGCAAAAACTATTAAAAAGCAGAGGCGAAAAACTCTATACTCAAAAATCTATATCTGAGCAAGAACTTGAAAGCATTCGTGCTAATTTTGAAGCGAGTAAAGCAAATGTTGCAGCCCTTGAAGCGCAGTTAGCTGAAGCGGTTTTAGCTAGAGGTGACTCAGGGAACAAAAACTTAGCCATGCGCCACGCTGCTAACCAGTTAGCGCAAGCTGAGCTAAATTTATCCTACACAAAAGTGCGCGCATTAAGTGACGGCGTAGTTGCTAACTTACAATTATTAAACGGCGCATACGCAGTTGCAGGCAGCCCGTTATTAGCTATTGTTGCTAAAAAGGCAGATTTAGTTGCCGACTTTAGAGAAAAGTCACTCACAAATATGAAGCAAGGCACCCAAGCGCGCGTAGTATTTGATAGCCGTCCAGGTGAAGTTTACGACGCAATACTTGAAACATTTGAAGCAGGCGTTAGCAACGGCCAACTTAGTGCAAATGGTTTACTAAGTACAACAGAAACCAGCAATCGTTGGGTACGCGATGCACAGCGTCAACGCATTCATTTAAAGCTCGTAAATCATCAAGACTTAATAGCAAACATGCCAAGCGGGTCACGTGCAACAGTACAATTATTGCCCGAATCGACAATTGGGCAATGGTTTGGATCTGCACAAATTAGATTTATTAGCTGGTTACACTACATCTATTAATGGAGACTTTATGACTCAAATTGTTAGCCAAGGGCCACAATTAGACTCTAATGGCCTTCGCCAAGCACTACGCATTGCAGGTGGATGTACCCTTGGATTTACTATTAGTAAATTAATGAACTGGCCTAATGGTATATTTTTTACCGTTTATCCTATGTTGTTACTTGGCATGGTGCCTACTTTAAGCCGTGGGCTTATAAATCAATTTATAGCATCTGCTGCATTTAGCGCGCTTATCGTGCTGATAATGCAGGGATTGTTTTCTCACTTGCCAGTCGTTATGGCATTGTTAGTGTTTGGTGTTTTCTGCTTTTTATTTCACCAAATGAGTAGCGGTAGTGCCTTTTTATTTGGCGCTTTAGGCGTTGTTAGCCTTTCTATTCAGCTACATTTTTCCAGCTATGTTGGTCAGGGAAGTAGTATTTACCCGCTAATTTTAACTAATGGGTTGGCTATTCTTTTAACCGTCGTTATCGCTGCATTAATGCATGGCCTATTTCCTGATGTAACCGCAAGGCCCACACGAGTAATACCAGCTAAAGCAAAAGAGAGTATTCGCCATGAGGTATTGTTATGCTCAAGCGTGGCTACGCTCTCTTTTGTGGTTTTTCAGGTTCTTGATTTACAAGACTCAATATCTGCGCAAGCAGCTTCTGTACTCATTTTATTTTCATTGTGCTGGAAAGCCGCCGGTATGGCTGGTTGGCAACGAGCAATAGGAACACTTATAGGATGCAATGCAGCGCTACTATCGCAGGTGTTTTTGTATAGTCACTCTGACTTTTTACTTTTTCCGATAGCTATTTTATGGATACTTTCGTTTATTTTTGCGCGTTTTCATATTTTAGGCGGAGGCATACCGGGTATTGGTTTTGGTGTGCTGACAACATTTGGTATTTTATTTGGGAACTCACTCGGGCCAGGACAAGACTTAATTTATAGTGCGCTGTATCGGTTTAGTTCAGTATCGGTGGCTATAATATTAAGTCTGTGCGCCGTATATGTTATGCATCATATACTTAATCGGTTTAGTGTAACTCGCCATCATACTTTTGATTAGGTAAATCTTGTTTTATAAAGCTAAAGGCTGCAATTGCAGCCTTTTTTATAAGCTTAGTTAAACTATTTTAATGATATAAATAAACTATAATTTTGTTTTAAATACTCACCAATGGCTCTTTGTACACAATAAAGCTTTTAGTCTTTCCTGGTGATCATAAGCGTTAACACACCCGCTATAATCCCCCAAAAAGCAGACCCCACTGAAAGCAATGTTAAGTTAGACGCTGTTACTAAAAACGTAACAATTGCGGCCTCAGTATATTCAGTACCACTAAGGGCTTGCTGCAAACTATTAGCAATGGTGCCAAATAGCGCAATGCCCGCCAAAGCTAAAATCAGCGCCTGCGGTAAACTTGCCACTAACCCCACTAGAGTAGCCGCGCACAACGCCATTAAAATATAAAATACGCCAGCCGCTATACTCGCCCAATAACGTTTATCATGGTTTTTATCCGCTTCATCACTCATACAAATAGCAGCAGTAATGGCGGCTAAGTTAATAGAGTAGGCTCCAAATGGGGCCGTAAGCATATTTACAAAACCAGTCACATTAAGAGATGCAGATATAGGCGCTTTATATTTGTGCGCTTTTAAAACAGCAATACCCGGTAAATTTTGCGAGGTCATGGTAACTATATAAAGCGGTAAACCTATGCTAATGCATGCTTGTAAGTGAAAAGCGGGTTCAATATAAGCAAATTCGCTCATTTGCCAGTGCAGTGCACTGGTATCAATATGGCCCATTTGCCAAGCAAGTACTACGCCTATAATAAGCACACTTAACATAGCAAAGCGGGCAAAAAAGCGTTTACCAATAAAGTACATAACGACCATTAAGCCAATTACTAAAGGCATGTCATTCATAAAATTAAACACGTCGATACCAAAGGTAACAAGCACGCCGGCCAACATGGCGCATGCAAGCTCACTTGGAATACGGTTCATTATTTTTTCAAACCAGCCCGTAACCCCCGACAAAAATACGAGCAATGCACTGAGCATAAACGCGCCAATAGCCTCGTTTAAGTTATACCCTTGGGCACTTGAAATAAGTAATGCAGCTCCCGTGGTAGACCACGCAATTAAAACAGGTACTTTGTAATAGTACGATAAGCCAATTGACGTTATACCCATTACTAAGCCAAGCATTAAAATCCAACTAGCTACTAAATCGGGCGTGCCACCAAGTGTTATCACTACCTGATAAATCAATGCAATAGAACTCGAAAAACCAATAATTACAGCCACAAGCCCTGCTGTAATTCGGTTAAGTAACTGATCAGACACTTTCATAAATCCCTCGTAATGCCATTTATGCAGCACTCAACATACGTGCCCGATAATTACATTGCAATTAGCGATTAGTTTACAAAGAGTGAAAAAAATTCACTTTTTATTTTTCATTGTAATTAACGTCAAAAAGCCACTTTTAACCATTGTATTTAACTAAACAAACAAGTACCCACAAACGCGCCAAAGCCCGCATAAACCCTGCAAAAAACCAATACCAAAAAGAGTGAAAAACATACCAAAAATAAATATCCTTATACTTTATAAGGGATTATGGAATTCAGAATTAATTCTTTTCGGTTACATTTATTATCTTGATCTAATCCATTTAATAATATAAAAAGTAACAAATAGTTAACCAAAAACACTAAAAGAGAAACAAATGAAGAGATCTGTCGTCTTACTAATTGCTATACCATTATCGGCATTTGCAGTTTATGGGCTATTTTTTAATGCAGATGAAACGGGCGAACCTATCGCGCCCGTTGCTATAGACTTTGTTCCTATTGATTTACAAAAAACACGCAATACATATCCCCCTGCACCTATTGATATGAGTAAAGATCCAATTACCGTTAAACCCATTGTTGCCCCAGACAACAGTTTACCGTTTGAAGAATTTGATGCCGTAAACCGCCTATCCGACAAAGCCAAGCAAGTGCTCATAAACGCAAAAGTTTTACCTACCGACTTGCATAACGAAGCCTACATTGAGTTTGATTTAAATTCTTTACAGGCGTTAGAAACTGGCGAAAACTTTGATTTAGCTATTCCGCAAACAGCCGAAACATTCACCGCAGAGGTGACTAATGTGGTTGAGTCTGAAAATGGCGACAAGAGCATATTTGGCAAAATAGTGGGTGTTGATGGCCGCATGCATAATACCGTTTTAACGGTAGGTAAAGATGCCGTATATGGCCAATTTACTGCGCCCTCTGGCAATTATGTATTCGAAAGTAAAGGTAAGTACGGATGGATTGCAGCAAAACGCGATTTATATAAAAGCCACATAGAGCATGAAGTAACCGCACCAAAACCCAAATCAGATAAAAGCATCGATATATTTGCACCAAAAATTGATGGCTAACCAAAAAATATAAAAACAATTAAAGCCGCACTCTAAGGCAGCTTTAGTGTGTCTGCTTTTTATGAGCTCAACCAAGTTAAAAACAAGTTCCAACCACAACAAGAGTAAGGAAATACAATAATGAAAAAAGTAATCACAACAACCGCACTGGCTGCGGCATTATGTGCAGCAAGTGCTGCACAAGCAGAAACCATCGATATCGGTATTTTATATACCGACCAATCAGCTGCTGCAACTAGTAATATTGACACTAAAATAAATCAACTAATTGCTTTTAGTAATCAGGTATATAGCCAAAATGGCGTTGATATAACACTACGCTTAGCTGGCAAACAAAACTTAGGTGACTACGCAGTAACGCCGTCTGAGGATTGGTTAGATTCGGTTACAAATAGCAGCTACGTAGATGGTTTACGCAGCGATTGGAAAGCCGACATGATTGCCGTATTAGGTACTGGCCAAAGTGCTGGCAATGGGCTTATTTCATGTGGTTTAGCATGGGTTGGTCAAGGTACTAATGGCAACCTATACAGCTCTATGAGCAGCCGTATGTACTCAATCACTGCAATTGACTGTGGTGCAACTACATTCGTACACGAACTTGGTCATAACCAAGGTTTAGCGCATTCACGCAAACAAGGTGACACGTCAGGCGGTGTATATGTAGATGGCATGGGTCATGGCGTACAAAATGAGTTTGCAAGTATTATGGCTTACCCGCACGTTTACGGTAGCGCAACTCAGTACGATTACTTCTCTAACCCTGGCTGGAGCGTAAACGGTATTGCATTTGGTATTACAAACCAAGCGCATGCAATTCGCACGGTTACTGCTACAAAAACAAGTATTGCTAACTTTAAATAAGCTGCCCAATAAAAAAGTGGGCTAAAGTAGCCCACTTTAAAGTGTTAACATGTTCTTCCCTGCAGAGCGCTTACGCGCTCTTTTAGATTAAACTAATGCACAACCACTTTTTGCTTAATTGCTGGCATTAACGTTTTTCCATTGCCATCTACTTTGTTTAACAATTTAAGTCCCATCACTTTTGCAAGTACTGGATAAATATCAAGGTTAT
This sequence comes from Pseudoalteromonas sp. AS71, assembly GCF_038900275.1. NCBI lineage: Bacteria > Pseudomonadati > Pseudomonadota > Gammaproteobacteria > Alteromonadales > Pseudoalteromonadaceae > Pseudoalteromonas > Pseudoalteromonas sp. AS71. The sequence continues at coordinate 66,375 of NZ_JBBMQZ010000020.1, read as the reverse complement.
TTACTTCTTTAAGGCTTACACCTTGTTTAAATGCAGGGCCTACAGCAATAAATGATGCTGCCATATCTTCTGTATATGCATAACCGTGAGTCCCTAAATAGGTTGGTTTTTTACCATTGGTAAATACCGCTGGCGCTGTAGTTTGCACCACAATATCGCCGACGCGAGTGCCTTTATTATAATGGTACGCTGCTAATTGCTCGTCTGTTAATACTATATAACGACCGTTTGACGCATCTCGTAAACGTGCTTTGTAACCTTCAATATCAGCGTTTTTAGCATCAGGCTGAGTATATATAAGTAAACGTGGGCCCGTATTTTTAACTAAAAAGTTTTCATCTTTAGGTAGTGTGGTTACATCAATGCTTTTATCTGGATCTATACTCGTCATACCGTGATCCGAGACAATAACTAAGTTTACCTCTTGCTCTAATTTACTTAAGCGAGTTTGTAATTGCCCCATTAATTCATCAAGCTGTTTAACTGCATCACGCGTTTGTGGTGCGTCTGGTCCAAACTCATGGCCCATGCTATCAACTAGCGAAAAGTAACTCGCAATAAAACGCGGGCGCTGTGCTTTTGGTAAACTTAACCACTGAATAATTTGATCAACACGGCTTTGGTAATCGCTGTATTTAGAATAGTGATAAAAGTAATCTGGTGTCATGCCGTTAAATAATGCATCTGACTCAGGCCAAAAATAAGTAGCCGATTTAAGTCCCTGCATTTTTGCTAAATTCCAAAGCGGAATCCCCTTCACCCAAGTGCTATCGCCCAATGCTTTGCCCATGCTGTAACAGTCGTTTTTACGCGCTTTATCACAAAAGCTATTATCAACAATGCCATGGTTTACCGGCAATAAGCCCGTAATAATAGAAATATGGTTAGGAAACGTTTTAGTTGGATAAACAGGTATTAGTTTTTGTGCGCGAACACCGCGCTCGGCCATTGCTTTTAAATTTGGCGCGCCGTGTTTTTCAATATAATCCCAACGCAGGCCATCGATTGATACAAGCACCACAGTTTGCTCTTTTGCAGCAAATGCGCTGTTCATTCCTAACATTAGGCAAATTGATACTGCCTTTAAAATCCACTGTTTCATTATAAACACCTATAAATGCACAACAATTACTCAAAAAATTATTTTAAAGCAAGTTGTTACTTTATGATACAAACTGATAGATTAAACCCTGTATATTAAAGACAAATGACTATGTGCTAAAAACTATGCCAGTCATCAATTGTAAAAAGGATAAGTATAAAGATGACCATAGATTTTAGTAAAAAAATAACGCCAGCACGAATGTATCGCACAACCTCTAACTTACAAATGGCGCTAGAAAGCGACCGTGGCCGGATTATTAACAGTGCCGCTATTCGCAGGCTTCAGCAAAAAACCCAAGTGTTTCCCCTTGAACGCAACGCAGCTGTTCGTTCGCGCTTAACTCACTCGCTTGAGGTACAACAGGTTGGTCGTTTTATAGTGCAACGTATTTTTGCAAATTTAAGCTACCAACAACAAAAAGATTACGGCTTAACCGACCTAGAACGCCCCCTGGAAAGCTTAGTAGAAATGGCCTGCCTAATGCACGATATAGGCAACCCACCGTTTGGACATTTTGGCGAAGCTGCAATAAACCACTGGTTTAATAACAACCTAGCAAGTGTAACACCCGAGCGCTGCAAAGAGCCCAATACCGGTATAGGTGTTGTTTTTAAACACCTTGCGCTTGATATTTGTAACTTTGAAGGCAACGCTCAAGGCATACGTATAATTCATTCGTTGCAAACGCTTAATTTAACTTACAGCCAAAGTGCTGGTATTTTAAAATACACTCGCCCTGCTGGGCTTGATGTAAAAGACATACCCCAAAATAAAAACTACTTAATGAAAAAAGTGGGTTACTACTACAGCGAAAAAAACTTTGTTGAAGCGCTACAAAAAGAGCTCACTATTGAGCCATATTGCCGCCATCCAGCAAGTTACATAATGGAAGCCGCCGACGACATTTCGTATTGCCTAGCCGATATAGAGGATGCTGTTGAAAAAGGGATCATAAGCACCGAATTCTTATGTACACAGCTTAAAAGTCATTATAAAAAAGCACTTATAAACCTAACAATAGACGATACAGAGCACCAAACTTTTGTAGATAAAGCAGTTGACTACGCACATGAGCGCGCCAAAGCACAACCGTATAACTTTAACAGCGAATTTTTTATATACCTGCGCGTAGCACTTTTACATCCGCTAGTTGGACATGCTGCAAAACGCTTTATTGAGAACATAGAACCTATTTATCATGGCGATTTTAACCAAGCACTTTTAGAAGATAGGAGCCATCTACACGCTGTAACCAAAATGCTAAAGCAAGTGGCACTTGAGCATGTATTTTCAAACAAAGAAGTCGAAAAATTAGAGCTACAAGGGTATCGCATAATTAATGGTTTGCTCGATTGCTATAAACCATTACTGCTACTAAACAAGGATGACTTTAAGCGTGCACTAAATGGCGATTCACGTTTATTAATAGAGTCGCGACTTGTTAAAAAGCTCTCTAAAAAGCACTTAAACAGTTACCAACACGCAATAGATGCGATGCAAGAAGAGCCCGATCACTTTGCGGCGTATGAATTTTATTATCGCTGTAGATTAATTCAAGATTATATAAGCGGTATGACCGACCAATTTGCTTACGATGAATATCGCAGCCTTATGGTTATTGATTAGTCGTATTACTCTGGATAATTTTTAATTTTGCGCTTAAAATCAAACTATTAATATTTAAGCGCGCATAACTTCATGATATCAAAACTAATTAGATTTACCCTTTGCTTTGCCTTATTTTATAGTGCGCAAAGTGCTGCATACAACGAAGCTATGTGCATTTTAATTAAACAAGAAATGCAGCAAAATAGTAATAATAAAGCGAGTCAAAAATACCGTAAAGCTGCGCGTGATTACAAAAATAACTGTAATAAGCCAAAAGAAATTCAAGCACAACCTAAGCCCCAAATAATAGAGCCTGAGCCGACTATTATTACTCAGCCACAACCTAAAACTGTTGAACCTGCCCCTGTAATTAAACCTACTGAAGAAGCTGTTAAAGAAAGCATCAACGAGCAAACCCTTAATTTAACTAATGATCAAAAACAACAAATTAACGATCAGCTAAATACCAACAGTAACGAAATAGTAATTGATGCAGAGCCAACAAAAGCAGTACCCGAGCAAGTAGTTACAGAGCAAAAAAACGAAGCCGCAATAGAGCAAGTAAAACCTGCGACGCCAGAGCAAAACGTTCAACCTACGCCTGAAAATCCTGTACTTGTAAAACCAGCACCGGTGTTAACTAAACCAGCGCCTGTAATTGCGCCGCAACCTATAGCACAAAGCCCAAGCTCGTTACTTTTACCCACTTTAATACTTGTTATAGTGGTACTTATTGGCGCTATGGTCGTCGTGCGCCTGCGCCGTGCAAAACAAAGTAAAGCGATGGCAGAACCTACTATGGCGGCTCCACCTGAAGTTAAATCAGAAAAAATTGCTACGCCAGTGAAACCTGAAACTAAAACAACAAAAGAGCCAGAGATTGAGCCTGTCGTCATCAACGAAGTAACACAAAATAATAAACCAGTTGAGAGCAGCGTAGAGGCAAATGAAGAGCCTTTAGAGCCTACGAACACTTCACAAAATGCTGATATTGAACATACACCACCGCAAATTTCAGATGAGCAAAACAACGTAGTTACATCATCGCAAACAAGAGAAATTGAGCCTGCACAAATAGAGCCAGCAGATACTTTAGAGCAAACAAGTACCGCTACGTTTAACGAAGTAAAACAAAAACCTGAGCCTAATACAGCCGAGTTTGAAGCCGCCGCCAAAACAACCTTAGAGCGTATTAAAAATGCCAGCAGCTTTAATGAGCCAGAAGTACGCGACTTTGACCCAGATGCAAAGCCTGAAAAAAAACAACGTAAGCACCATACAGCGCAAGTAACGGAGCCTGCGCCAATAGAAGCCGAACACAACACTGTAGAGCCGGTTATTAGTACTCCTGAGCCAGTAACAGCGAGTGAGCCGGTTGTAGATTTACACGCACCAGAGCAAATAGCTGACGCTCAATCGACTACATATACAACAGAGCAAGACTTTAAAGAACCAGAGGTACGTACATTTAACCCAGATGCACCATTACCTGGTGAAAAGCCGATGCCTAAAAAACAAAGCTCAACACCTGAGCAAGCACAAACAACACCGCCAGTTGATGAGCCACAAAGTGAGCCTAAAAAAGCAGACAGTAACAATCCATTTGCTAACTTATCGTTAGACTCAAGCTGGGATCCTGACTCAACTGAAAAACCCAAAATAGAAGAGAAAAAACGCGCACCTAAATCGCAAGCATTAATAGATGCAGAAGAACGCGCTAAAAACATGCAAACCAAATAGTAAGTTTTAAAGTAGCGCCTTACAAAGTGAGGCGCTGTTTTAGTAACCAAATAATTAATACCAACCTGCATAAATCTTTGATCAATTTAACGAATTAAATTGCACTATACCGTCGTTAAAAATTTTTATTTACGACTGCATGGATGCAGGAGGTAGAGCAATGCAGGGAGCAATTGCCGAGAACGACTAGATATAAAAATTTTTGCCTAGTTCTAGCGTAATTTTCTTAACGTTAAATAGACCCCATATATAAGCAGATTGGTATAACTGCTTTTTCACCCCATATTACTTACACTTTTGTTCTATCCTCAAATGCGCTTTAGTGATTAGAAGCTTTGCTCCTCGCGCGAGCAAGCTCAGCGCATAGCGTAAAATTTCAGCTTGAGAGTTTTTAGTAAGCCTACAACTTGTTGACGCGATGGGTGCAGAGCATATATTTAACTGGTGGTATTTTTAGGCTGGAGTTTACGGCTACGTTATCCGTAGCCTTGAATTAAAGTAACTTGGTCAACATGCCCTAATTAAAAGTCCTAGTTAACAGCCCTAGCGGTACGTTTATTTTTAAGCTTTAACCCGCCAATTAATAGCAGTGGCCCTATAAACATAGCAAGGCCATACACGCCGCCGGTAACTGCATATTCGGGTTTATTCAAAAAGCTAATAGCAATTAAAATAGCTAACGATGCATTTTGAATTCCAACCTCAATTGAAAGCGTCAGCGAGTCGGTTACATCAAACCTAGAAAGCTTAGCGATAAACCACCCTACCACCATAGAACCTATATTTAACGCTAGGCACGCCCAAAATACATCGTTAAATGAGCTAACTAATAAATCGCGCTCTTTTATTACTAATGCGGCAATCATCATAAGCATAAAAAACAACGAGAAGCGTCTAAAAAATGGCTCTGTCTTAATGGCAAAATCACTTTTAAAGTGACGTAACCAAATGCCTATAGCAACTGGCACTAAGGTAATAAAAAATAATCCAAGCGATGTTGTTAAAATAGAAAAGCTAGCATCGTCTGCTGGGGCAAACTGACTCATAGCAAAGCCAATAATAAACGGTGTGGTCACTATACTAATTGCGGTAGAGGCAGCAGTTAAACTTACCGAAAGCGCTAAATTAGCTTTAGCAAGCTGGCTTACTACATTTGACATAGTACCGCCTGGGCAGGCAGCTAATATCATTAAACCAATAGCTATAGGCGTTGGTAGGTTAAGTAAATAACACAGCCCTAATGCTAATAAAGGCATTGCTACAAGTTGGCCCATTAAACCCATAACAATGGCAAGCGGGCTTTTAAATAGACGAGTAAAATCGGTTGTTGTGAGCCCAAGACCCATACCAAACATAATAAGTGCAAGAGCGAGCGGAAGTATTACTTCGGTTAATATAGATGCATTCAAGTTAGACAGCCTCGTTTATTATTGTTATTAATTGCAGTGTTAGTTTTTAACTGTAACGCCCCTTTACAATAAATCCTAATACTAGAAGCGTTACTTATTTAAAATAGTAGCAATGCGTTTATCCAGTTCTGGAAGTACATCTTGTTCAAACCAGGGGTTCTTTTTAAGCCATATATTATTGCGCGGGCTGGGGTGAGGAAGCACTAAATAGTTTGGCCAATACTCACGCCACGATTTTACTAACTCCGTAAGTGGCATTTTTTTAGTCTCTGGTAAATGATACGCCTGCGCGTATTTACCTAATACTATTGTCAGCTCAATATTTGGTAGTGCAGCCAATAATCGCTCGCGCCATGCTGGGGCGCATTCTTTTCTAGGTGGTAAATCACCCGACTTACCCCTACCCGGATAGCAAAAGCCCATAGGTAAAATGGCTATATTATTAGCGTCGTAAAATTCATCACGTGTTAGTCCAAGCCATTCTCGCAGGCGATTTCCACTTGCATCGTTAAATGGCACGCCTGTTTCATGAACTTTTACCCCAGGTGCTTGGCCTGCAATTAAAATACGTGCATTTGGGCTAAATTGTATTACAGGTCGAGCCCCTAAAGGTAAATGAGGTTCACAGATCACGCATTTACTAACGTGGTCTATTAATTGGCGATTACTCATGTTTATTTGGCCTTAAATGCTTAATATTTATCCTAAATGGCCATTTAGGGTAAATGAGTTGGTAAAAAATCGGTTTATTTTATCTGAAACGGCGATTAGTTAGTAAAATCGTGATCTTTAAACTCATTCACGCTACAGGCCTTATAAAACCTATTGTTTTTCTGCCCATACGGCAAATTCATTGCCGCTAGGCTCTGCAAAATGAAACCGGCAACCACCCGGAAATTCAAAAATAGGTTTTAATATTGTGCCACCATGGAGTTGTACTTTTTTATACGTGGCGTGAATGTCGTTACTATAAAAAACCAATAGCGCAGCACCGTTTTGAGTAAGCGATTTAAGCGGTGCATTAAAAAAACCGCCATCAAGCCCTTGGCCACTAAATGCCGTGTATTCTGGGCCGTAGTCAGTAAACTGCCAATTAAATACACAACTAAAAAAAGCTTTAGTTGCGTGTAAATCGCATGCAGGAAACTCAACGTAATTTAGTTTTTCGTGATCGCTCATCGTTATTTCACTCTTTATTTTTAGTCAGTTTATTAACCTTAAGCTTTACATACAGCCTGTGCAATATCATTAAACAATAACAGATCAGTATTTTACTAAGTAAGTAAGCATAACTTACTTAAAAGTTAAATATCACAAATGAGAATAACTATCTTTTGTATTTGTAACATATATAATAGCGCCTTTGTTTTATTCTCCGCTTTAAATAAAGGGATTAATTAACTATGCAAGCACCTTTGCACAGTGCGCCATACTATAAGGTTAACGTAATTGCGCTTATAGTAAAAAGCGTAAGCTGTTATCGAGCTTTGGTATTTTTACGTTTTTTTATTGCCATAATTGGTGGCTATGCCTTTACCTCTGCAAGTACTGCGTTATTAAGTTTTGTATTGCCAATAGCTAAGCAAGACGCTGTATTGTTTAGTGTTTCAATTAGCATTTTAATTTATGCCGTAGTATTTATTTATGCCTTTAGCGTTAAATCATTAAAAACAGTGTGGATCAGTATTTTACTAAGTATGGGTGTGTTCATTGCGTTGCTTGGGTTACTGAAGGGTTGGGTATGAAAGACAGTTTTTTCAGATCGATGACTTGGTTACACACTTGGGTAGGGTTACTCGTTTGCTGGTTATTATATTTAATATTTTTTGCAGGAACTCTTAGCTTTTTTAGAGACGAAATAACGTTGTGGAATCAACCAGCCATTCATAATGTGCAGGCCCAAACACAGCGTATAGAAGCGCAAAAACAACAAATAATTACCGGATTTGATTACTTAGCTAGCCATGGAGCTCACTCATCAAGCTGGCGTATTACATTACCCGAGCCGCGTATTCCTTATTTAATTTATGGTTATGCAAAACCAAAAGAGCCAGGCCAGCGCCGCAGCCGGTTTGAAAACACACAGCTAAACCCTAATACCATGCAAGAGCTTGAGCCCTTTGTAGATACTAAAGGCGGTAACTTTTTTTATCGGTTGCATTATGATTTACATTATATGGATGCAATAACTGCACGCTGGATTGTATGCTTTGCTAGCTTTTTTATGCTGATTGCTATTATATCGGGCGTGGTTATTCATAAGCGTATTTTTAAAGATATGTTTAGCTTTAGGCGTAACAAAGGTAGCCGTACATGGTTAGATGCCCATAACTTAAGCTCAGTGCTTGCTCTTCCTTTTCATTTAATGATTACTTACACAGGCATGATTACACTCATATTTATGTTGTTTCCCTACCCTGCGCAAACGTCTTACGATAACGGCATGCGTGGCTTTTTTAACGATGTAACCCCTCGCAACACCATGACCGATAAAGCCCAAGGCGAATCACCAATAGTGCCGATTCAAAGTATTTTAGATCAGGTTTATACTAAGTGGCCTCATGCAGATATTACCCGAGTACAAGTTAACCAACCAAATATGGCAGCTTCAACAATTACCGTATTGGTAAGCGCAGGTAAAACACTACGTGACCAAGCACCACGCTTAATATTTAGTGGTGCTACAGGGCAAATGGTCGCTCAAACTGATGACGAGCTAACTAGCAGCAAAGCGCTTTACGAATCGCTTAATTCAATGCATACAGGGCGTTTAGCTACGTGGTTGTTACGCTGGTTATATGTATTAGGCGGTATTGCAGGCTGTGTAATGATTGGCTCTGGCTGTATTATGTGGGCTAAACGAATTCGCGAGCGAACTAAAAACAACGTTAAACCTTCGTTTGGTTTAAAACTAGTTGAAGGGTTAAACCTAGCCACTATTATGGGGCTTCCACTGGCAACGTGTGCATTTTTTATCGCTAACAGACTACTTAGCCCAACGGTCGCAGAGCGCGCCGATAAAGAAGTACTCGCGTTCTTTTTAACATGGCTGGCCGTGGCTGTTATTGCCCTTTTAAAACGAGATAGGCTGCAATGGCGAGTTATGGCAGCTATAAATGCTGTTGCATGTTTTAGCGTACCGGTTATTAATGCACTTACAACTAACGACAACATAGTTAGCTATTTGATGCACAAACAGTGGGCATTATTTACTTTTGATGCACTATTTTTACTGTTTAGTATATTGTTTTTTATACAAACCGAAAAATTACGTACTGCTAAAAACAACTCAAAAATAATCACCCCTAGCCAATCTAATAATCTTAAAAGACAAAAATCATGATTGATTTACTAGGTTTTAGCCTATGTTTGCTCAGTTTTAACTGTTTTGCGCTAGCTAAGTTTAATCACTTTAAAGACGTATTTAACAAACGTCCTACAGAATCCCAACGTAAAAAGCTGTTGCTAGCTGCTTGGATCAGTATTTTACTAAGCTTAGTACTTTGTATAGTTACTCAAGGTGGATATGGAGCATTACTATTTTGTGGACTTATGAGTCTAAGTATCTTAATTATAATGGTTTTTTATAATTTTTTAGTAGGCTACGTGAAGTGGTTTAGTGTTTTAAATAGCGTGTTAGTTGTACTAAGTGGGCTGTTTTTAGCGTTAAACTAGCCTTAGTTAGTAAAAACCTGATCCGTTACTTTCTCATAGATTAGGGCGTGTTGATCTTTGGTGGGTGAATTTGCAGCAGACTGTTTGGTATTTAGGCAAGGCAGAGCCTATGTAGTGTGGTTATTCCCCATAAATAGGCGATAACGCAGCATAAATACCAAACATGCGCTGCCCTTTGGGTTCTTTCTAGGGACGATTAACTCTTTGTTGCTCGGTTTTTACTTAGCCCACTAGGTTACAAACCTCGCGCCGCGATTTAATCGCCCCTAGATTGAACAGATTTCAATCCATAAAGATCAACACGCCCTAGGCAAAAAAAATGGCAAGCTATATAGCTTGCCAACAATAGGGGATATTCAGTGTTTCCAATACTTGCTGTCTCACGGCAAGTACACACAATATAACCATAATATATTTAAGTTACTTTACAGTTAGGTGACTCTTTTATTACTACTGTAAAGGGGCTTTACATTGTTTATTGCTCAACCCAAATTATTTCATCGGTAGCAAAGCCCAACTCTTTAGCTTTAGTTAAAAAATGATCTTTAAGCTCTTTGCTAACCGTTGGTGTACGCGACAAAAACCACAAGTAATCTTTGTTGTAACTGGTTATAAATGCATATTGGTAATCGGGTTGGTCAAGTTCAAAAATCACGTAAGCACCATAAAATGGACCAAAAAACGAGACTTTAAAATGCCCTGTGTCGGTGCCCTCAACAAACTTGGCCAAGCCTTCGGCGTCATCCCATTTTTTATCATCCGTTAAATACCCTTTGTTAAGGACCTTTACCGTGCCATCGTCGTTAATTGAATATGTAGCGGTAACTTGCTCCATACCTTCTTCGAATGAGTGATTAAGACGCGCTATTTCAAACCATTTGCCTTTATATTTTTGTATATCAAAGTTTTTAACGGGTGTTATTCCCTCAGGAGGGCTGGTGCAGGCACTAAGAAAAAATAACCCTGTAATAAGTAAACCGTATTTAATAGCCTTCATGTAAGCTCCTTTTTTAATTACATAAATCGTACGTATTATCTAAATATAGATGGATATAAAGTTTGCTAGCCGATTAAAAAAATTTGCTATAGGATCGTATTAATTCTAAAGCAATAAAAATGACCATAGCATGAAAATTTGGGTAGATGCAGACGCGTGTCCTGTTGTTATAAAAGAAATACTTTTTAGAGCTGCAGAGCGCATGAAAATCGAGACTATTTTAGTGGCCAATCACGCAATGCGTATTCCGCCGTCAAAATATATAAGCCGCGTTCAAGTATCGTCAGGGTTTGATGTAGCCGACGATGAAATAGTAAAACGTATTGAAAAAGGCGATTTAGTTATTACGGGCGATATTCCGCTAGCAAGTGAAGTAATTGATAACGGCGGGCAATCACTCAACCCGCGTGGCGAGCTTTATACCACCGAGAATATCCGTTCAATACTTAACGTGCGCGACTTTATGGATACCATGCGCTCAAGTGGCGTAGAAATGAGTGGTGGGCCGCCTCCACTTAGTCAAACCGATCGCCAAAACTTTGCAAATAATCTTGACCGTATTTTAGCGCAAAACAAGGCTAACTAACTTGAACACACAATTAGTTGGCTTAGGCGATACGCAATTTAGCGTGGCAGTGTACGTAGCAAAAGCGCCGCCAATGCCTTTTTTTGAAACACTTGAATGCCTTGAGCCTGTTATAAATGAGCAAATAAAGACTATAAACCAGCACTGTGGTAATGGTTGGCGTAAGGTATTTAACGTTTACGCCAAAGTGCTATTTTCCCTGCCAAGTGAGCATTACTCATTTGCTAAACAAGCCCCTACTTGGCAACAATATCGCGATGAGTATTTACTACAAAAAAATAGTAAAACCGCCCTGCTATTTAGCGCACCTAACACTATTATTACTTGCGCAGATAAAGCTACTAGCAATAAAAACCAGTTACACATAATTGCAGGGCGTACGCACGCTAAAAACTTATTACAACAAGGTAAGTTACATGCACAGTTTGATTGGCTTGACGACGAGTTTGCAATAGACGCTACCAACAACATTATTGTGTGCCCATATTTTGATTACAGGCAACTAAGTAATATAAAAATTGCGAGATTAAGCGAACTAGTCGCGCAGCTAAAAATGACTAAGTAACCTGAACTCTGGATAATAAATCTATCTCAAGCAGCTATTTTCAGCGCTAACTGCGTTGAATTTACTTGCAATAGGCCAGCTATTGACGCGTAAATTCGCCTTGCTTTCACTGAAAATCTCTGGCTAGAGAAAATAAATTTAAATATCAAAATAATTTAATATGTTAGTAAATATCTTAACCAGAGTTCAGGTTAAATAACACATTGTAGGAAACGACCATGGCCGGAATTTTAGAGTTAAACCAATTATTAAAATCAATGCAGCCAGCGCTTAAGCAAGGCGAGTATATTTTTTGTTGCTTAGCAGGCTCACTTGCCGATTATGTTCATTTAGAGCCACTTGCTACTTATGTTGAAGAAGAGGGGCTAACCCTTATTTTAAAAGCTGAAACCGCCGACAACGCAGGTATTACTTACGAAGGTAAATATAACTTAATTACCCTTAACGTACATTCAAGCTTAGAGGCCGTTGGATTAACGGCTGCGGTATCTGCAAAGCTGACTGAGCATGGCATTAGCGCTAATGTGGTAGCTGCGTTTTATCACGACCATATTTTTGTACAAACAGATAAAGCACAAGCCGCGATGAAAGCGCTTGGAGAGATTGGTTAGCTTTGCTGGCACAGCAATGATCTGAGTGATGTGGATATTAGAGCGTCGGGTGGCGCTTCGCTTAACCGACCTACGCATAAAATAAAAGCGTGGTGTAGAGAGGTTTATATAAAAACACCGAGTTTGCTCACTCGGTGTTTTTATTGGTACTAAATAGCGGGTGCTTGATTAGCTTGTAAAAATTAAACTACATACCCACTAAAGCCAAGCGCCTTAAAATACAGCTTCGGAATGCCAAATTTGCACTCATTTAGCAATTCGCTAAAGCGCATTCTATCAAGTGGGTAAAACTCATTTTCTAAGTCGTGCCCTGTTTGTGTTTTACCTGTTTCGGTTAAACCCAATTGCGCGCACGTTGTAAGCTGGGCTTCGCGCTCAAATGAAGTTTCGGGGCGCATCAAATCTGCAATATAAAGGTTTGCGTCTTTTTTGAGGCTTCCTTTAATTGCTTTTAATAGCTCTTTTTTATCGCCGTTATCTTCTACAAAATGCATTACTAATAAACATAAAACGGCATCGGCTTTAACCGATAACTTATCAACTGGGCCATTATGAATATTTACGCGACTTGTTATACCTTGCTCGTCAAATTGCTGCTTTGCGATAGCAAGCATATCGGCTGATGTATCTTGCGCAGTAAATTGCCACGTAGGGTTTAGTGCCGCTAATGCGAGTACTTCTTTGCCGGTGCCTGCCCCTACTACTAAAACATGCGCATTGTCGCTTAGCGTTGCTTGTAGCTGCGCGTTTGTGAGCTGATGTAATAATTCATAACCAGGAACTAAACGGGTTATACGGCTATCGTATTGTGTTGCTTGCTCGCCTGTAAACGTTGGCATTGTATCTCCTTGTTTTCAGTAATGTTGCTTATAAAACTTCAACTGTGGAATATCCACCTGGCTTTTTGGCTACATGCACTTGAGTGGCTACACGCTCGCTCATTTGTGTTACGTGCGATATAACGCCTACTTTTCTGCCTTGTGCTTGCAATGAATCAAGAGCGTCCATTGCAATGCTTAAGGTTTCGCTGTCTAACGTACCAAACCCTTCGTCAATAAACAAAGAATTGATTTGTACTTTGTTTGACGAAAGCGATGCTAAACCAAGTGCAAGCGCTAGCGATACTAAAAATGACTCACCGCCCGAGAGTGTATTAACAGAGCGTTGCTCGTCGGCCATGTCACGATCGATAATTGCAATGTCGAGTGTTTGCGCTATGGCGGTTAATTCGTAGCGTTTGTTGAGTGTTTTTAAATGGCTGTTGGCATAGTGCAGTAATATTTTTAACGTTTGTGTTTGCGCTAAGTTACGCATGGTTTTACCCGTTGCATCACCCAATACTTTATTAAGCAAGTGCCATTGTTCAACCTGCGTTTTAAGCGTAGTTAACTCAGCTTGTTTGCCTTCAAGCGCTTTAGCGTTTTGGTTGTGTTGCTCAATGGCGGTATTGGTTGCCAGTAATGAATTTTGCAGCTGCGTTTGTTGCTCGTTTAAGCTGCTTAATTGTGTACTTAAAATCTCTGCACTTTGCGTTGGTTTATCGCTACTGTTGTGTTTTTCAAGAGTAAGTTGCTGCTGTTTTAATGCGGCATTTGCATCGGTTAGCGCTTGAGTTAACTGCTCGTGCTGGTTTAAATGCGCTTTAATAGTCTCGCTACTAAGTGTTAGTAAAATTTTGACCTGTTCATGCGTTGCATTACTGTATTGCGCTTTAAAGTCAGTAAACCACTGGTTATAACGTTCCTCAAGCGTTGCTAGTTCTTGGCTGTTTTCAAGTAAGCGTTGCTCAACATTTTTAAGCGTTATAGCGTGCTCATCTCGTTGTTTTATCGCGTTGTCATAGGCTTTTTGACTCGCTTGAACCTGCGATTGCATTTGCTCTTGTGCACTTGTGAGTTTTGCTTGGTAGTCGTCTGCACTTATTTGCTCATTATTAAATAAAGCTAAGCGCTCACTTTGTACAGCGTTTAATAGCTCTTTAGCTTTTATAAGCTCTTCATTAAGTGCTTTTAACGATTGCTCGTTGTTACTTATAAGCGGGGTGAGCTGCTTTATTTGCTCATTAGCTGAGTCTTGATGTTTTTGGCTTTGCTCAAGTTGCGTTTGAGTTTGCTGATACTGCGTAACCTGCTCGTGCAGCTCGCTAAGTCCAAGCGTATTGGCCTGTAGTTGCTGCCAAAAATCACTGTTTTCAAATTGGCTATTGAGCGTTGTACCGAGCTCGTTAATTTGCGCACTTAGCTCGCTATGCTTACTCGTTAACTGGTTTTGCTGATGTGTAAGCTCAAGGTGTTTGTTACTAAGTTGCTGCTGTACTTGCTGCTCGGCTTTAAGTGCTGCTTGTAGCTCATTTACTTTAGTTTGCAGTGTACGTTGACGTTTTTGTTGCTCAAAGTATTGCGCTTTTTGCCCCGTTAACTGCTTATAAGTTACTTCAAGCTGATCAGGCGTTAAGTCGTTAAGCTCAGTGCGTGCACCTTGCATAGTATTTTTAATGTCGAGCTGTTTAGCTTTTGCCGTTTGTATTATTTGCTCAAGTTGTCCGTGTTCAGCAGTTAATACGGCATGTTGAGTTTGATGCTTATGCAGCTCGCTTTGTGCATGATCAAATTGCTTTTTAGCTATATTAAAAGCATTTTCAAAATCAGTAATTAAGTTATTTAATTGCTGATTTTGATTTACCGCATACGGGTGCTCAGTTGAGCCGCACACTAAACAAGGCTCATTAGGGCGAAGCTCAGTGCGTAAATGCTCTACATTTTCGCTGGCTCTTAAGCGCGCTTGGTTAAGTGCGTACTCGCTACCTTTAAGCGATTGCTCGCTGGTTATTAAATGCTGATTAAGTAAAGCATGGGCTTGCTGACTTTCATTTAATTGCTGATTAAGTACTTGTTGGCGTTGAGTGCTTTGCTTTAGTTCTGCGTTAAATTGCCCGTAACGCTCGCGCTGCTCTTTTAAGTAATCAATACTTTTTAACTGCGCGTCGCAGTGCTCTGCATTAAATTCATTAAGCTGAGTATTTAATGCCTGTAAAGTTGATTGCTCACCACTAAGTGCCACCTCGCTCTGCTGCACTTTATTATTTTGCGTATTTAAAAGATAGCTCTGATTTGCAAGCTCGCTATTAAGTGTTTGGCTTTGCGCAGCGTTTGCAGTTAATTGCTGCTGTGCATTTAAGTAGGTATTAAAGCTTTGCTGATAGTAGCTCCAGTCTTTTGCTAAAACGTGCAGCTGTGCATGCTCATTAAGCCATTGCTGGCTTTTAGTTGAGTCGGTATTAGCAAATTCAAGCTCACTATTGCTTTGTTTAAGCTGCTGTGCAAGCTTATCAAACTGAGATTGATCTTTGGTTATTTGTGACTCAGTGCCTTTTACAGCTTGAGTTTGTAAGGCAATGTTACTGTCGAGCTCTCTTGCTTTAGCTATAACGGGCGCTGCATTTTGTTTTTGCTCATTGGCGTTATTAAGCAGCTCGGTATGCTTAGTAAGCGAGGTATTACGCTCGTTAATTACCGCTAAATGATCAACACTTTTGAGCGATGAAATTTGAAGATCCAACTCCGTATTTTGATCGGTTAACAAATTAAAACGGCTGCGGTTATCTTTAATTTCAAGCGCTTGTTTAGCTTGTTTTGCCTGCTCGCTTTGCTCAACGATACTTTCAAGCGCTGAGCTTGCATGTTGCTGGGTTTGCTGTGCTTGCAGTAAGTTTTGCTCAAGCACTGTAGCTTGCTGATACCAGTTAAGTGCTTTTTCGGTTTTGGTTAGCTCTTTTTTAGTGTGTTCGGTTTGCGCTTTTAAATCGGTTAACTTGGTTTGTTGTAGTTCAAGTTCTTCCGGTGTTAACAAGGTATAGCTTTCAAGGCCTGCTTTAAGCGCTTCAAGCTTTGCTACTTGCTCTTTATGGCGCTCAAAAATACGCACGCCAATACGGCTAAATTTATCGGTGCCTGTTAAGCACTCTAAAAGCTGCGCTCGCTCATCGCCAGTGGCTTTTAAAAATGCAGCAAACTCATGTTGCGCTAAAAGTACGGCTCGGGAGAACTGCTCAAAGTTAAGCCCTATTTTACTCTCGACTTCTTTTATTGTGTGGCTTTTGTCAGCTATTAAAGTTTCGTCTGGCAGAGTAACTAATGTGTGCTCTGCTACTTTAAGTTTGCCTGTTACTTTTTTATGAGTGCGTGAAATTGTATAGCGCGCGCGATAAAGCTGTTTGTCTTGCCCTAAAAAGTCGACCTCAGCGTAGCCTTCCCATGTACCTCTGCGTAGTAAGTTTCGCGCATCATTTAGCTTAATGCTGTCGCCATTAAACTCAATTAAGTTACCTTTATCGCCGCGTAGCCTCGCTGTTTTTGTATAAAGGGCTAAACAAATAGCATCTAAAAAGGTACTTTTACCAGCGCCAGTATCGCCTGTGATGGCAAACAATCCTGCATCTTTTAATGGGGCTTTAGTAAAGTCTATTTCAGCATCAACTATTGAAGCCAAATTATGAATACGAACTGCGGTTATTTTCATAGTTGTTCTTGCTCCGTAAGCTCGTTTATCACGTCACTTAAAAGTGCTTTTAGCTCATCGGGTACACTTTGCCCTGCCATGTCTTTATCGTTTGCGAATGCTTGTTCTAATAGGTTTAGTGGGTTGAGCATTTCAACTTCGCTTAAATCTTCAAATACGGTGTTGTCGTCATTTTGAACTGATTGTTCACGTACACGTTCAATACCACAAAATTTAATATGCTTGTTTTCAAGTGCTTGTTCTATTTGTTCTCTGAAGGTGGTATCGGTATCACTTGATTTAAGCTTTACACGTAAATAAGGCGCTATTGTATTTTGTGCAGTGTCGAGCGCTTTAATTTGCTCGCATAGTTCGCTTAATGGTACACACTCCCCTTTTGGTAAAATAATTACATCGGCAGAGCGCGGAATGTAAAGGGGGTTTACAGTTGTACTAATATGTTGTTTATCATCAGTAATAAACTCAATAATATTTACTTGGTGCGTGTAGTTACGCTCTGAAAACGACATAGGGATAGGTGTGCCGCTGTATCGAATAACATCACTTTTAGCAACCTGCTG
Organism: Pseudoalteromonas sp. AS71; assembly: GCF_038900275.1. Lineage (NCBI taxonomy): Bacteria > Pseudomonadati > Pseudomonadota > Gammaproteobacteria > Alteromonadales > Pseudoalteromonadaceae > Pseudoalteromonas > Pseudoalteromonas sp. AS71. The sequence goes on along the minus strand of NZ_JBBMQZ010000020.1, from coordinate 49,001 downwards.
CGCTTTATGTAAGTGCCCAAGGGCGACGTAGTTGGCTTGTTTACCAAATACATTAGCTGAAATAGACTCTTCACCCCCTATTACTAAGTTACGCTCAGAATCACTTGAAATGTCCCCGCCTTTTGCGTGTAAATGCCCCATAACTATTAATGGTGAGTTTTGCTCGTTTATATTAGTAGCGTGTTCTAGTGCAAGCTCGTAAGCTTTTGAAACGCCTTGTGCATAACTAGGACCGTTTTCGGTTTGGCTAAGCAAACTTACATCGCTTGCACGCAAAAATGGCATAGCGACGATTACAGCGCGTTTACCATTGGTATTTACGGTAATAACAGTTTCATCGGGTGTTGCAACATCAAAGCGCCCTACTACGTGAGTATCAAACTGTGCAAGTAATGGCTGAGCTGCCAAAATACGATTTGCAGAGTCGTGGTTACCCGCAATAATCACTACGTGTAATAGTGGGCATGCTTTTTTTGCGTCTTTAATAAATTGATAAAGCTGGTTTTCGGCGCTCGCACTTGGAGTCGCGGTATGATAAATGTCGCCAGCTACTAAAAGTAAGTCTATTTGTTGATCAACAAGAGTGGCTAATAACCATGTAAAAAAAGCTTGATGTTCAACACGGCGATCGTGTTCGTAAAATTGTTGGCCAAGGTGCCAATCTGAGGTGTGGAGGACTTTCATGTCGCGCTCTTAATAAAACCGTAAGAGCGCCAATATACCCAAGGCTGTTAAAGATGCAAGCCTAAGGTATGCATTACGTTAGGTTAAACTGTACCAAGCTGAAAAAACAACCGGTAATGCTAAAAGTGCCATTAATAATGGAATTTTTAACGTTTTAGTTTGTTTTGCGTGTAGCGCCTTTAATGCATTAGTTTCGTTGCACGCTGCTACTTTATCGATATAAAAATAACCCGAATCGAGATACTGTTTACAGTTATTCTCACTTGCTGGAACAGCAATTAGTTCTTGTTGTTTTTTAAGGATGTAAAAATCCATAAGCCCACCGCATTTCTTGCTAGTAATCGATATTAATTTGAGGATAAATGTGACGAATTTATTTGCCTCAAATAAAAAGGTTGGCGATTTTAAATATAAACAGGACTAAAGATCAACCTAAAATTGCACTATTTGTCACTTATCGTACAAATAGCGAATATTAATGAAGTTCGGCAATATTTGAGCCAATTATTTACTCGTTTTCACTGTGTTTTTGTTCAGTAGAAAGGGCTTTTAGGCCATTTTACTTGTCATGAATTAGTAATACTTATAGATAAGATTAATGGTTTACCTGGTAATACCAAAGCAATACTTTTTCAGCAATATATATAAAATGAATGATATTTTTTAAGTTCTGGGACTTTGTATTTATCCGAACAAAACCATTATTAAAACTCAATTTTGTAAACCCCCTTTACAGTTTTATCCATTCGGATTTTGTTACAAAATATTTATATTTTTTAATCTAAAAAACTAAGTGAACATCACCCTAAAAATACGGTATTTGGTCGCTAATTTATTGAAGCTTGCTGGTATATTTGTCAAAGTACGCTCACAAAATTATATTAGGACTAACAATGAAAAAAATAGGTCTTACGCTAAGTGCTTTTGTATTGCCGTTGGCAATATCGAGTGCAGCTATTGCGTCTTCAGTTGAGCAAACAAAAGGTTCTTACGTTGATAAGTTTCGTCAATTAGACGAAGCACTTCCTACACCCAATGTATATCGTAGTGCCGCTGGCGAACCAGGTGAAAAATACTGGCAGCAACGTGTAAATTACGATATCGATGTGAAGCTAGATGAAAAAAAGCACCGCATTACCGGTAGCCAAAGCATTGAATATAAAAATAACTCACCGCATACGCTTAAATATTTATGGTTACAGTTAGATCAAAATATTTTTAAAAGTGACTCTATTGCCGAAACAACTAAAACGTTTAAAAGCACTTTAGAAAGCTTACCAGCTCAAAAGCCCGCTAAATTAAGTTTAGGCGAATTACGTCGCCAGCAATTTATGAGCGACAACGAACTGGGTTATACAATTAGTGGCGTAAAAGATGACGATGGTAAAGAACTACGCGTAACTGTAGTTGATACCTTAATGCGCATTGATTTAAACGAGCCATTAAAACCAGGTAAAGAAGTAGAATTTAGCATGAACTTTGCCTTCAACATTGTTGAAGAAGATGCTGTGGGTGCACGTTCAGGTTACGAGCACTTTGAAGAAGACGGCAACGACATATTCTTAATTGCTCAGTGGTTTCCTCGCTTAGCGGCTTATACTGATTATGAAGCATGGACAAACAAACCATTTTTAGGTTCTGGTGAATTTACGCTTGAGTTTGGTGATTACGATGTAGAGATTACTGTTCCGGCAGATCACATTGTATCAGCAACAGGTAAACTTGATAACGCGAGCAAAGTACTTACAAGTACGCAGCGCAAACGTTTAAAGCAAGCCGAAACATCTAAGCGTCCTGTGTTTATTGTTAACGCAGAAGAAGCGCTCGAAAACGAAAAAGAAGGCACCGACAAAACTAAAACGTGGCACTTTAAAGCGCAAAACGTACGTGACTTTGCTTGGGCGTCGTCTCGTAAGTTTATGTGGGATGCAAAAGGTTATCAGCAAGGTGGTGACGTTCAGCCTTTAGTTATGGCAATGTCGTTCTTCCCTAAAGAAGGTGGCGACTTATGGGAGAAGTACTCAACTGAAGCTGTAGTACACACAATGGAAGTGTACTCTAAGTATTCTTTTGACTACCCATACCCAACTGCGCAATCGGTAAATGGCCCTGTTGGCGGTATGGAATACCCAATGATTACCTTTAACGGCCCGCGTACTAAGTTACAAGATGATGGTACACGTACTTATTCTCAAGCTGAAAAGCGCTTTTTACTTGGCGTAGTTATTCATGAAGTGGGTCATATTTACTTTCCAATGATTGTTAACTCAGATGAGCGCCAATGGACGTGGATGGATGAAGGCTTAAACAGCTTTTTAGATGGCGTTGCTGGTCGTGAATGGGATCCTACTATTCCTTGGGGTGTTGAGCCTCGCGATATAGTGAGCTACATGAAGTCTGAAATCCAAGTACCAATTATGACTCAGTCAGACAGTGTATTACGTTTAGGGCCTAATGCGTATACCAAACCTGCAGCGGCACTTAATATTTTACGTGAAGTTATTTTAGGTCGTGACTTATTCGACTTTGCTTTTAAAGAGTATGCTCAGCGCTGGAAATACAAGCGCCCTACTCCAGCTGATTTTTTCCGTACAATGGAAGAAGCCTCTGGTGTTGATTTAGATTGGTTTTGGCGTGGCTGGTTTTACACAACCGATCATGTAGATATCTCTGTAGATAAAGTATATCAACTACGTTTAGATACTAAAAACCCTGATATTGATTATAGCCGTTTACGTGATATTGAAGCAGACAAACCTACTTCATTATTTGTTGAGCGTAACCGTGCTGAAGGTAAAAAAACATGGGTTGAGCAAAATACTGATGTTACCGACTTTTATGACGAAAACGACCGCTTTACTGTTACCAATAAAGAACGTAACTCGTACAACAAGTTTTTAAAAGGCTTAGAGCCGTGGGAGCGTAAAACGCTTGAACGTGCTTTAGAAGAAGATAAAAACTATTACGTTATGGAATTTTCAAACCTTGGTGGTTTGGTAATGCCTATTTTATTAGAGCTAACTTATGAAGATGGCACTAAAGAAGAGCGCTATATTCCTGCTGAAATTTGGCGTCGTAACTATAAAAACGTACAAAAGCTGATTGTTACCGATAAAAACAAACCGCTTGTATCAGTTACTGTCGATCCAGGCTGGGAAACAGCTGACGTAGATGTTGAAAACAATAACTACCCTCGTCGTATTATTCCTTCACGTATTGAAGTGTTTAAAAAGGAAAAGAGTAAAGCTAAAGTAAGTCGCGATATCATGCAAGATATTAAAACTGAGCTTAAAACTGATGAGAAAAAAGACGAAAAGGATGACGGTGAGGAGCAGCAATAATGCGCTTTTTGCTTATTATTGTTTGCCTTTTAGTTGCTGCGCCAAGTATGGCGCATCAACTAAAGTCGTCAGTTACAACCGTGCTTTTTAATAAACGAACGCATAATGTTGAATTAATGCATCGCTTTTATTTACATGATACCGAACACGCCGTAGGAACATTGTTTAAAGGCAAAATTGATATTATTAGTAATAAAGCCGACCAACAACGTTTTGCTAAGTATGTTGAATCGCATGTTGCTCTACAAACGTTAAGTGGTGAACCTTTACCACTTAGCTTTGTGGGAGCACAAGTTGATGGTAAGTTTTTTTGGGTTTACCAAGAAGCACCAATTCCTGAAAACATTGAAGGAATTAAAATGAGTAATGGCGCACTTCGTGATTTATGGCCATCTCAGGTAAATATGGTAAACGTTGAGGGCAAAGGTAAGATTAAAACTTTAAACTTTGCTCAAGATGATACTTGGCTCGAAGCCCGCTTTGAGCAAAATTAATATTTAAAACTTCCCCAACCGACGCGCACAGCAGTTTATGTGCGCGTTTTCTTCATACGTTTAAACTGCGTTCATGTTTGATCTGTTATTTGTAAATTTACGTAAAATTTGTGAGTTCAATTTGTATATTTACCTTTTTTTGCGCATGATATATCAAGCACTTAAATTACTTTGTTATCAATAGATTGATAATGGTGCGTATTAATATTTAAATATAGTTAGTTTCATTTATCCCTTTGTATTTACCGGCCTAGGGCATAAGCAGTAGAGAATTTTATGTTTAAATTTCATTTAGTAATAACTAAATTCAGGGAATGATATGACTACTCAGGTTGAGGCAATTTTTGGAGTGATTTTTGATTTAGATGGAACATTGGTTTCATCAGAATTAGATTTTGCATTAATAAAGGCCCAAATAGGTTGCCCTTGCGAGCAAGACTTACTTGATTACATTGCTCAGTTGCCCTCACCGTATATGCGTGAAGAGGCAATGAATATAGTTCACCAACACGAATTAATAGATGCACAACATGCCAGTATATTACCTGGTGTGAGTGAAGCTATTCATGCTTTAAAGTCTAAAAATATTCCGATGGCGATTGTTACTCGCAATTTTGATAAAGCAGCGGCAATTAAATTACAAAATAATCCACTTCCTATCAGCACAGTTTTAACGCGAAGCGATGCCCCAGCAAAGCCAGATCCCAGCGCTTTAAATGCCATTGCTACACTTTGGAACATTAACGCCAGAAATTTACTTTATGTAGGCGATTACCTTTACGACATTCAAGCTGCGCACAATGCAAATATGCGCGCGTGTTTATACGCTCCAGAGTCAACGCCTGCTTATGCCGATCAGGCAGATTACGTTTTACATGACTTTGTTGAATTAGTGACATTAGTTGAGAGTTATTCTGAAAAAATAGAGTTATGTTAAATAGCGTGCTATTAAATTTATTTGAGAATAAGTGCTACGTTATTTAAATTACAAAATAACGTTTGTTCCTAGCCCAATACGTTTTGAATTGGTAAAATACCGCAAAACGTAACGTATTCATTAGGGGCACAAAATGGGCAGAGCATTTGTAGTTCGTCAAAGTTCTATGATCAAAACAGCCAATGCAAAAACAAAAGTAAACTCAAAGTATGGTAAAGAGATTTACGTTGCTGCAAAAAGTGGCGATCCCGATCCCGAAGTAAATCAAACACTACGCCGTCTAATCGAAAAAGCTAAAAAAGACCAAGTACCCGCACACGTTATCGATAAAGCAATTGAAAAAGCAGCCGGTGGTGCAGGGGAAGATTACTCAGTTGCCCGTTACGAAGGCTATGGCCCTGGTAATTGCATGGTTATTGTTGACTGTTTAACTGACAATCCGAACCGTACAATTAAAGATGTACGCTTACCGTTTACTAAAACAGACTCAAAAATTGGTACTCCTGGCTGCGTAGCACATATGTTTGATCATTATGCGGTACTTGGCTTTGCGGGTGATGACGACGAAATAGTATTAGAAGCATTAATGATGGCTGATGTTGATGTTAGCGATGTTGAAGCCGAGGACGGTAAAATATCGGTATTTGCACCGCCAACAGAATACTTTAAAGCTAAAACAGCCCTTGAAAACGCATTTGAAGGCATTAACTTTGAAGTAGACGAAATTACGTTTATTCCTCAAGTTAATATTGAAATTGAAGACGAAGAAGTTATTGCTAACTTTGATAAATTTATAAATATGCTTGAAGATTGTGACGATGTACAAAATATTTATCACAATGCCATTGTAAAAAATTAAACGAAAACGGTTAATAGCTTTAAAAGCGTGTTTTGTATAAGCAAAACACGCTTTTTTACGTTTGAATAAATGTTAAGTATTCATGCATATTATGCTTATTTTAATATATATTTTTAAAATGCCTTAAAAGTGCTGTTATTCTAATTTTAGGCGATAAAAAACCAGCTTAAAGCTGGTTTAGTACTTAATTTGAACGTTAGTTAAGCGGTTAAAGCGTATTCGTTTTTTGTGCTTTATATTTTATACGGTAGCTATGTAATAGTGGTTCAGTGTAACCACTCGGTTGGGTTACGCCCTCTAAAATCAATGCAAGTGCAGCTTGATAGGCAATGCTGTTAACCAATGTTTCTTCATTTGTTGCCATGGGTGTATACGCAGTGTCGTGCTCGTTTTGACCATCAACTACTTTAGCCATTTTTGCCATTGTTGATTTTATTTGCGCCTGTGAACACACGCCATTTAGTAACCAATTAGCCATATGCTGGCTTGAAATACGGAGTGTGGCTCTGTCTTCCATTAGCCCAATATGGTTAATGTCGGGTACTTTTGAACAGCCAACGCCTTGATCAATCCAACGTACAACGTAACCTAAAATACCTTGTGCGTTGTTTTCAAGTTCGCTTTGAATATCTTCTTTTGAAAGCGTTTTAGGGTCTGCGATTAGCGGCGGTGTAAGCAAGTCATTAAGGCTAGCAATAGTACGTTTAGCTATATTTTGCTGCTCAGTAAATACGTTTATATCGTGATAATGCATTGCATGTAGGGTAGCGGCTGTAGGGGAGGGCACCCATGCTGTATTAGCGCCTGATTTAGGATGCGCTTGTTTTTGCTCCATCATTAATGCCATTTTATCTGGCATTGGCCACATGCCTTTACCTATTTGTGCTTTATGACTTAAGCCACAAGCAAGGCCAATATCGACGTTGCGATCCTCATAAGCTTGTATCCATGGTTGCTGCTTAATTTTTGCTTTTGGAAGCACAATACCCGCTTGCATAGAGGTATGGATTTCATCGCCTGTTCTGTCTAAAAATCCAGTATTTATGAATACAACACGCTCTTTAGCTGCATAAATACAGGCTTTTAGGTTTACAGAAGTACGGCGTTCTTCATCCATAATACCCATTTTAAGCGTGTTTTTAGGTAAGCTTAACGCTTCCTCTACTAAGCTAAATAAAGTGTTAGTAAACGCCACTTCTTCAGGGCCGTGCATTTTCGGTTTTACTATATTAATACTTTGCGCGCTTGAGTTTTTTATACCTGTTTTTTTGTTTAGGTCGTGCAGGGCAGCGGTGGCTGTAAACATTGCATCCATAATGCCTTCATATACCGGTTGCTTGTACACATCGGTAATAGCAGGATTCGTCATTAAATGGCCAACGTTTCTAACAAACATCATGCTACGGCCTTTTAAAGTAACTGTGCCACCATCAAGTGCGGTGTATGTTTTATCACTTTGCAGAGTACGCTCTACTGTTTTATCGCCTTTTTTAAACGATTCAACTAAGTTACCTTGCATCAACCCAAGCCAATTTTTATAAACTTGTACTTTATCTTCTGCATCTACTGCAGCCACTGAATCTTCACAATCCATAATAGTGGTAAGAGCGGCCTCAAGCACTACATCTTTTAAGCCAGCTTTATCAGCTTGGCCAATCATGTGGTGGTGATCGATATGTAGCTCTATGTGTAAATCATTGTTTTTTAATAACACTACAGTTGGATTTTGTGCTTCACCTTGATAGCCAATAAGCTGAGATGGGTTAGCTAATGTGGTTTGAGAGCTATCACGCAACGTAATTAAAAGTGCGCCATCTACTACTGAATAATTAGTGCTTTCTATATGCGAGCCGTTAGTCAGCGGCAATGCTTTATCTAAAAACTGACGAGCGTAGGCCATTACCTTAAATCCACGAACAGGATTGTAGGTATTGCCTTTTTCGGCTCCATCGTCTTCGCTTAACACATCAGTACCGTATAAAGCGTCGTATAACGAACCCCAACGCGCGTTAGCGGCATTAAGTGCAAAGCGTGCGTTACTTACAGGAACAACTAACTGAGGGCCTGCTGTAAGGGCTACTTCGGGTTCTACATTTAGGGTTTCAATTTCAAAGTGGGCAGGCTCTTTAACCAAGTACCCTATATCTTGTAAAAAGGCATGGTACTTAACGCTATCCCACGTTTTATTAGCAAGATGGTAGTCATCTATTTGCTGTTGAAGCAATTCTCGCTTTTCAAGCAGTGCCTTATTTGTAGGGGTAAGTGTTTGAACAATATGTGCAAAGCTTTGCCAAAATTGATGCTCACTTAAGTGAGTGCCTGGTAGTAATTGATTTTTAACAAAATCAGCGAGTTGTGTATCTACGCTGAGTCCTGAATGTGTGAGAGTGTGGGACATATTTGCCTTCCTTAAACGGTCGCGATGTTGTTGTGTGCTTGTGCGTTAAGGCAACAATAACTCAAAAAAGCAATGTTGAGTGCTTTTTAGCCATTCACAAAATATATAGCCACAATAACAACTATAAATTAACTAAATCTAGAAAAGGAGCCTAATGTTGAATCAAGCGAAACGGAGCACACACTCCTAGCCACTCTCACAACATTAAAATAATTTACACTCGTTCGAAGGATTTTATTATGACAACATATCAACGCGAAACAGACACACTCTCTACTCTTTGCCAATCACAAGGCAGCGCGTGGGGTGCTATTAACCCTGAATACGCAAGCCGTATGCGTTTACAAAACCGTTTTCGTACAGGAATTGAAATTGCGCAATACACAGCAGACGTAATGCGTGAAGATATGGCTGCATATGACGCCGACACAAGCCAGTACACACAATCTTTAGGGTGTTGGCATGGTTTTACTGCGCAACAAATGATGATGGCTATTAAGCGCCATCAAAAAACAACTAAACGCAGCTATGTATACTTAAGTGGCTGGATGGTTGCAGCACTTCGCTCTGCATTTGGTCCGCTACCGGATCAAAGCATGCACGAAAAAACATCGGTACCTGCGCTAATTGAAGAAATTTACACATTTTTAAAGCAAGCTGATGCACGTGAACTAGACCACTTGTTTAACGACTTAGATGCAGCAAAAGCGAATGGCGGTGACGTTCAAGCTGTTATTGATAAAATAGACAACTTTGAAACCCATGTTGTGCCAATTATTGCTGATATTGACGCAGGTTTTGGTAACGAAGAAGCAACTTACTTACTAGCTAAAAAAATGATTGAAGCCGGTGCGTGTGCCATTCAAATAGAAAACCAAGTATCTGATGCTAAACAATGTGGCCACCAAGCGGGTAAAGTGACCGTTCCACACGAAGACTTTTTAGCAAAAATTAACGCTGTACGTTACGCCTTTTTAGAACTCGGTATCGATAACGGTATTATTGTGGCACGTACAGATTCATTAGGTGCCAGCCTTACTCAAAAAGTACCTGTGTCGCAAAAACCAGGTGACTTAGCAAGCCAATACAATGCATTTTTAGAAACCACACCAATTAATGGTGTTGATGACTTAAATGAAGGCGACACGGCGATGAAAATTAATGGCCAGTTATGTAAACCAACTCGCCTAGATAACGGTTTATTCCAATTCCGCGAAGGCACTGAAAAAGACCGTGTAGTACTAGATTGTATTACGAGCTTGCAGTCGGGCGCAGATTTACTGTGGATTGAAACAGAAAAACCACATGTTAAGCAAATTGCAGAACTGGTAAATCGTGTGAAAGAACACGTGCCAAATGCAAAATTGGTATACAACAACTCGCCTTCATTTAACTGGACGCTTAAGTTTCGTGAGCAAGTGTATCAAGAGTGGGAAGAAGCAGGCCGTGACCTTAGTGCTTACCCAAGCCTTGGCGATAATAAAGGCCTTATGGCGCCAGAAATGGATGCAACAGAACTTGCACAAGCAGCCGATTTACTAGTGCAAAACTTCCAGCGCGATGGCGCACGTGAAGCCGGTATTTTCCATCACTTAATTACTCTGCCTACGTACCATACAGCAGCGCTGAGCACTGATATTTTATCAGAAGGTTACTTTGGCGATATGGGTATGCTGGCTTATGTACGTGATGTACAACGCCAAGAAATTCGTCGTGAGCAAGCATCTGTTAAGCATCAAGACCTAGCAGGGTCTAACATGGGCGATACGCACAAAGAATACTTCTCTGGTGATAACGCGCTAAAAGCCGGTGGTGAAGATAACACCATGAACCAGTTTTAATTCCTAACTAGATAGTGTTACTCAAGGGCCAATAGGCCCTTTTTTATTGCTTTAATTTTTAGATCAGACTTTAACTAACTAAATCATATTGGATCACTATTTAACTACCTTAGTGAATCTACAGATCAGAGTTTAACTAACCTTTCATAAAACAACCTTTTTTAGGTGATTTTGCTGTAATTAGCGTTTACGGCAACTAAAAAAAGCGGATAAGTGACTGATTTTTACTTTAATAGGCAAACGAAGATAATTTATAAACCGATTTTTTACTAACTTCTCGTTGCTATAAAACAAAATTTTACTAACTGAGAGGTTATAAACAGTGACTCAAACCGATTTTTTACCAACTCAAGTTACAAAAAATGCTATAAACCGAAATTTTACTAACTGAAGTTTTAGCTAAGTCCGATATTTAACTGTCATAGAAGTGTAAAGGGGGTTTACAGTTTGAATACTACGGCGGTAAATACAAAAGCCACTTAACTAAAGTGGCTTTTATTTGAGCTATAAATTTATTACCCAGAGTTTATTTAGTGTGTTTATCAAACCACCATTGAATATAGGCAACTTTGGTCATTAAGTTTGATGGGCGGGTTGTAATACCATGCGATGCATTAGGAATACGCACCATTGCGGTATCAACACCTTGTAGCTTTAATGCCTGATAAAACTGCTCAGTTTCTGAAATTGGTGTACGGTAGTCAGATTCCCCAGTGAGCAACATAGTAGGAGTTTTGACGTTTCCAACATAGCTAATAGGCGAGCGTTTCATATAATGTTCAATATGATCCCACGGTTTACCCGGAAACCAGTAATCAGCAAAAAACGGGTAAAAATCGGCAGTTAGTACAAAGCTGATCCAATTAATAACGGGTTTAGCAACAACGGCTGCGGCAAAGCGATCTGTGTGACCTACAATCCAAGCAGTTAATACACCACCACCAGAGCCTCCTGTTACAAATAATTTAGACTCGTCAATAAAACCTTTTGCAATAAGGGCATCTACACCTGTCATTAAATCGTCAAAGTCGTTACTTGGGTAATTATGATGAATGGTTTGAGCAAATTCTTTTCCGTATGAATCGCTGCCACGTGGATTCATGTATAAAACGATATTTCCCTTTGCTGCAAACAACTGAATTTCGGCGCTAAAATGCGGCCCATAATTAGCGACAGGGCCGCCGTGTATTTCTAGTATTAGCGGATACTTTTTGCTGCTGTCAAAACCTGGCGGATAGGCAATCCATCCTTGAACAGGGAGTTCATCGTAGCTTGATTTAATCCAAACTTCTTCCACTTTAGCCAAAGCTTTATCACCTAGAGCATCAGCATTAAGGGTAGTTAAACGCTGCGCTTTACCGCGTTTAATTGTTGCTATATCAGCAGGGCGCTGACTATCGGCAAGGGTAAAGGCTACTTCGCCATCTTCGCTTACATCAAAGTCGCCACCAGAATAAGGGCGACCAAATGCAACGCTGCCAATTTGGGTTGTTATTATTTTACGCTTGCCACTGCGTGGTTGATACGCAAGGGCAGTTTGGCCTTTATCTGCATAGCTAAAGTATATGCCTTTGGAGTTTGCACTCCACTTTATTTGACCTACGCTGCGGTCAAAATTCGGCGTTAAGCTAACTGTCTCTCCAGATTTTAAATCACGAATATAAAGCTGAGCGTTTTCGTAGTTAGTGCGTTTATCATCGTAACCTGTGTACGCTAAGTAACGACCATCGGGAGAGATTTTAGGCTGCTCGTCAGGACCATTTCTATCGGTAATTTCTGTTATATTTTGCGAAGCTAAATCGAGTTTATAAATTTCACTGTTTGTGGGTTTTAGTTGGTTGTTTGTGTGCCTGTTTGCAGAAAAATAAAGCGACTTACCATCGTTGCTAAAACTTACATCGCCCGCGTTATCAAACTCATCATGAGTGAGTTGTTTGGCATTACCACCGTTGGCATCTATGGAAAATAATTGGCTAAAGCCCTTTTGTATGTAACCGCCACCATCTGAACGGTAGTAAACATCATCAATAAATTTAGCAGGCTCTGCCCACGTTGCACCTTTTGGTTTACCTGGTAAGCTCACTGGTGCTGAATTAGCGCTTGGAACAAACATGCTAAATATTAATTGGTTGGAATCAGGGCTCCATGTAATCGCACGAGGACTACTTGTTAAGTTACTTATTTTTGCCATAGCACCTGTTTTAAGCCATTTAATATATATTTGGCTGCTGCCATCGCGGGTTGATATAAACGCAAGGCGTTGGCCATCAGGAGAGAGTACTGGCGAGTAATCCATGTGCACGCCAGAGGTTAATGGCTGCATTTGTTTGGTTTTGTAATCAACAGACCAAATATTCCCCACTTTACGATCTGTTTTTATATCCATGCGATTACGCACAAAATAAACCGTTTTACCGTCTTCGGTTATATCTATTTGATTGGCATATTCTAAATTAAATACATCTTGCAGTTGTAGTGTATTTTTTTCAGCGTAGGCTAAATTGCTACAGCCTAAAACGAGGCTAAGTGTTAAAAACTTTTTCATTTTTATCCCTGTTGTTACTTTTTTAATTTTCTAAGTAGTTATATGTTAGGGATTATTAAATTAACAGTAGGATGCGATGAAGCTCTTATTTAACTCTATGAGTTAAAGCTGTAAAGGGGGTTTACAGCTTCTATTTGAGGTTGTGTAAAAGTTTACTTAGCTTAGTTACACAGGGCTTTTATATCTTTTATAAGTGCTATGCCATCAGCGTTGTCGCCATGTACACATAAGCTATGGGCGTTGAGCGTTAGTTTTTTTCCAGTTCGTGTTGTCACGCTGCCATCGGATAAAAGCTGAGTTACTTGCTCTAGTAATGCAGCTTTGTTGTGAACGCTGCCCTCAAGTGTTCGGGACACTAAATGCCCATCGTCGGTGTATTGCCTATCTGCAAAGGCCTCGAGTATTAGATCAACTCCTGAGCTTTTAGCTATTTGAATATGCTTATTAGCATTTTTAGTTGCTAAAACCATTAGTTTTAAATCTGTTGGGTAGCTGGCAATTGCATTTATAACGGTTTGTAATATTTTACCATCAGCCATCATGTCGTTATAAAGTGCGCCATGCGGTTTTATATAGCTAAGTGTTAAACCTTGCACTTTAGCCATGCCCTCAATAGCGGCTATTTGATAATGCAGGCAATTAGTAAGCTCTTTTTCACTAAGTACCATTGAGCGCCTACCAAAACCTTGCTTATCTGGGTAGCTTGGGTGAGCACCAATTTGTACGTTATTTTGCTTGGCAAGTATAAGAGTGTTTGCCATTACGTCGGCATCACCTGCATGGAACCCACACGCAATATTCGCCATATCAATATGTGGCATAACGTCATCGTCTAGCCCCATTTTCCATGCGCCAAAGCTTTCGCCTAAATCACAATTGAGCTTCATATTAGTGCGCCTTTTGCGGTTTTATTGTGACAGGTAATACGCCGTTAGCCGGTGCTTCTCCTAGTAACACTTTTGCAAGTGCACTAAAAGCAGGTCCTGATACAATATCGTTTTTATCAACATCAATATTGTATGCATACGATGCAAGTACAGCATTTGCATAATTGCCAAATTTAGCAATGTCGTAGGGAGCTCTTAGGCTTATAAAAATAGTGCTTTTGTTTTTCTCTTTTGCCATATTTAATAATGACTCAAGTGCTTTTGGTTGCTCGGTATTATTAAGTGCAAAATTAGGATCGTCTTTTAAATCATCCATACCGCCAATTTCTACCGCACTTTGGTTAGGTGTTGCATTGCCGGCTATAACAACATCTGCAGCGTGTATTTGCGCTTTTGCGAGTGCAGGGTCGAACCCTTGTAAGCTACTACAGCTATAGGTGAATTTTTGCTGGCTGACAGCTTCAATCGCTTGCTGTATTGCCATACATTTACGCGTATCGGGCATAATAATATGAACATTACTTCCTGCTTTTAAATTAAGCGGCAAAGTACTGTTATTATTTTTAACCTGCGTTATTGCCTCTAAAGCAAGCTGCGCTTCTATTTCACGATGTGCTGCACTGCCAATAACCTGCTTAGCTTCAGTAAGCGCGGTAATAGGGTCAAAATTAGTGCTTAATCTAAATTTATTTTTAAGAGAGGTAATACGCATCGCAGATTGTGCTATTTCTTGCTCATCAAGTTGTTTTGATTTAACCGCTGCAACAAGCTCTTTAATAAGGTCATCGAGCTTATTTAAGTCATCGGGCGTTCTAATTTCAACGGGCATTAAGGCAATGTCAGCCCCAGCCGCAAACGTATTAATTACCGCTTGAGTTGGTGTAAAAAAGTTACTAATGCCAGCCATATCAAGCGCATCTGTTACTACAACACCTTGGTAATTAAGCTCACCACGTAAAATATCAGTAATGATTGCGCGCGACATTGTGGCCGGCTTTATCATGGTTTTGCCATTAACACTTACAAACGTTGTGCTATCGAGCGCTGGGTATTGAATATGCGCCGTCATTATCATGCCGGGGTTTTGCTTGGCGATAATGTGTTTAAACGGTGCTAGGTCTTGCTCGTAAATAACTTCTTTTGCATGGTTTACTTTAGGCAAACCTGTATGGCTATCTACGTTTGTATCGCCGTGGCCCGGGAAGTGCTTTAACGAGGTAATAACACCGTTGTTCTCAAATCCTGCTACCTGTGCAGCACCTAATTTACTCACTAATGCTGGGTTTTCACCAAATGAGCGTACGTTAATAACAGGGTTATCGGGATTCATATTTACATCAACGGTAGGCGCATAATTTACATTGATACCCAGCGAGTTTAGCTCTTTAGCTATTACTGTTGCTGTTTTTTTCGCAAAGCTTGTACCGTGTTTTTTGTACGTTGCACCAATCGACATATTACCGGTAAATGATGTAGCAACGTCGCGTGGTAAACGCGCCACACGTCCACCTTCTTGATCTATTGATATAAATAGGGGCAGCTTACTACTGGACTTACTCGCCGCTGTTTGCAATTGGCTATTAAGCGTAATGGTTTGTTCTATCGATTGGGTATTTTCAGAAAATAAAATAACTCCACCAATATCGTATTTAGCAATAGCGGTACTAAGCTCATTAGGTAACTCGGTCATTGGTATTCGGCATTTAGTGCTCGTACCATGCTGACAAAAATAACGAAAGTCGAGTATTAGCTTTTGGCCAAGTTGTTGTTCAAGAGAAAGCACGGGTTTAGCAAACGAGGATTGTAATGGCATTAAGCACCCAGATATAAAAACAATAGACGATACAATACACTTATTTAGCAAAACACACTCCAAAGCTAAAAAGTAGATAAGTGTACGCAGCTTAACTACTTTTTAAAGTAACTGCAAAAGAAGGTTTTCTTTACAAAAACCATTAACGTACTGTAAAAATTAAAGAAAATTATAGTTTTGAACTTAGTCAAAAGTTATATTTTTTCTGGCTTTATTGATATTAGGTAATAAATTTTTAATAGGGTGTAATTGCAGGCTTTATACTCAACTATAGATGCAAGTATTGAGTGCCTGATACTTAGGATGGCATTCATTTTCGAAAAAATTCTTAATAGTCTTAATCTTCGATTTCTTATTCTTCCTTTAACGATTACAGGCTTTATTAGTACTTTAGCAAGTAGCTTTTATTCTACCTACCAAGCACAGAAGGAGCAGTTAAAAACTTACACTAAAAAATAACTATGCCTACGCTAATAAACTGGCATCAACAACTGATACTCTTTAGAATCAGCAATACAACAACCTGCCTATTCAGCTAAAAATCATCTTGAAAAAACAATATTGTGGCGCGTTTAGGTAGAGAGAAATTTATACTTTTTTTATCTAATGAGAACAGTAAAGTGCGCACAAAATAGCAGAGCGATTACGTGAAACCGCTGAACCTATAGATACATAAACCATTGAGTTTATGATCATCCACACTGGAAATGCAACTTGGCCTGAACATAGCAAAGAAATAGACCAAGTTTACAAATGTGGTAGTAATAAGTGCATTGTTGCTGATTAAAAGTGTGTTTCGATAGGTGAATAATCAATTGCAACTTCTACATTGATCACTGAGCTATAATTATTTAGAGCTTTAGATAATCCTGCAATATCAACATCCTTTTCAACAAGTAATGTGTAATTGTGAGCTGTCGACTTAACTAACTCATAATTATTTTTTAACTCATCAGGCAAAGAATCGGTATTTAGTGTAATGGTTAGAGTACCTGTTACTACACCTTTTTGCTTTAAGTTCTGATTATAAATAACGTCGCCTTTAAATAACTGCTCAGAGTTAAAAATAAGCTTATCACCCGATGAATTTATGCTTTTAGATGCTTTTTTCATAATACCTTGACTACTTTCTTTTTTAGGAAAAATAGTGTCAGTTTTCTGGTTCTTAGATGGTTCTTTTATAATGATTTCTGCTGTTTTAGGTAGCGCCTGAGAGTTGTTAACCTCTGTTTTTTCACTGTTATTACATGCAGATAGTAATAAAGTTGCAATTATTGGCACTGAGCTTGTAAAAATTATTTTTTGCATTCGTTTACCTTTGTTTACTTTTCTCTAAATTTAAAGCTATTCAGCTTCATTCAAGCATGTATATTAACAACTTAACTATGCGTTTACATAAAATAATCAATTAAAAAACATCAAGTGTTTTAATATAATAAATACAAACAGGTGGATACATGTCTCAATTTAAATTAACAACTATTGCCATAGTTGTAGCATCAACATTAGCAGCAGGTGAGCTAACGGCCGCTGAACAAACTCGATTTTATGATGTAAGTGCTACAAATGCAGTTACTCAGGGTGCTTCCTTAGCTGCTGTTCAGCAGAGAACCTTAGCCGAACGCGCCACTGTATCGGGTCAAAAATCTATTTACGATGCACAAATGGGTAAAGCAACATTTTTATGGCAAGCAATAGGTCAGCGTAAGCCTGACATGGCTTTAATCGCAGCTGATAACCGTAATCAATATGCTGCTGACTTTTATATTGAAACTTTAACAGGTATTAGTAACCGTAAAGCAACAGCATCTTCTGCTGTTATGGTTGATTTATCAGAGCAAAGACGTGGTTCTATTAGTGCTAAATATAAACAACAAGTAAACGGTGTAGAAGTTTTTAACCGCGAATACAACTTGTTGATGGATAAAGAGTACAACCTAGTAGCAAGCTCGGGTTATTTTGCTGATACGTCGTCATCTAAAAATAAACTTGCTGCATTAACGGGTTTTGTAAGCTCTGAGCAAAGTATAAAAAAAGCATTTAGTGAATTAGCAAATATTGATGTCTCACTTCGTAAAATTGGTAATGAAGGTGGATATGCAAAATATGAGGCTAAATCATTAGATGACTCTAAGATTGTTTTAGGTACACCACGTGCAAAAGAAGTGTTTTTTGAAGTTGCAGGCGAGCTTAAATCTGCTTACTACATTGAAGTAGAAGTAGCAGAAGTTGGCTCTTTAGAAAGTGACTACTTTAGTTATGTAGTAGATTCGAATAACAGCAAAGTATATTTTGCGAAAGATTTGAAATCTCATGCAGCTGACTTTAATTACCGTGTTTACGCTAACCAAGATGGCTACCCAATGGAAAGCCCGCACGGTGACGTAATTCCTGCAGATGGCCCAGGGCAAGTAGACGAGACTGAGATTTTAGACGCGCCAATGGTATCTCTATCTTACTACAGCAAACTAAGCACAATGGACCCATGGTTAGCTGATGATGCAACGACAACATCAGGTAATAACGTATTTGCTTACGCAGATGTAGTTGCACCTCAAGACTTTAGTGAAGGTGACTTTACTGCTGAAACAACAGCAGACTTCACATTTGACTACCCTTATCAAGTAGATGAAGTTGCAAATAGCTACGCAAATCGTAAAGCGGCTATTGTTAACTTGTTTTATATGAATAACTTTTTACATGATTTTTTCTATGATCATGGCTTTGATGAAACGTCAAATGTAGCTCAAGTATCTAACTTTGGTCGTGGCGGCGTAGAAGGTGACCCGATTGAAGCACAGGCTCAAGATAACTCAGGTCGTAATAACGCAAATATGTCTACGCCAGCTGATGGTGCTAGCCCACGTATGCAAATGTACTTGTACAACAGTAAAGATGCCGTTGTTGGTGTAGATTTTGGTATTACTGTAACTTCACATGACTCTTTAGGCCTTTTAGCTTCTACAAAAGAATCTGGCTTTGGCAAATACCAGTTCAGTGATGTGGCTGCAGAAGTTGTTCGTTTAGATGATGGAAATACAGTAGATTCAACAAGCGTGAATGATGGTTGTGAGCCTGCTATAAATGCAGCTGAACTAGCGGGTAAAATTGCAATTGTAGACCGTGGCTCATGCTCATTTACAATTAAAGTAAAAAATGCACAAGATGCAGGTGCAATAGCAACTATCGTTGTTAATAATGACCCAGATACAGCAGAACCGGCACCAATGGGCGGTGAAGACGATACTGTAACTATTCCAAATATGGGTTTAAATTACGCTGATGGTCATGCAATGTATGACCTAATTGATGCTCGTGAAGTTGTTACTGTAAACATGTTTACCAAAGCAACATTAAAAGATGGTACGTTTGATAATGGTATTATTGCTCATGAATGGGGTCACTACATTAGTAACCGCTTAGTCGGTAATTCATCAGGCCTTATTAACTTCCAAGGCCGCGCAATGGGCGAAGGCTGGGGCGATTTCCACTCATTAATGTTTATCGCTAAAGAAAGCGATATAAATATTACAGGTAACGATAAGTTCCAAAAAGCATATGGTAGCGGCACATTTGTAGAAGATTTCTACTTCGGTATTCGTCGTCTTCCTTATTCAACTGATACAGATGTAAATGCATTGTCGTTCCGACATATTACTGAAAATGCTGGTGCTGATATTGGTATTTCACCAACAAGCGTGGCTTCTCCTCATGCTGCCGGCGAAATTTGGGCAACTGTATTATGGGAAAACTACGTAACACTTATTAACGAGCATGGCTTTAATGAAGCACAAACTCGAATGGCAGATTACTTAGTTGCAGGTTACAAATTAACACCTATAGCACCAACCTACACTGAAGCACGTGATGCTATTTTAGCTGCTGCCTATGCAGTAGACCCTGCTGATTACAAATTAATGGTAGGTGCATTTGCTAAACGTGGTATGGGTCTTGGCGCAGTATCGCCAGATCGTTTCAGTGAAGACCTTACTGGTGTAGTTGAATCAGATAAAACACAGCTTTCTAGCTATGCATTTGCAAGTGCTGACTTAAACAACATGTACAATGGTACAGAGCTTGGTTTTTGTACTAACGACAATATTTTAGATAAAGGCGAAACGAGTACGGTTAGCGTAACAATTACTAACCGTGGTAGTGAAGTACTTAGTGGTACAACAGCACAACTGACAGTTATAAGCGATCATGATGTAACATTTGAAAATGATGGCCTACTTACTTTTGGTGAAGTTCAACCGTACGAAGCAATAACAAGTAACGATATTAAAGTTACTTTGAACGAAGCGGGTACAGCTGAAACACTAGAAATTGAAGTCACATTCCCTGAAATTGAAACGGATGATGATATCGTTGAAGCGCTTGATCAAACACTTACGTTTGAAGTAAATATGGGCTTTAAATCAGAAACGCCTGTTGGAGCTGTAGTTTCAGATGATATGGAAGTAGCAAGTTCATCACTATTAGATTTAAAAGAAAACGTAATGTTTGGTGGTGATTTAGCTGCTGGCACTCAAGTAATGGATAATAGTAGTAATATTGCATTCTTTGAACAAGGTGGCTTTGGGCTAGGCACACAAGCAATGCGCCTTGTAAATAATGGCTTCCAATCGGATGTAGCAGTAGAGAGCAAGTCATTCGAAGTCGGTTACTCTGGCGACTTTGAAATTTCATTCTGGCATTTCTATAGTATCGAGGAAAACTGGGATGGTGGTGTTGTAGAAGTTAGTGTTAATGGTGGTGACTGGGTTGATGCTACTGAAATTGGCGGCACATTTGATATTGGCTATGACGCTGTTCTAATCGAAAACGATTCTCAAGAGCTTCAAGAACGTGAAACATACACAGGTAATAACGTACAAGATAGTGGCGCGTATGGTAATTATGAAACTATCAACTTTGGTGACGCTCTAAACGGCAACTTAGTAAAAGTGCGCTTTAGAATCTCATCAGATGGCGCAGTTGATGATTTAGGTTGGTGGATTGATAACCTAACTATGTCTAACGTTTTATCTCCTGTATTTTCAGAACTTGTAGCGGGTGATTCATTAGCATGTGATAACGCAGCTCCACTTGTTTTAGTCGAAAGCGCATCAGCGGAAATTACTGAATCTGCTACAGGAACAATTACAGCAACAGCGTCAGATCGCAATGGTCAAACACTAACTTATGCTTGGACCCAGGTTAGCGGTAGTGATGCTACGCTCACTGGTACTGATACAGCAACTTTGAGCTTCACACCTGCAGCTATTACTGCAGATGAAGAGCTTGTTTTTGAAGTTGCCGTAAGCGATGGTGTAACAACTGTGACTCAACAAAGTACTGTAATGGTAAAAAATGAAGCGGTAGCAACAGTGCCTGTAACAGAAGCAAAATCTAGCGGTGGTGGTAGTTTTGGCTTTATAGCTTTATTACTTACTCCATTAGTATGGTTTAATAGACGTCGTAAAAACGTTAGTAAATAAGTTTAAATAACATCCCGTCGTCTCTAAACACATGACGGCTTTAATGAAAGGCCAGTAGCTTTTGCTTCTGGCCTTTTTTATATACTTGTGTGATGTTTTTAGTCCTGACCTCATATTAACTTTTTTAATAGCCATACACTCTGACTTATCTATTAGTCATATTGCCTTTTTATACGACATCAACAAGCTATATCTTAAAGCTTGATAAACAACCTCAGTGCGTTCACTTAGTCGACTAAAGTTTTACTGATTAAAGGATAAAATTACAACGCTGAAATATATTATTTATCACGCATCTGCTAAAGCTTAGTTGCTAAATTAAACAAACCAACTTAATTAAAAACACTTAAACGGGTATAATACTTAACTTCGTATAATACGCGCTGAATTTTAGTGCTTTGGGATGCTGCTTTGCTATATAAATTACTACCCGCTTTAAACTTAAGATTGCTTATATTGCTACTCGCATTATCTGCAGCATTGAGCACATTGGTAGGGAGTTTTTATTCTACTTACCAGGTTCAAAAAGAGCAGTTAACATCATATACACTAAAAAGTAACTTAGCCTATGCTCAAAAACTAGCCTCCACAACCGATAACTTTTTAAAATCTGCGCTTCAGCAGCTTGAATACTCGGCTAAAATTATTGAGCAATCACCAAATAACTCCAAATTATTAAACGATGAAGCCATTCGCTTAAATCAGCAAACTGATAGTTTTAACTCTGTTGTGATAAATGTACACGGCGTTATTGCAGCTACATCACCTCGTTTAGAAAGTATAATAGGTCAACAAATACAGTCTCCAGGTGCAATAGAAGCCCTAAAAGAAAAACGTCCATTAATTAGTGAGCCTTATTTATCAGCAGCTAATAATTTAATTGTTTTTATATCGCACCCTTTGTTTGATTTTGAAGGTAAGTATTTAGGTTATATTGGTGGCTCTCTTTATTTAAAAGAGAAAAACATTTTAAATGAGCTTTTAGAACAACATTACTACAAAGGTGGCTCATATCTTTATGTTGTTAGCTCAAATAAGCGCATTTTATATCACCCAGAACCTGCCAGAATCGGCAACGTTATTGCTAACAACTCTGTGATTGACGCTGTTGTAAGTGGCGAAATGGGCACTTCAACAGTTATTAATAGCTTAAGCAAGCCAATGCTCGCAGGCTATGCACCTGTTACTTTATCTAATTGGGGAATAGTGGCACAGAGACCTTTAAAATCAACACTCTCCTCCCTTGATACATTAACCATTGAAGTGGTTAAGCAAACAATACCGATGGCATTAGTCACGTTTATTTTTATTGGCTTATTTGCACATTTTATAGCGAGGCCACTAAAACGCTTAGCCGATAACGCAAATACACTCGACGATCCTTCAAGCTTAGAAAAACTTAAAAATGTGAAGTCGTGGTATTTTGAAAGTCAGAAACTGAAGTTAGCTATGTTAAGAGAAGTTGCATTATTACAAGCCCAAATAGGTGTGCTGCGCCATGACTCACAAACAGACCCTTTAACAGATACGCATAACAGAAGAAGCTTAAACGGCCTACTTAACCAACTAACACTAAAGCAAACCCCATTCGCTATATTAGAAATTGATATCGATTTTTTTAAACGCGTTAACGATACTTTTGGACATGACAAAGGTGACGAAACTTTAGTTTCGCTAACAAATATAATTAAAAAACTATCAAGAAGAGACGATATAGTATCGAGAATCGGCGGTGAAGAGTTTGTCCTTATACTACCTAATGAAAATAGCCAAAGCGCCTTTAAAATTGCTGAGCGCTTACGTAAAACAGTAGAGTCGACGGAGATGGACACTATAGGTAACATCACTATTTCTATAGGCATTGCGACCTGGCCTGTGCATAGTACTGATATTGCCCAAGTATATAAATGTGCCGATAAAGCGCTTTACCATGCTAAAGAGCATGGTCGTAACCAATGTGTAGTGGCAGATATTAGCTAAGCGCAGCTTAACTTTGCATTGAACTCAAAGTGATAAATACTTTACAGAGAGTGCATCAGTTTATTAAGCCAGCCATCTGCTGTTGATGGTTTGTAAATCACTACTATGCCTTCGCTGTAGTGACTGTTAACCCCCTTTACAGTTATTTTTGTAAGTGCTAAATCATCAATCACGAAATTTGGTAAATATGCCAACGCCAAGCCACTTTGTATCACCTCTATTAATGCACTGTAATCGCTACATCTAAATACAATATTGCGCGGGGCTATTTCATCTTGCCAGCCGTCGGAGCCAATACCTTGTTCAAGGCCGCACAGTGGTGAAAACAACGGGCATGCAAAAGACAACTGTAGTAATTGGTTTTTATTGAGTGTTAAAAAGCCTTTTTGTACTAGCTGATGTGAAGGAGACGCAGCTACACTAAACTCAGTATTAAATACGTCAACCGCCACTAAATTAGTATGTGAGCTGTTGTTTAATGCCTCGCGAGTAACTAGCGCAATATGCGCCGAACCTGATGCAACTTGGCTTATGGCTTCACCTTCAAATACATTATTAATACGCACCGAGCAAGGCAGGTTACTAAGGGGTGTAAGCAGCTTTTTAACGCCACTTTTGAGTAAAATGGCAGGGCCTGCAATAACCGCATTAAATTTATGATTATCGCTTTTAAAACGGCTAGTAAGCTGCTGGTAATTATGAACTAAATCGCTACTGTGCTTAACAAACTCTTTGCCTTTATCATTGAGTACTAAGGTTTTACCTACACGGTTAAACAGCTCCGTGGCTAAATTTGCCTCAACCTTTTTAGCGTTTTAGACAGCGCACCTGGGGTAATATTAAAGTGCTTAGCGGTTGTATGCAGATTTTGCGAACCCGCCATATGAATTACTTTTTCAATGTCATCTAAATGCATAGCGCCAAACCGTATTAACTAAAAGGAAACAACTAATCACTTATTATCGATTATTTGTATATAAAAATCAGCTTATAGTGGCGCTATATATATTTTTTGAGCACTAACATGAAACACATACTGCTATTTTTTATTTTATTATCGAGTGCAGCGCACGCAAATACACCTCAACACAATTCACACAAAACCCACAGCTATAATGGCTTCCATGGTATGGCGCTTATTTTAGCCGGCGATAAAGTACTTGCCAGCCACATGCCTTTATACGCCCCTCCACACAACTACCAAATAGTGTATGAAGTAACTACGGATGACACCCACTTAAAAACAATCAAAAATATTTTAAATAAAGCAGCAGACGAGCAACGTCAGATCACTATTTTACCAACCAAATTTGACCTAAATTTATTAATAAATAAAAAGACACCCACCTTAAATGTAACTATATTCAATGGCCATTTTGAACGCGGTGGCAACGCACTTTTTACTACAAAGCTAACCTTTAGAAACCCGCTATATGTTGAAAAAATAACGACTAATCAAGCACAAAAAAAAGTGTTTGCATTAATAAAGCTAACAGAGCAGCAAGGTTTAGTAATTCATAAAATACAAAGCAAGCCAAGCTATGACTCGTTAAGCTTAGTACCGCTTACTATGAGTAAATATAACGGGAAATTGAAGTGTGATGCTTCGATAAGCACTGCGCTTAAAAGCAAACTAGAGGCATGTTTTAAAACCGTACCAAGCTATTTAGAAACAAAAGACTTTGCAGTTAATTAATTTATAAAACCAGTGATTTTGGCTTTAAATCGCTGGTTTTATAAAGTGTTGCTTTGTTTTTAGTAAATTTTAAGATGAAATTTTGAGATGACACCCACCGTTAATTTTGTACTTTAGCCATGATGAATTAGGTGGTGCACTTCCAATTAGAATCTAGGAATCAATAAATAAAAAATTAGGTTGGGTGTCATCTTAAAAATAAACTCAACAAACGCTGCAGCTTCATGCAGCGTTTGTTGCTATTTAATTTTCTAGGAGCTAATTAAAACTCATAGCTTATTTTGGCTGAAAAATTACGCCCAGGTTGACTGTATTGGCTAAAATCAGCGCCTTGTGATTGCCCTGCAATTAGCTCAAAGGGTACATATTCTTTATCAAGCAAGTTAAGTACGCCTACATTTAGCTGCCACGCTTGCCACTCGTAATTTGCGTATAAATCAACAATACCGTAGCCATGCCCTTGTGTGGTTTTATCGCCGTTTGCATCAAGCACCACATCCGATTGCGATTTAGCTAAACGCCAAGCCGCAGTCCAATTAATATTACTCTGCTCTGTGGTTAACAATATTGAGCCGTTTAAAGGGCTAATGCTGGTAAGAGGCTGATCGGTTTCTTTGTTTTCACCATCAACGTAAGCAACGTTTGCCTCTAATAGTAAATTTTCAGCGACATACATGGCAATTCCGGCTTCAACACCGCTTATTTGGGTTTCGCTAATGTTTTGATATTGGTACAGCGTTTTGTTTACGCCAGGAATAAACGTTGGCTCAACACCCACTACGGCGGTTTCTATAAAGTCATCGTATGCTGCATAAAAAGCACTTAAGTTTACGCTAATATCGCTGCTGGCGTACCTAAGCCCAAGCTCAAATGAGTCACTGCTTTCTGGGTCTAAATCGGCGTTTGGTAATATTTGATAAAACGGCTCAACGCCGTGGCTTTGATAGGCTTGGTCGTGCGGTGGTATTTTAAAGCCTCGTACGTATTGCCCGTACCACGATAAGTTATCATCCACTTGGTATATAACACCTAGCTTAGGCGAGAAAGCAGATTCGGTAATATCATCAAGCTGCGCATCAGCGTAAAGCTCATCACTTTTAGCTTCTAGGGTGTAGTAATCATATCGCACGCCTGCAATAACCGACCAGGCACTGTTTTTAAACGAAATACTGTCTTGTACATAAGCGCCAATTAAAGAGGTGTCAGCCCCCGGGAATGCTTTTTGTTTTTGGTCTGTAAAATCAACCGTGCCATCAGCTAAAACACGTGTTTTTAAACGTGGGCGAGTGGTGTCGTATAAGTCGATATCAACTCCGTATACCACTTCGTGATCGGTGGTTTCTCCTTTAAGCTCTTTATTAAATATCGCTTTTAAACCTAAAATATTTTGCTCAAAGCGATAGTCGTTATAATCGGTGTAGGTGCTTGCGCCACTAATTTGATCGCTTTGCTGCTCGTAACTACTATAAGACACTTGCCCGTACCATTTATCAAACGCAGCTGTAGCTACCTCTGAATGGTAATCTAGCGCCAGTGACCAACTCGTGTCGTCTTCTTCGGTTTCTTGAATGGCGGGAGTTATTTCTTGCTCAATTGTTTGATTAAAGTAATCAAGGGTGTATTTAAGTGTGCGCTTTTCATCAAGCTGTTGCTCAAATTTAACTAATAAAGCGTCCGACTTTGCATCATAACCGGGTAAGTTTTCGTCGTAATTTTGAACTTCTTCGCTGTCGCGGTGGCTATAAACGGCGCTTACTGCAAAGTCGCCTAAGTCTTTTGCACCGGTAATATCAGCAGCAATTTGGTTACTTTGACCTTGATACCCCAGTGCCATTTTTACATAGCTGCTGTTATCTTTTAAATAATCGCTTGGATCTTTAGTGGTTATAACCACAATGCCACCGAGTGCGTCAGAGCCATATAAAGACGATGCAGCACCTTTGGCTACTTCTACTTGTTTTACGCCTGCTACATCAAAGTAATTGCGGCCAACTAAATAGCCCCCTCCGCCTGCATAGCCATCGTTGGTGCGTCGGCCATCTTTTATAAATACAACACGGTTACCACCAACACCACGTACAGTAAGTGTTTGCGCGCCTGCACCACTGCCTGTGGTTGCAATGCTTGAATCGTATTTAAACATGGTTTGTAAATCTACAGCTAGCTGACGCTCTATGTCTTGCTCGGTAATAACAGTTACTGAGCCTGTTACATCTTTAAGCTTTTGTTCAAAGCGCGAGCCACTCACAACAATATGATCGTCAATTATGTTTTCGGCAAATGCAGTGCCCGATCCGAGTAATAAGGTTGCTAAAGCAGTAAATCTAAACGCAGAGGGATTCATTTCAACTCCAAATGATAATAGTTATTATTTATGACGGAGATGTTACAACTAAGTCAAAATAAGATCAATTAATTATGATAATCATTTTCATTTAGATTTAAGTGGTTATAATAGCCAAAAAATAAAACCGGAGTGTGTAATGAAATACCTATTTATATTGTTTGCTTTAGTCGCTCAACCTGCACTTGCACAGGAGCGCGTTATTAGTGCTGGCGGCACCCTTACAGAAATAATTTATGCGCTGGGCAAACAAAGTACCCTCGTAGCGGTTGATCAATCTAGTATGTACCCACAGCAAGCTACGCAATTACCACAAGTGGGTTATTACCGTGATTTAGCGGCAGAAGGCGTACTGTCAATGCGCCCAACCACCTTGTTAGCGCTTGAAGGAGCAGGGCGAAGCCAAGCACTTAAACAAATTGAGGCAACAGGGGTTAAACTAATTCATTATAAAAAGCCCACCTCAGTTAATGAGCTACTTGAGCTAATTAAACGCCTTGGTACCGATTTAGACGCCAAGCAAAAAGCGCAATCACTTATTACGTACATTACAGACTCACTACCTGAAAAAGCAAAAGCGCAGACACACAGCGCGCTATTTTTACTCTCAGCTAATGAGCGCGGGCTTGTTGCCGCAGGGCAAGAAACCGTCCCTAATTTATTATTTAGCTATGCGGGCATTACTAATATAGCCGCTACACATTCAGGCTTTAAAGTAATCAATACCGAAGTACTTGCTGTAAATCAGCCTGACTTTTTAATTGCGCCAAAGCATGTTGTACAAAGCATTGGCGGCAAGCAGGCTTTTTGTAAGCAACCGAACCTACGCTTATTAAAAGCTGCGCAAAGCTGTAACTTACTTGTTATGGATAGCCTGCTTTCGCTTGGTATGTCGCCACGTATTGCCACAGCAATTAATGAGCTTAACGAGTATAAAACCCGCTTATGAACACCCTAACATTGAGCCGCTTTGTGCCCATAACACTTAGCCAAACTCATAAATGGATGCTATTAGCCTCTGTTTGTATTTTTGCTTTGGCCCTACTAAGCATAGGATACGGCCCTGCAGGATGGGATTGGCGTTTAGCCATTGCTTGGCTTGCGCCCGAGTACTTTAATCAGTTTGATGCACTGCAAATTAATGTAGTAATGCAAATACGTTTGCCGCGTTTTGTGCTTGCTGTATTAGTAGGGTTGGTACTTGCCCAAACAGGGGCGGCAACCCAAGCGCTTTGCCGTAACCCGCTGGCAGATCCATCTATTATTGGTATTAGTGCTGGTGCGGCAATGGTTGCAGTGGCGTTTATTGCACTTAGCGCACAGTTTAATTTTAACGCTCAGTTGTATTTACCTTATGCGTCGTTTTTAGGGGCGCTTGGTGTTACCTCGCTGGTATATTTTATTGCCAAGCAGCAGGGGCAAATTAATATCACCACACTTATATTGGTGGGGGTTGCTATTAACGCGTTAGCATTCGCTGTTATTGGGCTACTGAGTTTTTTTGCCGACGATAGCGCGCTACGATTAATAAATTATTGGACCATGGGATCACTAGGCGGAGCAAGCTGGAGCACGATTATTCAAGCTTTGCCATTACTGCTTATTAGCCTAATTGGCCTGTGGCGGTTAAAAAATCCCATGAACTTACTCCTTATTGGCGAGTCACAAGCTCAGTACCTAGGAGTAGATACCAATAAGCTTAAATTGTATGTAATTATACTCGTTGCATTAGGGGTAGGTGCGGTTG
Organism: Pseudoalteromonas sp. AS71; assembly: GCF_038900275.1. Lineage (NCBI taxonomy): Bacteria > Pseudomonadati > Pseudomonadota > Gammaproteobacteria > Alteromonadales > Pseudoalteromonadaceae > Pseudoalteromonas > Pseudoalteromonas sp. AS71. The sequence continues at coordinate 19,955 of NZ_JBBMQZ010000020.1, read as the reverse complement.
TAGCGCTTACCGGTTTAATAGGGTTTGTTGGCTTGGTAGTCCCGCATATTGCCCGCTTAATGGTAGGGCCACATTTACGTAATATGCTGCCGCTTTGTATGCTAATTGGCGTAGTGGTATTGCTACTTTCTGACTGGCTAGCACGCATTGTGATCATGCCATCAGAGCTACCCATTGGCATTATTACTGCGTTATTGGGTGCGCCATTGTTTATTTATTTAATAGTGAAAAATAAGCGAGGTTGGTCATGATCACGTTTAACAACCTAAGCGTTGGCTTTGATAATCACAGCGTTTTAAACGCTATTAATGGCAGCGCTAAACAAGGGCAACTTGTCGCACTACTTGGTGAAAATGGCGCAGGTAAATCTACCTTGCTGCATACCTTAGCAGGTATGCACTCCTTTACAGGCAGTGTACTTTTTAATGCTAAGCCGCTGGCCTCTCACGCTAAAAAACGCCTTGCAACACAGCGCGCAGTCATGATGCAAGCTAACCACGTAGGGTTTGATTTTAATGTATCTGAGCTTATTGCAATGGGTCGCTATCCGTATGTAGAGTCATTAAAAATGCAAAGCGAAAAAGTACATAAATACGCCGCTATTATGGATTTAAACCAGTATTTAACTCGCCGCGTAAGTGCGCTTTCGGGCGGAGAGCAACAGCGTGTTCATATGGCGCGTACTTTAGCGCAGCTCGATGCCTTTACACAATCGGCTGAGCCAAAACTAATGCTGCTAGACGAGCCTACATCAGCACTTGATATGCGCCACCAACATGCTTTGCTCAGCTGCGTTAAAACCTTTGTAGAGCAGGGCAACAGCGCCATTATTGCAATACACGATCTAAATTTAGCCAGCCTTTATGCAACCGACGCTATTTTACTGCACAACAAAAAAGTGTTGCAAAGTGGGCCTATAAACACCGTATTAACAGAACAAAACTTACAACAAATGTACGCCATGAAACTGCACGTAAACCCTCATCCTTATAACGATGCACCCATGGTTTTTTCTCAACGTCAGGAGTTTTTATGAGAGAGCAAGCATTAAACGATGCACGCACCTTGGTTTACAAAACCAATGCCGGTGTCATGTCGACTATTTCTAATAATTTACGCGGCTACCCGTTTGGCTCAGTAACCCCCTATATGTGCGACGAACAAGGCCGTGTTTACTTTTTTATTAGCGATATAGCCCAGCACACTAAAAATCTAAAGCACGACTCACGTATGAGCCTTACCGTATTTGATGCCGCCGACTACGGCGATCAAAACGAGCATGGGCGAGTAACGCTGGTAGGTGATGGCTCTGTTGTGCCAAGTGAGCAAGCACACACTTTACTTGATAACTATATTGCCCTATACCCCGAAGCCGCTAGCTATCGCAATGCACACGACTTTCAATTATGGCAATTAGACGTGGTACGTGTGCGCTACATTGGCGGTTTTGGCAAAATATTTTGGCTTGAGCAAAACGAATGGCAATACGAGGCAAAAAACTGGGACGAAAGCCAACAGCAAAGCATGATAAGTCACATGAACGACGACCATCAAGATGCTATGTCGCTCATATTAATGCAGCACTACAGCGTAGCTGATAACACCCCAATAATGAGCGGCTTATTACCCACTGGCTTTTATATACAAAGCCAAAAGCGTAATTACTTTATTAACTTTAATACCCAGTGCAACAGCCCGTTAGAGTTTCGTAAAGCGCTGGTTGCGCTAACCAATCAAGCACGCAATAACCTAACAGCAGAGGAAACAGTATGAAAAAATTAACACTCTTACTAAGCACTGCACTACTACTTAGTGCCAATGCGGCATATGCAGATGAATGCACACTCAGCCTAGATGCAGACGACATGATGCAGTTTTCAACTAAAACATTAAGCGCCCCTAAAAGCTGTAAAAAAGTAACCGTAAAGCTTTGGGCGTGTTGAGCTTTGCGGATTGAAATTTGTTCAATCTAGGGGCTATTAAATCGCGGCGCGAGGTTTGTAACCTAGTGGGCTAAGTAAAAATCGAGCAACAAAGAGTTTATCGCCCCTAGGCAGAACCCGAAGGGCAGCGCATGTTTGGCATTTATGCTGCGTTATCGCCTATTTATGTGGAATAACCACACTTCATAGGCTCTGCCTTGCCTAAAAACCAAACACACTGCTGCAAATTCAACCATCAAAGAACAACACGCCCTATCCACGTAGGTAAATTACCCGCCAATGTAATGGGCCATAACTGGGTGCTTGCTAGCGAGCAAAACATGCAAGCTATAATAACCGATGGCAACGCAGCAGGGCTTAGCAACCACTACTTAAAGCCTAACGATACTCGCGTGCTTGCAGCTACAGACATTATTGGCGGTGGTAAATCAACGCAAGTTACCTTTAACACAAGCACTTTAACCGCCGGGACTAATTACACGTATTTTTGCTCTTTCCCTGGGCATTACGCCATGATGAAAGGCACATTTACGCTTAACTAAATATCAAAGGTGTATCGCACTAACACAGTGTAATACACCCAATTTTATTATTGGCAATACGTTTGCTCGCCTCGTTTAGCTAAAGCTTTAAAAGCGGCTTGCTGATGTTCTTTTTGTACATAACGGGGCGGCAAAGGGTTAACTTGCAACTGATACCCTGTTTGGTTAGCTTGCACACTTGTAACCGGCGATATCCACACAACATTTAGCTCTGGCGCTAAACGCTTAATAACGCGCGCTATACCTTCGCCATTTTTCACATGAAAATCGCCCGCTATATGCACTACCTGCGCATCTTTATGATTATTTAAATAGTTAACGATAGACTCTGCCATGGTTTCATCCCAGGTAACTTGCGCAGCATAATAATTTTCGTTTTGACTTGGCGTGCCATGGTGCATTGAGGTCATAAAACGTTGTTTATAATCACTGGGGGACGTATCAATAGCGGCTGCAATGAAGCTCTGCTGTGTTTCATCAAGTTTATCTAGGTAACTTATGCCTTGCCTGCCAATACAGGTGACTATATTTTTAGGGGCATTTGCAGCTACTACATCGCTATTGTTCGTTTTTGCCAGCTCTACCAGCGCACGGTAGTCACTTTTGTAGTTAGGCCACGCTTGGGTGTTATCAATTAAGTATTGCTCGCCAATTTCACCCTTAACGTACTGGTTTAAAGTAAGCTGATCGGCGCGGCTAAATTGCTCAAGCGACAGCGCAGTGCGTTTATTACTTTTGCTTAATTGCTCAAATAACTCAGCCTGAAATAAATGCACGCCCGGATGTGTATGCATTTCACCCACTAAAATCACATCGGCATTTAATAACTTGGGCTCTAATAATACAGAGCTAACAGGCTTTGCTTGTGCATTATAAAGCGCAGTGTAATAAAGCGATGAGCTTTTATTAGGCACCATGGCCGTTGTGCTACAACCACTCAAACCCGTAACTAACGCCAGAGTTAACATAGACTTTTTCATACACACCTTTAAAACCTTTTAATGCAAATAATTATCAATATCATATAATTGTAATACCTATTAAGCCAGCCAAACTGCTGCTTACTTACATAATCAAGGAAATGAGCGAAACGCGCATTTATATGCCTTAACTTTGCTTGTAAATATTAAATAGCTTTTGATAGCAATGCCTTAGGTAATTTGTTAAAACTGTATAAAGTAGAAGCATGAGCGTGACATCGGCAGAAGTATGCTCGATTCGCGGCCTATAAAATTGTTAGATGTTAAATGGAGTTCTATGAAGCATCCACTTTTTAGTGAAAACATGGAAGATGGTTTTAGCCTATTCTTACTAAAATTATCAGAATCAAGAAGCAATCTCTTATTTGGTACCTCAGCTCTTTTGTTATTTATATTTGCAAGTCAAAACACCAGTTTTATGAGTTTCCTTAATGAACACTGGTTTGGTAACATTCTTCAGATTTTATGTGTAATTGGAGCTTTATTAAGTTGGTTTTCAGCACAAGCACATTCATATAAAAATGGACACTTTAAACTAGTAGCTTCCATATTCTTACTTTGGCCCATTAGCTATATATACTTGTTTTATATACAGTTAAATGAAAAGTTATAGCTGGTTGTTTTTGTTCCTAAACCATTTTGGTCAACTATATTTTTCCGCTTATGTAAGCGTTAGGTACTGGAGAAGCTTTAATAGATGGAACCAAATTATTCAGAATATTCTGTTACCGAATTGCAAGAAGCTATTACGTCTATTGATAGGGCTTTGTACCCTGAACGCTTTGAGCTATTAAAAGCCGAACTATTAAATAGAGACGAAGAAGACCATGAAGCTTCTCAATTAGTAAGTCTTTCATCAAAGGACTTACTTATTAAGCTCAGCAATGCATTTTTTGTAATTCCGTTGATGATCTATGTAGGAGTAGATGCACTTAATAGCGGTGAAATACTCCTTAAAGGAGCAGCTATATCAAAAAATGAAAACTTTATATTATTTACATTAAGCGTAATGTTTTGTTTTTTAATCTCAGCGGTACTGACATGTAGCCTGTTTGTGGATAAGAGCAAAAGTTCCTGACAAATACATTATGTTGTTCATAAATTCACTAGGACACAGTTCGATTGGTAGTGCTTTTCTGGAGGTTGATAATATTTTCAACTCAGGGAAAAACATGCTGCACAAGCTAAGCAAAAACAAGTTATAGAGAATAAGAAGACGGTGAAGTGTATTTAAAAACTCTATAACTGAAACAAAAAGGCCGCAGTAATAAATACTGCGGTCTTTGTTTTTAGCTAAGTGCTATTTAATAAGCGCCTGCGCTGTAAATAAGCTCGTAGCTGTGGCTGTAAATTTCAAGGATGTTACCAAACGGGTCTTCCATGTAGATCATGCGGTACGGCTTTTCACCTGGGTAGTAATAACGAGGGGCTTGCATACGTTTTTTACCGCCAGCTTCTACAATACGCTCAGCTAAGCCTTCTACATCGGGGTCTTGAACACAAAAATGAAAGATGCCTGTTTTCCAGTATTCAAAATTGTCTTTTGGGTTTTCTTGGTTTTTAAATTCGAAAATTTCGACACCAATACGATCACCTGTAGATAGATGCGCAATTTTAAATTTTTCCCACTTTTCGCCAAATACTTCTGTGCACATTTCGCCAATTGGGCTTTTGTCTTCGGTAATTAAAGTGGGTTCCATTATTGTGTACCAACCCATAACCTTAGTATAAAACTCGACTGCTTTTTCAACGTCGGGAACCGAAATACCAATGTGCGAAAAACTACGTGGATATGTATGACTCATAATGCTTCCTCTTTAACGTGTGACTTATCTTGTGATTAGTTGATGGAGTTAGTTTACGAATTGACCAATATTAAGTAAAATTATCATTGATCATCATTTTGAGTACGTTTTGTAATGATAAACCCTACATGGTTAAACACGTTTTGCACTTTGGTTGAGGTAAATCATTTTACCAAAACAGCTGAGCGCCTTTATATGACTCAATCTGGTGTAAGTCAGCACATTAAAAAGCTAGAGCAACAAGTTAACTGCGCTTTACTTGAGCGCCATGGTAAGCAGTTTTCGCTCACCCCTCAGGGCCAAAACTTATATCAGCAGGGCAGCCTACTTCTTAAAGATTGGCAATTTTTAGAACAACAATTAAAAGATGATTCGCCGTACAGCGGAGCGGTAAAGATTCAATCTCCGGGCAGTTGTGGTCTAAAGTTTTATAATCAATTATTAGCACTGCAATCTGAGCATAAAGAACTGATTATTGATTACCGCTTTGCGCCCAATGTAAGTGTTGAACAAGCTGTAGCAAATCACAGTGCCGACATCGGGTTTTTAACTCAAGCTCCAACATTTAGCGAACTAACCAGCCATAAAATAAGCCAAGAACCACTACTACTTGTAACGCCTGCAGGTATAAACATGCCTAATTGGCAAACCCTGTGTGAACTAGGGTTTATTGCTCACCCCGATGCAAGCCATCATGCGCAGCTACTACTAAGCGAAAACTACAGTGAGTTTGAGCATATTGACCAAATAAGACGTACGGGATTTTCTAACCAAATTAGTTTAATACTAGAACCTGTAAGCTTAGGGCTAGGTTTTACGGTATTACCTGCTCATGCTGTTGGCGCATTCAATAAACCACAGCTTATAAACACACATCATTTAGAATATCCGGTTAGTGAATCTATTTATGTGTGCCATCACCGAAATAGGCCGTTGGCAAAACGTATGAATACAGTGATTGAGCTAATAAAGGCGGGAGTAAATAGTTAAAACGTAAACCCCCTTTACACTCATGGCACTAAATACCTGAGCAAAAGAGGGAATAGAAAATTAGTTAACGCTTTCTAATTTTGCTTTTAAATCGAGTAAGTCGGTTGCAATAGTATTTGGCTGTATTTCCCAAGGATCGAAAATAGACTCTTCAGATCGTTGAATCCACGCTGCACGCATACCATGCGATATGGCACCGGTTACATCAAACGGGTTACTTGATACAAGCCATGTGTTTGCGCCCATTGAATTTGTTTCGCGTAAAAAGTGACTATAAACCCCAGGGTTTGGTTTAAAAGTTTTAACGTCATCGGCACTTACTACTCCTTCAAAAAGCTCACTAATGCCGGCGGTTTCTAATAAAGTATGAACCGCGTCGGCAGCGCCGTTTGAAAATGCGAACAAACGGTAGTCTTTTGCTTTTAATTGCTCAAGGCCTGCTTTTACATCGTCAAACGCTGGTAGTTTTTTATAAAGCTCTAGCAGTTGCCCTTTTTGATCTTCACTTAGCTCGGTTTTGTGCGCTAAGCAGGCGTAATCAAGTGCATGCTTTGTACATAGCGAAAAAGGAATATAATTTTGCATTAAGCCGCGTCTAAACGAATACTCTAATTGCTTTTCGCGCCATGTATTTGAAAATGCCTGAGCGTTGTCGCCAATCATGTCGTCGAGTAGTGAAAGCACACCATGGGTGTTAATTAGCGTGCCGTATACGTCAAATGCTAGTGTAGTTGCCATATTTGCCTCTTAATTTTAAATATAAATTTATAGCTTAATTTTGCTAATTTGGATTTGTGGCTGCGTGTTTGTAAAGTTAACTAAGTCGGCCAAAATTTTATCGGTATGTGGTGCAAATGAATTTTGAAATGATTCTACCGATTCAAACACAAGATGACCCATTGCTATATATGCAGGCGCTTCGTTTGGCGCACCGCCAGCAAGCCCAGCATCTGCAGAGCCACTAATTAATGCATCCCCTAATAGCTCTGCTATTAAAGGAATATGCACATTACAATAGTAATCAAAATCAAATTGGGCATCATCTGCATTTGGATAAAGAACTGAAACTTTAATCATAATAAAATCCTAACTTTTAGAGAGTGCAAACAGAACACTTAAATTTACCAATTTTTGCATTGGTGTAAGTCATAAGTATGCTTTAGTCAAACATCATAAATCGGTGTAACTGAACTCACTATAAACAAAACTGAACGATTGCTCAATTAATTATTGAACACTCGCTCAAATTCATTTATATTTGCCGCTGAAATCTTATTCTATTATTAATTAAGGCTATTTATGAGCACGCAAAAATTACATCCTGGCGATACATTTCCTCAAGTAAAAGTGACGCTTATTGATGACAGCGAAATTAATTTAGGAAAGTCGGAAAATGGATTACCGTGGCAAGCTATTTTTGTTTACCGTGGTAAACACTGCCCTATTTGTACATCTTTTTTAAATGAGCTAGAAGAAGTTAAGTCGGCACTGGCCGATGCAGGCATAGGTGTAATTGCGGTATCGGGCGACTCTAAAGCACAACTAGAAGAACACATGGCAAGCTTAAATGTTTCGTATCCTACTGCATATGGCTTAACCGAAGAGTCGATGCAAGATCTTGGTTTATATATTTCTAAGCCGCGTTTTGCAAAAGAAACCGATCATAACTTTAGCGAACCGGGCCTATTTGTAGTAAACGAGCACGGTAAATTGCATGTGATTGATATTGCAAATAACCCTGTTAGTCGCCCAAATTTAAAAACGTTGGTAGGTGGACTTACATGGATCCGCGATCCTAAAAATGATTACCCAATTCGCGGTACTTTAAACTATTAAATTTTAATTTAAACACCCTAAGTTCAAGTTTAAGTCTAAGTTTAAGCCTAGAACACCTGAACTTGGGACGTTTATACAACAACGCTTGGCTCTATTATAATGAGTTAAAAAAACTCGCGTTCAGCTTTGAGCAAAACCAACCTCACAACTAACAATCCTCCCATATATACAAACCCTTAAGTAAATTTATAAGCATCAAGCGTTAAAACACCCATTTCGATATCACTAAATATTTTTTCAACTTCATTTGTACCTGCTCCCATAGCCGCAAAAAGTGGTAAAAAGTGCTCTTGGGTAGGATGATTAAATAATACGTGAGGCGCTTGGTTTAAATAATCTAACAACGCGAATGTATTGTGCGCTAAAAGCTTTTGTTCAACCCATTGAGTAAACTCACTAACCATTTGAACGCGATTAGGCGTAGGTGGTTTTTTAAATATTTCGGGTAGGTTATGGCTAATGCCACCTGAGCCAATAACTAATATGTTTTGATCGCGAAGCGGTGCAAGTAACTGCCCGTATTCATACATGGCTTTTGCGCCTAAACGGGTATTAATAGACACCTGAACAATAGGTATATTAGCCGCTGGATACATTAACCGTAGTGGTATCCACACGCCATGATCCCACCCTTGCTTTACATCAAGCACAGCTTTAATACCTTTAGTGCTAAAAAGCTGTGCAATGGTATTGGCAAGTGCGGGCTCACCTGGTGCAGGGTACTGAATTTGATACATGTACGCAGGAAAATTATAAAAATCATGAATAGTCTGCGGTGCATTACCGGCAGTGATCACTATGTCGTGCGTTATCCCATTATTAGCAATATCAAAGTGCGCCGAAAAAATAACAATAGCGCTTGGTGTTTTAAGAGTTTAAATCAGAGGTAACCGATTGCTGTACAGCCATCATTGGCGAGCCGTGAGATATAAATAAAGCGGGCTGAGTCATGCTATTACCTAATTAGTTGATTTTGATATATCAATTTTATTACTTTTTAATTTGGTGATAAATGTGCTATTTATTTATAAATTACAAACAAGATATTGTTAAAAATGGATAAGCTAACCACTATGAAGGCCTTTTTAGCCGTTGTGCAAGAAGGATCGTTTTCAAAAGCTGCCGATAAACTCGATATTTCACCACAGTTAGTCAGCAAGTATATTTCTGCATTGGAAGACAATTTACACACGCGTTTATTGCACCGTACAACGCGAAAAGTAAGTGTTACAGAGGCCGGAAACCAATATTATCAGCGTTGCCAACAGGTCGTTATTGATATTGAAGATATGGAAAACTCACTCAATAACTTAAGCGAAAATGTATCGGGTGTGCTTAGTATTAGTGCGCCAATGTCGTTTGGGGTTAAGCATTTGGCAGGTTTATTAGTTGATTTTCAAAACCAGCATCCAAATTTAAAAATAGATTTACGATTGACCGATCAATTTGTAGATATAGTTGAACAAGGTATTGATATAGCACTGCGTATTGGTACGTTAAAAAGCTCAACATTAATAGCGAAGAAAGTAGCACCTATTCGCTTAGCAATATTTGCATCACCTGCCTATTTAAAGCAAAACGGCACGCCAACCACATTAGAAGCGCTGCAAGAGCATAACTATTTACGTTATGCACACGCCGAGCCCACAAAAAGACTCAAAGGCTATGACGAGCTAAAAAATGAATTAAAACTTGAAAGTAACTTAGTAGCTAATAATGGTGACTTGTTACTAAACACAGCCATTGCAGGAGGCGGTATTACCATGCAGCCTACGTTTATAGCAGGGGAGGCACTGGCTCAAGGTAGGGTAGTACGCATTTTAAAAGACTATGAACCCGAGCCAATGGGGCTTTACATGGTGTATGCAAACAGGCAATTTTTACCCAGTAAAGTACGTGCTTTTGTTGACTTTACCAGTGGCTATTATGGCGATGTTCCTTATTGGGATTTAGGAGAGTGATATGTCGATAACTAATCAATTAACGTTATTTGTAGATGTAGTGCAACAAGGCTCATTTGCCAAAGCCGCAGCACTGCATGATATGGATAATTCGTCGCTGTCTAAACAAATTAAAAAGCTCGAAACCAGTTTAGGTGTGCAATTGCTGAATCGCTCAACGCGCTCGTTTTCGCTTACCTCAGCAGGAGAGGAAATTTTAGCGCAAGCTCATATTCTTATTTATACACTTTCTGATATCCATAGCATAGCCGACTCATATCAGGCAAAGCCGAAAGGGATTTTGCGTATTACCTCAGGTATGTTTTTTGGTCAGCAGTATATTCAGCCCGCTATTAATATATTTATGCAAAAGTATCCTGAGGTAAAAATAACCCTGATGCTTGACGATAAGCGTAACGATATTATTAGCGACCATTACGATTTAGCCTTTAGAATAGGAAAACTAAACGACTCTAATTTAATGGCTAAAAAAATTGCTAATATGCACTTTGCGCTTGTTGCATCACATGATTTTATAAAAAAACATGGAATGCCTACCACACCAGAGGATTTATTAGCTTTACCCGCTATTATCTATGGCAATGGCGATGTAAGTCTCGACCAGGTAAAAATAAGTACTGAGCCTCATGGTGATGAGCAAAAAATATATAAAATGAAAGGAAATTACAAAGTGAGTGACGTACGCGCTATGGTCGATGCAGTAAAAGCAGGGCTTGGGTATGTAATGCTCGATTTATTTAATTTAGAAGAACCTATTGATAAAATGGGCCTTGTGCCGCTTTTAACTAATTATAAACTATCAACTATGGGCACTGGTATTTACGCGCTTTATCCTCATCGTAAACAAACCCCATTGGTAAGTGAGTTTATTAAAACCGTGCAAGAGTATATTGGTACACCGCCATTTTGGGTTGAACATATGCCTAATTACAAAGAGTTATACAAATAACAGATATAAAAAAGCCCCGTTAGGGGTTTTGCTTTGTGTACTCAAAATGTACTTATAGAGTGGTTATTTAAAAACCCTCTAAAACAACCTTACCTTTAGCCGTTTGCGTTTCAAGATGCTGATGCGCTTTACGTAAATTAACAGCGTTAATAGTGCCTAAATGCTCACCAAACGTTGTTTTTATAAGGCCTTCGTCAATCATCGTCGCTACGTTATTTAAAATAACGTGTTGCTCTTGCATATCGTCTGTTTTAAATAATGAACGAGTAAACATAAGTTCCCAATGTACCGACACACATTTGGTTTTGAATGGCACAATATCAAGCGTTTCAGGGTCGTCAATCAGTGCAAACTTACCTTGTGGCTTAATAACTTTAACTATTTCAGGCAAGTGTTGAGCAGTGTTATTTAAGCTAACAACATAATCTACTTCACCTAAGTTTTTAGCTGCAAACTCTTCGCTTAATAAATTACGGTGATTAATAATAGTATCGGCGCCTAAATCCTCTAACCACGATGTGGTTTCGGCGCGAGACGCTGTAGCAATAATTTTAAGCTTAGTGCGCTGCTTTAACAATTGCACCATAATTGAGCCTACACCGCCGGCAGCCCCGATCACTAAAATACTTTTAGAATCATCTTTTTCCGCTACGTTTAATCTATCAAACAACAACTCCCATGCGGTAAGGCTAGTAAGAGGAAGCGCTGCTGCTTCAAAGTTAGATAACGTCGTTGGCATTTTACCTACAATACGCTCATCAACTAATTGAAACTGTGCATTACTGCCTGAACGCGTTACATCGCCGGCATACCAAACTTTGTCGCCAGGTTTAAATAAAGACACATTTTCGCCAACAGATTTAACAATGCCTGTAGCATCAAAACCAAGTACTTTGTATTCGCCTTCTGGCGCAGGCATTGATTCACGAATTTTAAAATCAGCCGGATTAACAGATACTGCTTTTACTTCCACTAAAATATCGTGGCCGTGTGCTGTTGGCATTTCAAGCTCGATGTCTTGAAGTGATAGCTCGTTTGAAATAGGTAAGTTTTGTTGATATCCAATTGCTTTCATGTGTTTTGCCTCTAGTCGTTTAATACGCTGTGTTGATGACGCTATTTTGGCTTTATCAGCGCAGTTAAAAAAGAGGTAAAAAACCCAATCATTATGGAAGTAATATTCCACAATAGAAATTTTATAACAGCCCTCGTAATACACTTCGAAGCGCTTTAAACACTTTTTGATTACTATGCCGCTGATGCTGTAATACATCAACATTAGCCAACCAACCCATTTCTTCAAACTCAAGAGGAAGTTTAACCAGCTCACCACTTTGTACTGCATCTAGAGCTACATGGTTTGGTAATAAGCACCACCCGTTACCTTGTATTGCTAGCTCGAGTAATACAAAGTAATTATCGGCATACCAAATCTCTGGGCTAATTTTTAGCTGAAAGCTGCTTGTTTGTGTATTGCGCGAACGAAGAAGAAGTTGTCGATGTAGCCGAAGGCCATCCATATTTTCACATCTGATCCCCGCTAAAGGGTGCGATTTAGCAACATATAAATCAAATTTTACCGATCCAATACATTCATAGTCTAAGTAACTCGGTATATTTAATTCACTAAAAATAATACCCATTATAGGCTTTTCGCTATTTAGCATGTCAATTATGTCATGGCTCGATGCACTTAAAAACTCAAGCGATACATAAGGATACTTAGTTTGCAGCTTGCTAATAATACTTGCGATAGTTTTAAATGGGATCCCTTCGTCAAGTGCGATAGTGATTTCGGTTGGTGTTTTTTCGTTTAGTGCTAATGCAGAGCTTGTTAATCGCTGGTGTTGATTAAGCACAGCCTTAGCCTGAGGTAGTAACTGTTTACCGGCATCCGTTAATTGTGGATAACGCCCTGTACGCTCAAATAATGTTGTATTACAGTCTATTTCTAAATTAATAATATGCTGACTTACTACCGACTGCGCTTTACTTAAACTACGCGCTGCGGCCGAGAACGATCCAGCCTCAACGGTAGCTACAAATGCCTGAAGTTGTTCAATACTAAACATATCGATTTTACCGATACTAGCTAACTAACATGTATCTTAATAATGAATGAAAATAACCGTCTCGTCATTCACTAAAGAACTTATTTATATATGAACACATTAGAACGTATTTTTCAGGCCCTAATATTTGAGATGATTGCATTATTTATTATTGTTCCTGCATCTGTTTATTTTGGTGGGTTTGCAACAGGAAAAATGGCAATAGTAGGCATTGGTTTATCAATTTTTGCCATGTTGTGGAACTACATTTACAACATAGTGTTTGATAAAATAGCAGGGCATAACCGAAAAGATCGCAGCTTACTAACCCGTGTTACCCATGCATGTGGCTTTGAGCTGGGTATGGTTGTAATAACGCTGCCAATGCTCGCTTGGTATTTAAATATTACATGGCTGGCTGCCGCAGCATTAGAAGCAGGCTTTTTAGTATTTATACTCATTTACACGTATATCTTTAATGTACTGTACGATAAGCATCAGCCATACAAAAAGTGGGTTAATAAATCGCAATGTGCTTGATATTTTAAAGTTTATAAAAGCAAAGTTGTAGAGTATTGCAATCATTTTAGCAAAAGCACAATGGTATAAAAATAATGGTAAATGTGCTTTTTAATTAAATCAGTTAGCAATGCTCAATTGACTAAGTAGTGCTAACTTACTATTTACAGCCTAACTGTAATGGGAGTTTACAGTAACTTTTTGCTTTATATATGTAGCTCTTTTAATTAGTTCCATACGCTCTCGCCAGCAGGATAAAGCGCTGCCTAATACCAAACCGCATAATATCTAATAGGCACGCAATGATGCTTTTAGTCAACCACAATTAAACAATCCTCTTTTAACATATTCACTGCGGTGTTCGTTTTGTTTATAAGGTTACGAGCTGTTATATAAAACATTTTACCGCTTGAGGTAGTGTAATCGGTAGGTTCTTCTATCTATTAGATCTGCGCCTTGTGTCTACTATTTATCGGGAGATACAAGACATAGAGCTTGCTCACGCTAGATGCGCAGCTTCTCATTTATTCGAATGCAGGAGTTAATGAATGTGTGGTTTAATAATTTTTGTAAAAGCGTTGCTTTTAAACGCCTGCAAGCAGCGCGTCTACAGTAAATTTTAACCGCAACGTTAAGTTTTGGCGGTAAATACCATCGCGGCTTTAGCGCAAGAGTGTGTTAATTGGACTTATGCACATGCCCAGCAATCAATACACTTTTAGTAAGCGTTGCTTAAAAAATTAACAATACATTAGCTATAACTAGGTGTGCCAAGTAAATGGCACACCTATTTTTTATGCAGGTATGGGCGCGTTTTCTGCAATAAGCTGTTTAGATTTCAACTCACTCCAAAATTCGCTTGGTATGGTAACTTTCATTGAGGCTACATTAGCTTTAATTTGCTCTGCCGTGCGTGCGCCAGGAATAATTGAGGATACCGTTGAAGGCGCCTCTGCAAACTGCAGTGCAGCTGTTTTAATATCAATCCCGTGTTTAGATGCAACTTCGCTGATTGCGTTAAATTTTTGCTGCATAGGTCCAGGAATTTTAGGTGAGTAATTAAAGCGATTACGCCCAGCTAAAAAACCACCATTAAGCGGAGCACCAATAACCGCCGAAACACCTCGTTTATCAAGCATAGGAAAGGTTTTATCAAGTGCTTGCTTATGATCTAAAATAGAGTACTGCAGCGCTAATAAGCAAATATCGGGGTCTGACATATCAAGCGCTTTATAAATAGCGTGAGGTGTATTTACCCCAAAACCCCAGCCTTTAATTATTCCTTCGTCACGCATTTTAGTCAGCTCAGGAATCGCCCCTTTAGCCGCTTGATCAAAGTACTTAAGCCAGTCGTCTCCCATATCACTATTTTGTGGCGACAAATCGTGAATATAAACAATATCAAGTGAGGCGACACCAATACGCTGTAGCGTATCTTCTATAGAGCGACGTGTACCCGATGCTGAATAATCATATTTATAATGAAAAGGTGAGTGATCAGCCCAGTGCCAGCTATTTTCTAAAGGCTCTGCTGAAGGGGTAAGAAGGCGACCTACTTTTGAGGATAAAACATAATCTTCACGCTTTTTGTTTCGAAGTAAATCACCGAAGCGCCTTTCGCTTAAGCTCAAGCCGTAAAAAGGTGATGTATCAAAATGACGAATACCAGAATCCCATGCGGCGTTTAGCATTGTTAAAATTTCTGTATCGCTTGATATAGTGTTAAAGCCATTCCCAGCGGCAAGGCCACCTAAGCCCATTCTTGCTTCTGGGCGATAATGCTTAGCGTTTGTAACATCATTGGTGGGCAAGACTGCGCTTTTATCGATTGGCCCCTTAGTTGGCATTAGCTGCCCTTGAGACATTTTTACTTTTAATTGCTCAGCCAAAGCTGAAGCACTAAAAATAGAGCCTAAACTTAAAGCAGCGCCTGCTTTAATAAAATTTCTGCGAGATACCATGTAACTATTCTCCTTGAGTAAGGTTAAATATCTACGCTATAACCTAGTATAAATACCAACCAAATTCAAGCGAACGAAAAGCAATAAAAATCAACATTATCAATAAGATGGTTAAATTAACGAGCGCTGAACACGTACTTTAATTAACATTTAGGAATGATTATTTTCTTTACTCGTACAGTACTTTAAAGTGCACAAAATAGTGCACTTTAATAGCTTGATAAAAAAGCAAACTTCCAAATTGGTGCACGCCTTAATACTCATTTATACAACATAAAAATGGTTACATTTATTCATGTGTACAAATTAGTAAACAAAACCTAATAAATAAAAAATATGAATACTAAAGCTTAGTTAATCTCACTAGCAAAGCGTTTTCGGTAACGCTTAGTTAATTTAACCGAACGTAGTTGGTCGCTAATTAAAGTAAATATTGGTGAAGCATTTATTTTTACAGGCTTACCTTCGCCTATACGTCGTATTTGCCTTTTTACCAGTGCCATAGTGGCAAGCCCTGCGAGGGATTTATCTTGCCAAGTAACACTGGGTAATACGGCTAGTTGCAGTGGCTCGTTTTGCCATTTGTTTACTAAATTTGGTTGGTATGCAAGCGCAGTGGCAATACCCACGAGGGCCACTCCACTTTCAATCACGTTGTTGGCTATAGATAAGCGACTAATGCCACCAGTGGTCATTATTGGGATTGATGAGCGGTGGCTAATCGCTTTTGCAAACTCTAAAAAGTATGCTTCGCGGGCAAGTGTGCGTTCGTCACCTGTTTTACCTTGCATGGCAGGTGCTTCGTAACTACCACCCGATAACTCCACAAAATCAACATTGAGTTCATTCAATAAATCCACTACAACTTGCGCGTCATTGGGTTCAAACCCACCTCGCTGAAAATCAGCAGAGTTTAACTTTACCGAAACCGAAAAGGTAGGGGAACAAGTTGCTTTAATACTGCGAGTTATTTCGAGAAGTAAGCGGGCTCTATTTTGTAGGTTGCCACCCCATTTATCGTCGCGCTTATTGGTAAGTGGCGATAAAAACTGAGCAAGTAAATAGCCATGCGCTGCATGTATTTGTACGCCATTAAAACCGGCTTTTTCGGCTTGTAGTGCAGTTTGTGTAAAGCGGGTAATAACATCGTCAATGTCGGTTTGCGTCATCGCCCTTGGTACGCCAAATAAGTGCGAGTGTTTACCCATATTAAGTGCAACACTTGACGCTGATAGAACTTTTCCGCCCATTTTTTTAAATACTTGCCTACCAGGGTGATTAATTTGCATCACTACTTTGCAATTATTTTGCTTTGATAAACGAGCAAGCTCTGCAAAGGCTGTAATATCGGTGCTTTGCTCAAGCACAAGGCCACAAGGGCCTGTCATCGCTAAATGATCAACCATTACATTGCCAGTAATAATTAGCCCTGTACCGCCTTTAGCCCATGCGCTATAAACGTTTTTAAGTGCTTGGGAGGGCGTTTGGTCCTCTTGTGCTAGGTTTTCTTCCATAGCGGCTTTGGCAATACGATTTTTTAATACTAAACCACTTGGCAAGGTAAAGGAGGTAAACACAGGGTTGCGCATAATTATTGGCTAATTAAATTGACATTAAAACAACTATAACCTTAAAGTTAGCTTGAAGGTCAACCTACTAAGTTTATGTAAAGTGGAGTTATTATTAGTTATGAAAATAGGCGAACTTGCAAAACTTACCAACATACCTGCCAGCACTATTCGTTTTTACGAAAGCAAAGGGTTATTAGCACCAACCACTCGCAGTGCTAATGGTTATAGGCTGTACACCCAACAAAACTTAGAAAAACTGCAATTAATTAAATTTTCACAAAGCTTGGGGTTTTCACTCAACGAAATACCTTTATTACGTAACGAAAACGGCGAGCTAAACCACACAGTAATAATCGAACGTTTAGAAAAAAAACAAAAAGAAGCTGACATTTTGATTGAGCAAATGCAGAAAAAATCACAGCGTATTGGCAGTTTAACTGCGCTACTAAACTCTTATTGGGATAAAGGCGAATGCCTGCCAGAAAGTAAATTAAATGAATTACTAAAAATGATGGATTACGAATAAACTAATACAGCTTATTTAGTAAGCTGTATTTTATTTATGTTACTTAAGCTTTTTAATACCAATTAACACACAAACAGCACCGCCAATAAAACCCGCCCATGCTTCTATTGGTGTATCACCACTAAATGCACGGCTTAACTGCGAAGCTGCCGCATCATATACGTCATATCCCCACATAATTAAAGCGATACCTATAACGATTAAAACAATACCTATAATCTTATTATTCATAAACACCTCTGATTTCTAACGTACATTATTTAGCATACTTAAATGAAAACACTTAACAAATTTAATCAAGCTCTAGCTGCGCGCGTTCAACACTTTCATTAGGTAACTCTTTTTGTACCGATACACCAAGCTCTTTAAATTCAGATGCTTGTTTAATTAAATTACCTTTACCACGGTATAACTGCGAGAATGCTTTATCGTAGCTTTCTTTGGCTTTATCAAGCTGCTTACCAACACCTTCCATACTCAATAAAAAGCCATTGAGCTTGTTATAAAAGCGCTCAGCCCGATTTGCAAGCTCTTTTGAATATTTGGTTTGCTCTTCAAAACGCCAAAGCTGTTTCACAATATTTAAACTAGTAAGCAGGGTAGTGGGTGTAGCTACCAGTATATTTTTTTCGATTGCTTGTTGGTAAATATCACTTTGGTATTTAAGTGCTTCTACAAAAGCTGATTCTATTGGTACAAACATAACCACAACTTCTGGCGAGTTAATACCTGGTAAACGGTCGTACGATTTACTCGCAAGCTCATTAATACGCGCTGTAACAGCGTTCACATGCTCTTTAATTGCTTGATTAGCATCTAGCTCATTTTCGGCGTTAACGTAACGGGTATAAGCATTTAGCGATGTTTTAGCATCAATAACTAAGTGGCGACCTTGTGGTAAGTAAACAACTACATCAGGGCGCAAACGACCATCTTCAGTGTTAAACGACACTTCACGCTTATAATCAACACCGGCACGTAAGCCAGCGCTATCTAACACGTTTTCGAGCATGAGTTCGCCCCAATTACCTTGGGTCTTCTTTTGCCCTTGTAGCGCGTTGCTGAGCTTGTCGGCTTGATCTGTTATAGCTTGGCTTTTAGCCTGTAAATGCAGTAATTCGGTTTTGAGCGCAGTACGTTGTTTTATATCTTCAACGTGTATTGACTCCATTTTTTCTCTAAAGCCTTTTAGCTCGCCTTGAACCGGTTTTAATAATTGTTCAATGCTTTCTTGATTTAAGGTTTTAAAGCTTTGTGATTTTTCTTCTAGTATTTTATTGGCTAGGTTTTCAAATTCTTTTTTGAGCATATTTTTACTTTGCTCAATTTGCGCGAGTTGCTCGGTAAAGTTTTGTTGTTTTTGCTCAAGGGTGGTGCGCATATTATTATATTCAACATCGCGTTGATTATATTGCTCACGAAGCGCTGCAAGCTCGCCTTCGGCTTTACGCCAAAAATGATTGTATTGAACGCTTTGTTTTTCTTGTTCGCTAAAACGCGTTTTAAAATGCTGGGCTTCGTCGCGCTGTTCTTGGTGAGTATGCTCTAGCAGTTCGTGATCTTCTTGCAAGGCGCTATATTGCAGCTCTTTATTATCAAATTGATTTTGTAATAGGGAAAGCTGTTGCTGCTGTTCGCTTATTTGTAGATGTAACTTTTTGCGAAGCTGTGTTGATACAACGCCGTAAAATAGGGCGCCTAACGCAACACCAGCACCGGCGCTTAGCCAATCAATATTAGTGAGTACTTGAGTGAGCATAAAATAAACTTATAAAATTTAGAGACATGCCATCATAACCAATAACAGGCAATAGAAGTAGGGGAGCAAAGAAATTACAGACATAAAAAAACCAGCTCAAAATAAGCTGGTAAAAATATTACTAAATTAAGTAATCAAAGGGAAAATCAACATGTGCCTGAGCAAGCTGCAACTTAAATACATAATCACCAAAATAACTAATATTACTGGGTGAGGCTATATAACAACAGGCATTAGAGTAGACCGGAAAACAAAATAATTAATTCAAAATAATTTACAAAAGATTATTTATTTTTATTCAGATTGATTTAAACAAATCAAATTATGGGCATAAAAAAAGCCAGTTCAAAATGAACTGGCTCAATCATTACTAAAATTAGTAATCAAATAAGGGGAAATCAACATAAAACCTGTATTAACTGCAATTAATCAACAAGCATTATAATAGACGCCGCTCTTTGAATTAAGTTCATAAAAAAATAAAATTTTTAAATAAGTGCTGCACGCTAAATTTTGGGCATAAAAAAAGCCAACTCAAAATGGGCTGGCTCAATCATTACTA